>NZ_VOYA01000013.1:0-96494 GCF_013420465.1 Acinetobacter sp. YH01005 | reverse complement strand
ACATCAAACTCAGAACTCAATTCAGCAAGTGTTTTTTCTGCTTTGATCGCAGCAAGTGCTACCTTAGCCTTAAAGTCGTTTGAATGATTTCTTCTTGGTCTACGTGCCATAAAATACTCCATATATTAATGTTTATAACATCATTTGAGCAGCAGAGTATCACTTATAGGAGTTGTTCAAATTTCCGGATCCATCTCTTACTTTTAAATATACAGAACAAGGTCCCGTGGGCTTGGCAGGTGACAAAAAAGTCTACATTGCCAGCAGTCGTGGCGGTGTGTATGGCGATAACAGCCCTGTAGATTATCAAGAAGGTTTATTAAAAGCCGTATTTAATTTTACAGGTGTTAGCGATATTGATGTGATTCGTGCCGAAGGTGTCAATATGGGACCTGACATGAAAGCACAAGCAATGGCGACAGCTCAGGCTCAAATTCAAGCCATTTAACAGAATGACATTTCCCTCTTAGGTCAGCATCTGCTGACCTTTTTTTATGGTGACTTTGATTAGTTTCAGGGATCAGTTTTCAGGAATTGGTTTTCACGGATTAGTCCTGATCCAGTCGGTGTGCAAAATCAGCTAAATCACTCAGCGCACGTTGTCCTTCTTCAAACCAAGAGCTAAACATTTGGAAGTTATGCCACATGCCAGTGTACAGCATAAATTCGACATCTAGGCCGGCTTCTTCTGCTTTGACTTTAAAGCGCTGCGCATCATCCAATAAAATTTCTTTAGAACCCACTTGAATATGAATCGGAGGTAGTTCTTTGAGCTCGGCAAAAAAAGGCGAGACCAATGGATCAGCTCGATCGACCGAGCGTGGTACATAATAATCAATGCCTGTTTCGAGGGCTTCTATGCTTAACAGCGCATCATGCTTACGGTTATAACGCAAAGACTCACTGCTCAGCGTCAAGTCTAAAAACGGTGACATCAACACCAAACCACTGACTTGTGGAAGTTGTTCCTGTTGAATTTTAAGGGCTAAGGCAAGCGCCAAGTTTGCACCACAAGAGTCGCCTGACAAAATAATATCTTTGGCTTGAACCCCTTGATCTAATAACACCGCATACACATCAAAAAGGGCATCGAGTGCTTCAGGGAACTGTGCTTCAGGGGATAAAGGATAATCCAAATGTAACACTTGCATTTGCGTGCGTGCCGCAACTTGAGTCAGAAACGCCCGATGCGTGTTCATCGAACCCAAGAAAAATGCGCCCCCATGAATATGAAAAATGAGTTGGGTCGATGCCTGTTGAGGTTTGATTTCTTCGGCTTTTAAGCCGGCTAAGCGAATAGGACGAATTTGTACATCGGGGTTTTGGGGAAATGCACGACACATTTGTTCCAAAGCAAACCTTAAAGTATTGGGCGGTAAATTGAATTGGCTCGGCCCACGAATTGTGGTTTTTAAAATGCTTTCTGTAATCAGTTGTTTCGTCAGTGGCGATATCTTCATTGTCTTTCCATCTTTTTCTATTTTTGGAATCGTGTGAGCATATTTACCAACACAAATTACAAGGTTACACTAAACGGTCACATACAAAAATTGATAAATTGTTGTGACTTTTGGATACTAATGTCGTCTATATCAGACCAGGGAAATAAACAAAAATGAAAAAAATTGCACTAGCATTAGGATTGATGAGTTTAGCCGCATTTGCAAATGCTGCAGACCCGCTAAATGGTACAACTTGGAAAACCATTGATGATAAAACCAAGCAGCCAAAAGCGATTGTAAAATTCACTGAACAAAAAAATGGTACGCTTTCTGCGAGCATTCAGTCAGTTTTGACACCAGGTGAAGAAAACGCTTGTAAAAAATGTGAAGGCCCATATCACAACAAATCATTAAAAGGCTTACGTATTGTGACCGGTCTTAAAAATGTAGGTGGTACAAGCTATGAAGACGGTTCAATTTTGGATCCTCAATCAGGTAAAACTTACAAGTTAAAAGGTCAATTGGCTGATGGTGGCAAAAAACTAGAGCTTCGCGGCTTTATTGGCGTTGCTGCTTTAGGTCGTAATCAAACATGGATTCGTGCCAACTAATTTGACATGATTCAAACAAAAAAAGCCTGACAATGTCAGGCTTTTTTATAGCCTATTTTCAGCCACAATTGAACTAGAGCCGTGCATGAGTGTGATAAAAAAATTTATTTCAATGCACGGTAAGCGCTTTCATCAAAGCCAACCAATAAATCGCTACCTGTATCGAGTACAGGACGTTTAATCATGCTGCTATGCGCTGTTAAACACTGAATCAAATTTTCTTCACTGGCTAAGGCTGTCTGTTGCTCTTCTTCACTGAGTTTTTTCCATGTGGTGCCTTTTTTGTTGAGAATCACATCAGCGCCTTTGGCATTAAGCCATTTTTTTACGGTTTTAGCATCAATCGCTTGTTTTTTATAGTCATGAAATTCGTAGGTCAGGCCTAATTCGTTGAGCAAGTCGAAAGCTTTTTTCATGGTATTACAGTTTTTGATGCCATAAATTTTAAGCATGAACAGGTGTCCTCAATTATTCAAAACAATAAGATAAAAAATACAATTCAGCATTATCCTACAGGCTAATTCATCAATGCTCAAAGCACGATCGTGATGTGGATTAAGAAATAAATGTTTTGCTGTACAAGTCGCATGCTGTAAATATTAGGCATTGTCATCAAAACGACATTTTGGTGTTTTAGAATAGCCTACAGAACAAAACGAATCAGAAAAGAAAGCGCTGCGATAACAAGAAAATTCAGCCTAAGGTTGCACGGTCAGAAGTAGAAATAAAGCGAGAATAAGAATTTGCTGTGCAGATCGAATTTTTAGCTGTTTTATTTGGGGGAGTCTAGAGATGCGAGGGCTAGAAAAGAGAAAACCCGCATTTAATCATCCTGATCATGCGGGTCTCAGTCCAACGTCCATTGTCACATCCTTGAAAACAAGCTAAATCATTTAGTTTGTTTTTATACTTCCTTCGGCGTCCAATCCTTTTGTGTCATCCTGACATGTCCCTTTGCCGTGCGACCATAATGCTACGTTCGAGTTGTGAGATAAATCCACAAATTCGTCATGTAATGTGAGAAATAACCTCTAATTGAGTAAACAATCGTTCACTCAATTAATTGCTGAAAGCTTAAATTTTATAGTCAATAATCACTGGGGCATGGTCGCTAAACCACTCATCTTTGAATACCCAAGCATTCACGGTACGTTCTTTCCAGTCAGGTGAACATGCATGGTAGTCGATACGCCAACCCACATTTTTGGCACGGGCTTGTCCGCGGTTAGACCACCAAGAGTAAAGCTCGGCTTCTTTACGTACCTCACGGAAGGTGTCGACATAGCCAAGCTCATCATAAATATGATCGAGCCATGCACGTTCATGTGGTAAGCAGCCTGAAGCCTTTTGGTTCCCAGACCAATTTTTAATATCAATACGTTTATGCACGATGTTGTAGTCACCGCAAACAATCACTGACTTATTTTCAGCACGCCATTGCTTCAAAATTTGTTTGTATTCGTTTAAAAATAAATCTTTACGTGCCTGAGCTTCTTCACCCGATGAACCAGAAGGCAGGTAGAGCGAGCAAATATGTGCAGTTTGTCCAAGTCCTAAATCGAACTCAGCAGAAATAAAGCGGCCTTGGCTATCGGCTAATTCAAAGCCTAAGCCATCTTTCACTGATACAAAGGGTAGGCGGCTATAAATCGCAGTACCGGCATAGCCTGGGCGTTCTGCAGGGAAAAGGTGTGTAAACCAACCTTCGGGTTTAAATTTATCGGTCCATTGTTCATGGGTAATGCGGCTTTCTTGCATGCAGATGACATCGGCGTCTGAAGTTGCCATCCAGTCAAAAATACCTTTTTTTTCAGCGGAACGCAGACCATTCACATTAATTGAAACGACACGTAAAATTTTTTGATCACTTGGATAGCTACTCTTTGGTATCATGCTCAGGTTTAACCTCAAACTTAAAAAAATGGAGCACCTCATGACAGCGCAAGCGGCATTTAATCCACAAGCTTTTATCGAACTCGCATTATCACGTGGTGTGCTTAAATTTGGTGAGTTTACTTTAAAATCGGGTCGTGTGAGTCCTTATTTTTTTAATGCAGGTCTACTGAACGATGGTGAAGCCTTATCATTATTGGCTTCTGGCTATGCAGCTAAATTAACACAATGCGATAATGTGGAAGTGGTCTTTGGCCCAGCTTATAAAGGTATTCCATTTGTAGCAGCTACGGCTGTCGCACTGTCACAAAACCATGGTGTGAGCGTACCTTGGGGCTTTAACCGTAAAGAAGCGAAAGACCATGGCGAAGGCGGTGTATTGGTTGGTGCGTCTGTTGAAGGTAAAAAAGTCTGGATCATTGATGATGTGATCACTGCGGGTACAGCGATTCGTGAAGTAGTAACTATTCTGAAAAATGCCGGTGCACAAATTGCGGGCGTATTGGTGGCGCTAGACCGTCAAGAAAAAGGTCAGGGCGATTTGTCTGCGATTCAAGAAGTGCAAAAAGAACTCGAAATTCCTGTACATGCTTTAATCACTATGAAAGATTTAATGACTTTCTTAGATGCAAAAGGCGAAACTGAAGCCTTGGCGAAAATGGAAGCGTACCGTGTTAAATACGGCATCTAATTTTTCGGGATTTCAAAAGGCAGCTGAAGCTGCCTTTTTTACGTCTTTAAATGATGATTGTTGCATCTAACTAACATAAAACGTGAAATATTGCTTAAAAAGTAGGCGTTAAACGTGAAGAATCAATAAAAAGCCGTCTCAGTGCGCTATTTACTGAAACGGCTTTAGTTAAAGTATTGATACTTATAGAAAATTTAAAGAATTTCGTATAACGTGTATTATGTTAATTTTAGAATATCTATAAAAATATAAAATTAGTTCTTCTAGTCAATGAACTAAAAACAGATGTAAGTTACAAATAAATGGAATTGGAATAAGGACTTATAAAAATGAAAATTGATTTGAATAACTGGAAAATAATTAAAGATGTTTTTATTAAAGCGCAAAAAGCAAATATGCATGTAAATATTGCTAGCGTATCTATCGAGGGAATACCTAACATTACTCCAATAGGAACAGTTTTCTTGAATGATGATGGAACAGGTTTTCTGTTTGATTCATTTTCTCATCAATTAGCAGAAAATCTAAAACAAAATAAAAATGTTTGTATCTGTGCTGTGAACTCAAGCAAAGTTTTTTGGTTATCGTCATTCATTAAAGGGCAATTTAACTCTCATCCTGGTGTAAGACTCTATGGTGAGCTTGGGGATTTAAGACCTGCAACAGAACAAGAAAAATTAAAAGTAAATCTGCGTATTCAATCTTTAAAGTGGACGAAAGGCAGTAAATTAATTTGGTCTGATTTTACTCATGTTAGAGAGTTTAAGGTTAATAACTATAGATGGATAAAATATCCTAATATGATGGATCATTTAACATAATGGCGATTATACGAAGTACACTTGTATATTAATATAAATATCAACTACTTAATAAAAATAGAAAAATCCAAAAATGCCCAAAAAGCCGACTTTGAAACAAGTCGGCTTTTTTATGATCGATTTTGATAGTTTTTGCCAAGAAAATTGGCTAAAAAAATGATCAATTTAGCAATCAGTGCCCATTTCATACGGATCCAGGTTCCAAAACTATCCCCAATTGCTGGGGATAAAATTTAGGCTATTTTGTACGCTTTGGCTCACATAAAACTCGGCCCTTTGCGGCTATCCAGGATAGGTGAATTTTCCTATGATGAAGTCATAGAGAACAGGATGTTCCAAACAACAAGAATAAGAAAGATCGCACCAGGAGCGTGAGGTAAGACAGGAGTCATACCTAGCAACCCAATATGAGAAACCCCGGCAGGATGCTGGGGTTTTTTATTATCTAAAATATTTAGATCAAAGTTGGATGGGCATCCAGAATGCGAATTAAAGTCGCTGCAGGACCAGTCGGATAGCGTCGGCCTTGTTCCCAGTTCTGTAGCGTTCTCGCGCTAATATGCAAACGTGCAGCAAACTCTGCTTGCGTTAATCCAGTTTTCTCACGTACTTCTTTAATATCTGGCAATTCAAGCTCTGTGACTCGACTGGCCTTTATCTCATTACGTTTGATGGCACCAGCTTCTTTGATTGAAGCAACCAGGTCATCAAATAAGTTGTTATCCATGAAATTGCTCCTTTACTAATTGACGCAGGATCGATGTTTCTTTGTCTGTCAGATTATCTTTCACAGACTTTGGATAAGCCACCAGGAAAAATATCTGATCATCTTCTGTGACCCAATAATAGATCACCCGGATGCCGCCGCTTTTACCTTTATTGCCTTGAGTACAGCGTACTTTACGAATTCCACCACCATTCTTGATTAAGTCACCTTTATCAGGTTGTACCAAAAGATCTTGCTGGAGCTGACGATACTCTTCATCACTTACAAGCTCTTTAATTTGCTTGGTAAAAACACTGGTTTCAATGAATAACATGAGCTCAAGTACGTCAATGGCGTATAAGAATTTTAGCAGTTTTAGAATAAAAAAACGAGAAAAGGTAGCTCTCATTTCTCATAACCGAAATTATCTTACGTGATTAGCTTCAATTTTGATTTTTAGGTAATAGAAATTACAACCAAAAGGTAAATAAATATTCAATTTTTTGATACAAAAAGTCATTTATAGTATATTTAATTAATTGATATAATTTACATTAAGTACATTATTAGAATAAATATATAGAATGCCTCGTTTAGTTCTAAAGGCTAAATCAATAAGATCTTTTGATCCTAAATTTTTGATGGCCTTAATTGATTGTCTACCTTTAAATCAGCGACCCTCTATTAAGGAATTATTAAATCTTTATCCAGAAGAAATTAAATTAGATCTAACCTCTGAAGTATTGGAGTCTACTATTGAAAAAATATCAGCTCGATTAGGTACGGTATTCGATATTCAACATTCATAATTTAAAATTAAATAATAGATGTTATATGAAAGGCACAATTCATGAGCCTTTTCATCACTCGTTTAACATAAAATCTCTTATACGAAACTCTCTTCATCACACTTCTTACATTCCAACATTACCCCTAACTTTTCGTTCCGTCCTTGCTCAGTGATAACCCAAGGACGGTTTTGCCAAGGCGGATCATGCCGGACATGCTGTGTATGGCCACAAGCTAAAATAGCATACCAATGATTTTCATCATCCAAGGCAAAATCAACAATGGCTTGCTGCATATCGGACACCTATCTAAACTGAACTTATGTTGAAAAGGGGAGAGAGCTCATGCTGAGCAATCACAACGGCTTGAATATCAAATTGCTAAATAGACTGTGAAATTTGGTTTATTTCTGCCGCACGCTTACGCCGCGACAATTCTATTTTTCCCGCCATGTTTGGCTTTATACAGCGCTAGATCAGCACGCTTAATTGTATCTTCGTAGGTACAATCTTCAGGCATGATGGTTGTCACTCCTATGCTCACGGTGACATGCGCGTTATCTATTGAAAACCGACTTAATTCTTTTCTGGAATGTTCATGAATCCGTTTGGCAAACTGGATGGCCTGCTCGCAGCCCGTGTTGGGCAAGGCGACCACAAACTCATCTCCACCTAAGCGGCAGGCGCAATCGGTCTTACGCAGCGTTAAACGAAGAATATCTGCGACTGCTCGGATTGCCTCATCACCGACATGATGGCCTTTACTGTCGTTGATTTTTTTGAGGTTATCAAGATCGAACATCAAGATCGAGGTCTGTATGGAATGCCGTAGGTATGACTCATAATGTAATGCTAAGTCATGCTCTAATTTTCTTCGGTTGAAAAGACCGGTTAATTGATCCGTATGGCTGAGTTCCTTCAGCTTGATTTCCAAGTTGTGACGCGCTGAAATATTACTTGCGACCCAAAGTACAACGTCTTCTTCATCTACCGAAAAACTGAGGGCTTGGATGCGCACTTCAAACCAAATGGGCTCTTCAGGACCATAATCGGGCAGACCTTTTACATCCCTATTGCTCAATTCGTACTCTTCGATGAGTAGATTTCCTGATGCTAGAGCTTGGCCGATCAGTTGCATAAACAAGTTGGCTTTATCTGGCTTGATCACATCTGAAATATAGGTACCAACAAGACCGGAACCATCGTGGTAATAACGATTATCGCGCCCGCCAAAAACTGCAACGTATTTTCCACTACGTGATATGACAAATGCAGGGTCTGGTAAAGCATCAAGAATGATAGCCATCTGCTCAATGTTGATCATCAATGAATTCTATTTTTTTTATTTACAATAATTAACACAATATCTAAAAAAAATAAAAAATCACGTATTTTTTAACCAAAAATAGGGCTAAGTATATTTGGAAGTAATTAAACAGGTAGCAATGCTTTGGTATTTATTTACACAGACCTATCACATGATGTTATTAAAGCTTATTTCCATTATTGAGATAAAGCCGATGATAGAAATGTTTTGAATTATCGCCTGCATCACACGAATCCATACATACACATGCAAAATCAGAATAAACAAAAGAAAAATCTCGGCTATACTCATTCATAAATTGATAATGAACAGAGCACTGAATAATGCGTGTACTTGTTGTGATGGATCCCATCGAAAATGTAAACCTAAAAAAAGATACCTCAATGGCGATGCTATGGGCAGCAGCACGTCGTGGACATGAGCTAGGCTATGCATTACAGCAAGATTTATATATCGATCAAGGCAAAGCCTTTGGTTTGATTTCACCGCTAAAAGTTTTTGAAAACTACAACCACTATTACGAACTCGGCGAAAAACAAAAAGAACCAATTGCTGCTTATGACGTGGTTTTGATGCGTAAAGATCCTCCGTTTGACATGAACTTTGTCTACACCACCTATATTTTGGAACAGGCTGAACGCGAAGGTGCATGGATTATTAACAAGCCACAAAGCCTACGTGACTGCAATGAAAAATTGTTTGCGACACAATTCCCTGAACTTCAAGTACCAACCTTGGTGACTTCGCAGCAAAGTCTGATTCGTGAATTTTTACAAGAACATGGTGATGTGATTGTGAAGCCATTAGACGGCATGGGCGGCATGGGCATTTTCCGTTTATACCAAGATGGCGTTAATATTGGTTCAACCATTGAAATCCTGACCAATAACGGCACACAGCCGATTATGGCGCAGCGATACATCCCTGAAATTGTGGATGGTGACAAACGTATTTTGATGATCAATGGCGAACCCGTACCGTATTGTTTGGCGCGTATTCCGCAAAATGGTGAAGTGCGTGGCAACTTGGCGGCAGGTGGTTTGGGCGAGGCGCGTCCATTGACCGAAAATGATAAAGCCATTGCAGCCAAAGTCGGACCATTCCTTCGTGAAAAAGGTTTGGTCTTTGTTGGTTTGGATGTGATTGGTAATTACGTGACTGAAATCAATGTCACCAGTCCGACCTGCGTACGTGAAATTGATGCGCAATTTGGCACCTCGATTGCCGATGATTTATTTGATGTCCTTGAGACAGGTTTAAAAGCTTAATTTTGCACTAGATTTAAAAGAGTCCTTCACGGGCTCTTTTTTGTCCTGCGCTAAGGGGAGGGGAGCTAAAAAAGCAAAAAAACTGTAAGTGAATGCAATTAAAGTGAAAAATTGTCTGATTTTTTTTCAATTCTCATAGATTAATAATAAAACTAGTTTAAACTTTTAAAATAGTAGAAAAAAACAATCATACGCCTGTTGAAAAAAAGTAAATTACCTTTCACGGTCATGCGTTTGTGATTACAATTGTTTGCTTAAAATCGAATATCATTAGCCTCTTTTTAGAATTGAAGAATTAGACAGTGACCGAAGTAACGCAAGTAAAGCCGAAACATGTCATGATGATGGCTGCCGGAACCGGTGGTCACGTCTTTCCAGCGCTCGCTGTTGCCAAAGAGTTGCAACAACAAGGCTGTGAAGTTTCTTGGCTCGCAACGCCAACAGGCATGGAAAATCGCCTGCTTAAAAATCATAATATTCCAATTTATCAAATTGATATCCAAGGCGTACGCGGCAATGGAGTCGTGCGTAAGCTGATGGCACCGTTTAAAATTCTCAAAGCTACTTTGAGTGCCATGCGTTATATGAAACAACTCAAAGTTGATGCAGTTGCAGGCTTTGGGGGTTACGTGGCTGGACCGGGTGGTTTGGCGGCTCGTGCATTGGGCATTCCAGTCATTATCCATGAACAAAATGCGGTGGCAGGTTTTACCAATACGCAGTTGTCACGTGTGGCCAAAATTGTTTGTCAGGCATTTCCAAATACCTTTCCAGCACAAGATAAAATCGTAACCACAGGGAATCCTGTACGTAAAGAAATTACAGAAATTTTAAATCCGTCATGGCGTTACCAAGAGCGTGAAAAAGCTGGGTTGCCATTACGGGTTTTAATTGTGGGTGGCTCACTGGGCGCACGTGCCTTAAATGAATGTGTGCCGGCAGCCTTGCAGCAATTAGAACAGCCACTCAGTGTATATCACCAGTGTGGTCAAAATAACGCTGAAAGCACATTGGCTCGTTATGCAAATGCACCTGAACATATGCAAGTTGAAGTTCAGCCGTTTATTGAAGATATGGCAGCAGCCTATTCTGCAGCGGATTTGATTATCTGCCGTGCTGGTGCGCTAACCGTCACTGAAATTGCGACAGCAGGTGTAGCAGCCGTGTTTGTTCCTCTGCCAAGTGCAGTGGATGACCATCAAACTGCAAATGCAGGGTTCTTGGCCAATATCAATGCCGCAAAAATTTGCCCACAAGCGGACATGACCGCAGAAAGTTTAACAGCGTTGTTGAAGCCGCTGATGAATCGCCAACGACTTATGGAAATGGCGGTTAAGGCTCGACAACAGGCACAACCCGATGCGACACAGCACGTGGTTGGTTTAATTCAAGATTTGTAAAATTCGAGTAATCTATGTCTCCATCAACGCCTGCCGATCAAGCGAAAAAGCTCATTAAAGTGCCAGAAATGCGCCGTATTAAACACATCCATTTTATTGGGATTGGTGGTGCGGGCATGTGCGGTATTGCCGAAGTATTGAAAAACCAAGGCTATAAAGTTTCAGGTTCAGATATTAAAGCGTCGAAAACCACGGCTCAGCTTGAAGAAAACGGCATTCAAGTTTTCATCGGTCATGCTGCTGAAAATATTCAAGGTGCCAATGTAATCGTGGTATCAACAGCCATTGATTCTGAAAACCCGGAAGTGAAAGCGGCGATTGAAACCCGTACACCTGTCGTGCGTCGTGCAGAAATGTTGGGTGAATTAATGCGTTACCGTCATGGTATTGCCGTTGCGGGGACGCATGGTAAAACCACGACAACCAGTCTTGTGACCTGCATGTTGGCAGAAGAAAATCTGGACCCAACTTATGTCATTGGTGGTTTGTTAAATCGTACTGGTGTGAATGCTGCATTGGGTGCAAGTCGTTATATCGTGGCCGAAGCGGATGAATCAGATGCATCTTTCCTGCATTTACAGCCGATGGCAACGATTGTCACCAATATCGATGCTGACCATATGGATACCTATGGCGGTAGCTTTGATGTATTGAAAGATACCTTCGTACAATTCTTACAGCGCCTTCCATTTTACGGTTTAGCTGTGATGTGTGGTGATGATGCCAACATCCGTGAAATTATGCCGCGTATTGGTCGTCCTGTCGTGACTTATGGTTTCAATGAAGACAATGACATTCGTGCCGTTGATGTGGCTCAAGAAGGCATGCAATCACACTTTACCGTTTTGCGTAAAGACCGTGAGCCGTTACGTTTAACCATTAACTTGCCAGGTCTTCATAACATCTTAAATGCCTTGGCAGCGATTGGTATTGCAACGGATGAAGGCGTTTCTGATGCTGCGATTGCGCGTGCCTTAGAAAGCTTCAGTGGTGTAGGTCGTCGTTTCCAAGTCCAAGGCGAATTTGAAGTTGAAGATGGCTTGGTGAAATTGGTCGATGACTATGGTCACCATCCAAAAGAAGTGGAAGCGACCATTAAAGCGGCACGTGCAAGTCATCCAGATCGTCGTTTGGTGATGATGTTCCAACCGCACCGTTTTAGCCGTACGCGTGACTGTTTTGATGACTTCGTCGATGTCTTGTCACAAGTCGATCAACTGTTGTTATTAGAAGTTTATCCTGCAGGTGAAAAACCAATTGTGGGTGCGGATAGTCGTGCGTTGGCTCGAAGCATTCGTCTCCGTGGTGAGGTTGAGCCGATTCTCATCGATCCAGTAGAAGGCAACTTACAAGCAGTAATGAAAAAAGTGTTACAAGCAAATGACTTGTTATTAACACAGGGCGCAGGTAATGTTGGAGCAATCTCAATCGAACTTGCTCAAAACAATCTCTATGTAAAATGATCACCGCTTGGTGATCCAAAGTTTGTTTAGACCGTAGATAAAAGTTTAAGGATATAAACGTGTCAAATGCTTCAAAATTCGGCAAAGTTGCCGTGTTATTAGGTGGAAAATCTGCCGAACGTGAGGTTTCTCTCGATAGTGGTAAAGCTGTACTTGAAGCATTGGTGCGTTCGGGTGTAAATGCCGAAGCATTTGATCCGCAGCAACGCAGTGTGACTGAGTTGGTGGCTTATGACCGTGCATTTATCGTCCTTCATGGCCGTGGTGGTGAAGATGGTCAAATTCAGGGTACTTTGGAATGGTTAAACATTCCGTACACTGGAACGGGCGTTCAAGGCTCGGCGATTGGTATGGATAAAGTCAAAACTAAACAAGTTTGGCAAGGTTCAGAACTACCGACAGCACCTTATCGTATTGTCAGCAAAGATTCAGATTTACAAGAAATTGTAGATTCAATTGGTTTGCCATTTATCATTAAGCCGGTGCATGAAGGCTCAAGCATTGGTATGAGCAAAGTTGAAAAAATTGAAGACTTTGCAACCGCAATTGCAAAAGCGACCCAGCATGATGCAGTTGTGATGGCTGAAAAATGGATTACCGGACGTGAATTTACCATTGTGATTTTAAATGGTCAGGCATTACCGGTGATTCGTTTAGAACCGCCTGCAGATGTGGCTTTTTACGATTACGAAGCGAAATATAACCGTAACGATGTGCAATATGGTATTCCATGTGGCTTGACTGAAGATGAAGAAAAGCGTCTACAAGCTTTATCTTTACGCGCTTTCCAAGCGGTAGGTGCGAGTGGTTGGGGCCGTATTGACGCGATGCAGGATGCAGAAGGAAACTTCTGGTTACTTGAGGTAAATACTGTTCCGGGTATGACCAGTCATTCTCTAGTGCCAAAAGCGGCCAATGCCGTAGGTTATAGTTTTGATGATCTTTGTGTCGCGATTTTGGAACAAACCCTAACAGGTGCGGCACACTAAATTATGGCTCAACTTCCTGCGTCTATGCGCCGTAAACGTGCAGCAACGACATCGATACATGACAAACCACCGACACGTAAGGAAAAGCTTACCAATGTGGGTGGATGGCTGTTGTTGTTTATTGCATGTATGGTCTTGATTGCCGGAATTTGGGGGCTATATAAAGTCATGACGGATGCACGTGTGGCTGAACTTGATGTGGTGGGTGTGCGGAGCGTCCAAGAAAAACAACAAGTCATGTCATACGTTTCACCGATGATGACTCAAAATTATTTTACCTCTGATTTACGTGTCATTCGTGACCGTACTTTAGAAATCTCGTGGGTCGATCGCGTGGTGGTATCGCGTGCTTGGCCAAATGCAATTCGTGTACGGGTGATGCCGCGTCAAGCAATTGCACGTTGGGGAACTGGGCGACTGTTAAGCGACAGTGGTGATGTATTTGCCGAATTAACCCCGACCAATCATCAGAATTTGCCGTTATTGCATGGGCCGACGAGTCAGTCCAAAATGATGATGCGTCGCTATAATGAAATTAATCAATTATTTATACCTGTTGGCATTCGTTTAAAAGAATTATATTTAACCGAACGAATGACTTGGTTTATGCAGTTTGATTCAGGCTTACGCGTGATTGTCGATCAAGATCAGACCATGAGTAAGTTGCAGCGTTTAAGTTATCTCGCACACAGTGACTTAAAACCTGTATGGCCACGAATTTCTGCCATCGATTTGCGCTACCGAAATGGTTTAGCGATTCAATGGAAAAACTCTGTGCCAGCAAAGTCGGTAAATGGTCAGTTTGTTGTAACCAGTGATGACATAGGCATTGCGAATGCAGCGCCGGTAAAGCCATAATGATCGGCTTTATAAGTAGAGGCTTTAAGCCATAAATTAAACAAACATGTGAATGGTAGTAGTAAATAATGAATGAAGCTGTTCCCTCGGTTGTTGCGATTGACATTGGGACACACAAAGTTTCAGTTTTGATTGGTAAGGTACACGCGCCAGACAATATCCAAGTGGTAGGGATGGCGACCGCTCGTAACCGCGGCATGAATAAAGGGAAAATTGTCAGTCTCGATAAAGTTGTTACCGCAATTAAAAATGCAGTGCAGGAAGCGGAAGATATGGCGGAATGTCGTGTACATTCTGCGTGGATTTCCATTCCAAGTGCTGAACTAAAAAGTTTTTATGCCTCTGGTCGCACTCCAATTGAAAATAATGACCATGCGATTACCACCAATGAAGTGGTGCGTGCATTAGAACTGGCTAAAGCCAGTCATTTAACGTCTGACCACTATTTGGTGAGTGCTGTACCTTTAGGTTTTGAACTAGATGATGAACCTGAGTGGGTATTAAACCCGATTCGCATGTCAGCACGGAGTATGACAGGGCATTATCATTTGATGATGTTGCCCATCAGCACCATGCAGAATTTGGATCGTGCATTAAAAGGCGCCAATATTGGTGTTGAACGCATGGTCATTTCATCATTAGCAACAGCTGAAGCCAGCTTGCTTAAAGATGAAAAAGAATATGGTGTGTGCTTGGTCGATATTGGTGCTGGTACGACCAATATCGCGGTGTATTTAGATGGTCGCTTGGCGATGACACACACTTTGCAACGTGGCGGTGAGCATGTAACGCGTGATATTGCTGCTGTATTGCAAACCACAACAGAAGAAGCTGAACGTATTAAGCTGTTGTATGGTTGTGTCGACCTGAAAGTGGTTAAACCTGAAAGTATGATTCAGTTCCAAGGGATTGATGGTCCACAAACCATTAGCCGTATTGAACTGACCGAAATCATTATTGCGCGCTATGAAGAAATCTTTAATCAAGTGCGTAATGAATTGGTCGATCATGGTGCAATTCATGGTTTATACCATGGTGTTGTACTCACAGGTGATGCCTGCCAAATTGAAGGAATGGTGACATTTGCACGCCGGATTTTAGGTGTCTCTGCACATTTAGGTAATCCACCTATGCAAGTGTATGCCGATGATCAACAGCAAGCCGCTTTACGTCGTTCACAATACGCGACTGCCGCAGGTCTGTTAATTTTCAGTCAAAGCGAAACACAAGATACGATCGTTGAGCCAGAAGATACGGAAAAACTTTCAGTATTGAATCGGGTAAAACGGGCATGGTCGGGCTTCAATGACACCTTGAAGTCGATCTTTTAAGTTGAAATATTTGGGAATATTGTTGGGAAGTTGTACGGATTATTGCTTGTACTTGACAAGCTGGAACTTGGACAGCATTCTAAAAAACAATTTTTATTAAGATCAAGGCAGTATACGGGCTGAAGTGTCTGCCAATTATGGATTAGGAATTTTTTAGGCATGGCCTCATTTGAATTTTTAGAAGATGATCAAAGCGACAGCAACGGTCAAGCCCGTTTCACAGTATTCGGTGTAGGTGGTGCTGGCGGTAACGCTGTGCAACACATGTTGGAATCAGATATCGAGGGTGTGAAATTTGTTTGTGCCAATACAGACAAACAAGCACTCGATCGCATGAATGCACAATTTAAAATCCAACTGGGTGAGCAAAGTACCCGTGGTTTGGGTGCAGGTGCAAATCCACAAGTGGGTCAAACTGCTGCTGAAGAAAGCCGTGAGTTGATTCGCCAACACCTTGAAGGAACGGACATGGTGTTCGTGACTGCAGGTATGGGTGGTGGTACAGGTACAGGTGCTGCGCCAGTTGTTGCTGAAATTGCCAAAGAAATGGGTATCTTAACGGTAGGTGTGGTGACGACTCCGTTTAACTTTGAAGGTAAACGTCGTCAGCAATCTGCTGAGAAAGGTATCGAAGCACTTGAGCAACATGTTGATTCTCTGATTATTATTCCGAACCAACGCCTGCTAAAAGTGTTCCGTGATATCTCGATGAAAGATGCTTACAAAAAAGCAGACGACGTACTGTTAAATGCTGTACGTAGTATCTTCGATCTTGTGGTGCGTCCTGGTCATATCAACCTTGACTTCGCCGATTTGAAAACTGCGATGAGTACACGTGGTTATGCCATGATGGGTGCAGGTTCTGGTCGTGGTGAAAACCGTGCACGTCAAGCTGCTGAACAAGCGATCCGTAGCCCATTGTTAGATAACGTGACGATCATGAATGCAAAAGGCATTTTGATTAACGTAACAGGTGGCGATGACGTAACCTTCGGTGAAATTGAAGAAATCACTGATGTAGTGAACCAAATTGTGGATCTTGATGAAGGTCAAGTTTTCTACGGTACGGTATTTGATCCAGATGCACGTGATGAAATTAGTGTAACTGTGATCGCAACGGGTTTAACGCGTAATTCTGCCGATTCTGCTGAGCCAGTGAAACGCCCTGTCGCACAAGCAACGCGTACAGTCGCTTCTGCACAAGCACCTGTAGATGAAGATGATGTACCAGCGATTCAACGTCAGCACAATGAAGCAGCTGCTCCGGCGGCTGCGGCGGCGTCAGCATCGAATTCACGCCCTACGCCAATGAGTATTCAAGACTACTTGAAAAATCAGCAACGTAAATAACATAAATTCAATGACTTAAGTGTCTATTGATTACAAAAGGTAGCTGATCAGCTACCTTTTTGTTTTTTATCAATGGCTAAATATGCTAACGTATAGCGGTTTTGTGAACTGATGATAGAAGACACATGTTGAAACAACGTACCCTGAAACGCATCGTGAAAGCGAGTGGCATCGGACTGCATAGTGGGCAAAAAGTGATGATTAACTTTGTGCCACATCATGCCGATGGGGGCATTGTGTTTCGTCGTATCGACTTAAATCCACCGATTGATATTCCAGCTGATGCTATGCTGATTCAAGAAGCATTCATGTGTTCTAACTTGGTGCAAGAAAACGCCAAGGTGGGCACAATTGAGCACATTATGAGTGCGATTGCTGGTTTAGGGATTGATAACCTGATTGTGGAAGTGTCGGCATCTGAAGTGCCTATTATGGATGGGAGTGCAGGCCCGTTCATTTATTTGCTTATGCAAGGTGAACTACAAGAACAAAATGCACCTAAAAAATTCATAAAAATACTTAAACCTGTCGAAGCACTGATTGATGATAAACGTGCTGCCTTTCAACCGCATGACGGTTTCCAATTAAATTTTACGATTGATTTTGACCATCCTGCATTTAAGAAAGAATTTCAATCGGCAACCATCGACTTTTCAACCGAAACATTTGTCTATGAAGTCAGTGAAGCGCGGACTTTTGGCTTTATGAAAGATTTGGATTATCTCAAAGCCAATAATTTGGCTTTGGGGGCGAGTCTCGAAAATGCCATTGGCGTAGATGAAAATGGTGTGGTCAATGAAGAGGGTTTACGCTTCTCGGATGAGTTTGTTCGTCACAAAATATTAGATGCTGTGGGTGATTTATATTTGCTTGGTCATCAAATTATTGCGAAATATGATGCCTATAAGTCAGGTCATGCATTAAATAATCAGTTATTACGCAATGTCAAAAGTGATCCAGATAGCTATGAAATTGTAACATTTGATGACATTAATGATTGCCCAATTAGTTATGTGAATGTGACATAAGTCATTGTCTTATAATAGTGATGTTATATTGTATCATTTGTAAGTGTTAAGTCTGTCACATTCTGAGCATTCAAATTTGTCTGTTACAACTGGGTGGTTACTTTTTATTGCTTGCCAAACGCAGCATTGCTTGGCTAAGCTTAGGGTCGCTCACAAAGTCAGCAGCATTACGGAGTAAATCCTGAGTTTCTGTACTGAGGGTTCTTGAAATTTTTTCAGGGGAATGGGGCGTTGGAGACGGAGTTCTCAGACGGACTTGAATCTTGTGCAAATCCTTGAATTCGTATATTTGTGATAATTGTGCAATATATTGCTTTTGCAAATAGGCCAACTGACTAATCAGTGCCTGATTTTCTCCAGTTAATATAAGTACACCATTTATATAACAAACAACTTGCCATTGATCCGGTTGGGGCAATAGCGGTTGAACAATTTTCGTAAGTTTCTGCCATGCAGCAACTTGCGTTGAGAGAAACGACAAGTTTCCTGTTTTTATGTGTTTTCTTGTTGGTTGAAAGACGTTGACAGGTTCTGACATACATATTTCCTACATGTTTATGTCTTAATCTTATGCGCTCCTTTTGGCTGATATCAAGGACGAAATCACACAAGGAACAAAAGAGAACAGTTTATAGAGGTTTTTTATGCATTTACGACGTATTTTATTGGCGTTTTCATTGGCAGCTTCGGCCGCTTCAGTCGCTTTTGCAGATTTAGTTGAATTAAATCAAGCAGACTCATCAGATCGTATTGAACAGTTAACTCGCACTTTGTCTCAAGGTGCTTACTCTGAAAGCAATGATATTGATGTTCCAGCGGAAACGAAGTTGAATGTTCAAATTCGTGAAAAATCAATTGAACTCAACAATGCGACAATCGCAAAAAAATACGGTTCAAGCAATTCCTCTCAAAACTATTCAGCAAGTTCAAATAATCCATATTCATGGTTAATTGCCCACCCACTTCCAGACATGAAGCGCGTGAGCTCAAATTATGGTGGCCGTACCATGGGTGGCCGTGCAGAAAATCATTCAGGTTTAGATCTTTCTGCGGCAAGTGGTACACCTATTTATGCAACGGGTCCAGGCATTGTAACCAAATCAGGCTGGGGCACAGGTTATGGCCAATATGTTGAAATCAACCATGGTAATGGTTACCTGACACGTTATGCACATGCATCACGCTTAATTGCACGTGTAGGCGACCGTGTTGCTGCGGGTGAGCATATTGCTAACGTTGGTTGTACTGGTCGTTGTACTGGCCCACATTTGCATTACGAAGTAGTGAAAGATGGTCAACGCAAAAACCCATCGACGTATTTAGCGATGTTGCCATAAGCGCATACAACATCTGTATACGAAGCCATTGTCTGAACCTCTACAGACAATGGCTTTTTTATTTATCGCTAATAACTATAAAATTATCATTCTAAAAAATATTGTCTGTATGAAATATGGCGAAAATTGACCCAAAAATGTAAATTTGTGTAATTGTTAATCAATAAGTATTTAGTAAATAAATAATAGAGCTATTTCGTATTCATCTGTGGCGATAACTCAGCCTAGCCAAAATATGGTACTAATAGAGCCATATATTTAGCACATAGGATAGGTGAAGTATGGCGTTTTATGGCGATACAGATGCGCAAGAAACCCAAGAATGGCAGGACGCATTTGATTCAGTTTTACAGCACATGGGAACTGACCGCGCTGCATTTTTGCTTGAAAAACTCTATCAACAAGCGATTGCTAAGCACGTTCCCATTCAGCGACTAAATACTCCTTACTTAAATACCATTTCAGTTGAAGAACAACCGCCTATGCCGGGTGATTCGGATATGGAGCGCCGTATTCGTGCGCTGATCCGCTGGAATGCCTTAGCGATGGTACTGCGTGCCAATAAAACAGGTGACGATTTAGGTGGTCACTTGGCAAGTTTTGCATCATCTGCCACTTTATATGACGTGGGTTTTAACCACTTCTTCCGTGCCAATAGCGACAGCTTTGGCGGTGACATGATCTATTATCAAGGTCACTGTGCGCCAGGTATCTATGCACGTTCGTTCTTAGAAGGTCGTTTGACTGAAGAACATTTAAATAATTTCCGTCGTGAAGTTGGCGGTAAAGGTTTACCTTCATACCCACATCCGTACTTGATGCCAGATTATTGGCAGTTCCCAACCGTATCGATGGGTCTAGGCCCGATCATGTCGATCTATCAAGCACACATTCAAAAGTACTTGATGAACCGTGGCCTGATCAAAGAAGAAAACCGTAAAGTTTGGGCTTACCTCGGTGATGGTGAGATGGATGAGCCTGAAAGTACAGGTGCCATTTCACTTGCAGGCCGTGAAAAGCTCGACAACCTGATTTGGGTCGTGAACTGTAACTTACAGCGTCTAGATGGCCCAGTTCGTGGTAACGGTAAAATTATTCAAGAACTTGAATCATTGTTCCGTGGTGCAGGCTGGCGTGTGATTAAGGTGGTATGGGGTCGTCATTGGGATCCGCTACTGGCAAAAGATGATTCAGGTGCCTTAAAAGCGGTGATGGAAGAAGCGGTTGATGGTGACTTCCAACGCTATCAAGTGAAAGGCGGTGCGTATACGCGTGCGCATTTCTTTGGTAAATATCCTGAAGCTGAAGAGTTGGTTCGCAACTTAAGCGATGAAGATATTGATAACCTGAACCGTGGTGGTCATGACCCATTCAAAGTGTATGCGGCTTATGCCGAAGCGATGAAGGAAACAGGTCAGCCAACAGTTATCTTGGCAAAAACAGTCAAAGGTTATGGTTTGTCGGAAGAGATTGAAGCAGTCAACAAGACGCATCAAATCAAGAAAATGCAGCTTGAGTCGTTGAAATATGTACGTAACCGTTTCAACTTGCCATTTACCGATGAACAGCTTGAAGAAGTGCCATTCTATCGTCCGAGTGAAAACTCGCCTGAATTGAAATACATGAAGGCGCGTCGTGAGGCATTGGGTGGTTATTTACCTGCACGTCGTAAAGAAAGTGAACAGCTGGCGATTCCTGAATTGTCTGTGTTTGATGCGGTACTGAAAGGCAGTGGCGGTAAAGAGCAATCGACGACCATGTTGATGGTACGTTTGATTTCATCATTATTGAAAGAAAAAGCCATTAAAGATCGTGTCGTACCAATTGTGCCAGATGAAGCGCGTACTTTCGGTTTGGAAGGTATGTTCCGTCAGTTGGGGATCTATGCTGCGCATGGTCAAAAATATACCCCTGAAGACCAAGAACAGTTGATGCATTACCGTGAAGCTAAAGATGGTCACATGTTACAAGAAGGGATTAACGAAGCGGGTGCGATGAGTGCTTGGGCTGCGTTAGGAACCAGTTATTCAACCAATAACTTGCCAATGATTCCGATGTATATGTACTACTCGATGTTCGGTTTCCAGCGTATTGGCGATATTGCATGGGCTGCAGGTGATGCACAGGCGCAAGGTTTCTTGTTAGGTGCAACTGCGGGTCGTACAACACTGAACGGTGAAGGTTTACAGCACCAAGATGGTCATTCACATATCTTGGCAAATACGATTCCAAACTGTATTTCTTATGACCCATGTTTTGGTTATGAGTTGGCAGTAATCGTACATGACGGTTTAAAACGCATGTACGTGAACCAAGAGCGTGTGTTCTACTACTTAACAGTAATGAATGAAAACTACGAACACCCTGCTATTCCTGAAGGTGCTGAAGAAGGCATTAAACGTGGTATGTATCTCTTCGAAGAAGATGAGAAAGCAACGGTTCAGTTGATGGGTTCAGGTGTGATTCTGCGTGAAGTGATTAAAGCGGCGAAAATCCTTCGTGATGAATATCAAATTCATTCAAACGTGTGGAGCGTCACTAGCTTTAACGAATTAGCTCGTGATGGTATGGCGTGTGAAGAATACAACCGCTTACATCCGTTGGCTGAAGATACGAAAGAAGCTTGGGTCTCTCAATTACTTCGTGAAAAAGACGGTATTGTGGTATCGGCAACCGATCACATGCGTGCATATAGCGAACAAATCCGTGCCTATCTTCCAGACAATCGTCCATTCGTGGCATTAGGCACAGATGGTTATGGTCGTTCAGATACACGTGGCAACTTACGTAGCTACTTTGGTGTTGATGCCGCACATATTGTGGTAGCAACATTGAAAAAACTCGCGGATGAAGGCGAAGTTGATGCACGTTTAGTTAAAGATGCCATCTCAAGCTTTGAACTAGATACTGACCGTCCAGTGGCATGGGCTCCGCAAGAAACGCCGGAACTGCATGCGGTGGCTGACTACAAAGAGGAGAACTAATCATGCAAATTACGACTCCTGATATTGGTGTAAATAAAGCAACGGTCGCTGAGATTTTAGTGAAAGTCGGCGACACTATTAGCGTTGATGACAGTATTGTGTTGTTAGAGTCTGATAAGGCCTCTGTTGAAGTGCCAAGCACTTCGGCAGGCGTGGTGAAAAGCATTGCAGTTAATCTGGGTGACAGTGTTGCTGAAGGTGCTGTGCTGATCGAGTTGGAATCAGGAGGTCAAAGTGCTGCTACAGCTGAGCCAGTACAAAATGCAACTGAAGACCAAGCAGCAGAACCAACTCCGGTTGTGGAAGCAGAACAAGCTGCAGCAGCACCTGTTGCAGCCAATGCTCCTCAGTCGCAAAGTATCGATGTGCAAGTCCCTGATATTGGCGTAGAGAAAGCTACGGTGAGTGAGATTTTGGTCTCTGTTGGTGATGAGATTGATGTCGATCAAAGTATTATCGTAGTGGAATCAGATAAAGCGACAGTCGAAGTCCCAAGTACTGTATCAGGCCGTGTCGAATCGATTACGATCAGTGCTGGCGATGTAGTGAAAGAAGGCGTAGTGATTTTAACGGTGAAAATGGCGTCTTCATCTGCTGCGGTTGAATCGGCTCCTGTGCAAGAAACTGCACAGCCTGTTACTGCACCCGTTGTTGCAGAGTCGTCATCAGCGCCGTCTACAGCTGCAGCGTCTGGACCTGTAGAAATTGCAGTGCCTGACTTAGGTGTTGATAAAGCAGCGGTGGCTGAAATTTTAGTCGCTGTGGGTGATGTGGTTGAAAAAGACCAAAGCATCATCGTGGTGGAATCAGACAAAGCAACGGTAGAAGTGCCAAGCTCTACCGCTGGTAAAATCACCGCGATTCATGTTCAGTTAGGGCAAAGTGTCTCTGAAGGCGTCGCTTTAGTGACGATTGAAGCCGAAGGTCAAGCTGTTGCAGCACCTGCACCAGCGCCAGCAGCGAAACCTGCACCAGTTGTAGCACAGCCTGCGACAGTTGCACCTAAAGCTGAAAGCAAAGTTGAAGCAGCACCGCAACCACAAGGCGCAGATAAGCTCACCAAAGAGCAAAATGCTGCCAATGCCAAAGTGTATGCAGGTCCGGCCGTTCGTAAGCTTGCACGTGAATTAGGTGTGGTTTTGGCAGAAGTCAAAGCATCTGGCCCGCATGAGCGTTTAATGAAAGAAGATTTATTCGCTTATGTAAAAACCCGTTTGACCACTCCGCAAGTTGCACCTGCAGCTCAAGCTGTGGCACAGGTTTCAGGCTTACCGAAATTGCCAAGCTTTGATGCTTTTGGTGGTATCGAAGAGAAAGTTTTGACACGTTTACAACAAGTGTCGATTCCGCAATTGTCTTTAAACAATTTTATCCCGCAAGTGACGCAGTTCGATGCTGCGGATATTACCGATCTTGAAGCTTGGCGTAATGATTTAAAAGCCAACTTTAAGAAAGAAGGTATTGGCTTAACCATTATGGCCTTCATCATCAAAGCAGTGGCTTACTTGTTGAAAGAAGAGCGTGAATTTGCAGGTCATTTGTCTGATGATGGCAAGTCAGTATTGTTACGCAATGAAATCCACATGGGGATTGCCGTGGCAACGCCTGATGGTTTGACCGTGCCTGTACTGCGTAATCCAGATCAAAAATCGATTAAGCAGATTGCAATTGAGCTGGGTGAACTGAGTCAAAAAGCACGTGACAAAAAACTGTCGCCGAAAGATCTACAAGGTGCGAACTTTACCATTACCAGTTTGGGTTCAATTGGTGGTACGGCATTTACACCGTTGGTCAACTGGCCACAGGTGGCGATTTTGGGTATTTCACCTGCAACCATGCAGCCAGTATGGAATGGTGAAAGCTTTGATCCACGTTTGATGCTGCCGCTGTCATTGTCATACGATCACCGTGTGATTAATGGAGCGGACGCTGCACGTTTTGCCAATAAACTGACGAAGCTGCTCAAAGATATCCGAACTTTATTGATCTAATCTGACCTGTTTAAGTTGCAAAATGAACCCTGCTTTGGCAGGGTTTTTTTATGGCGTGGTGGTGGACTGACAAAGCCAATCAGGAAGTTCAATGGGTGAAGGGTAGAGCTTTAATGCCGAGTTTGCGTTGAGGTTGTAGGTGAGTGGAAGCGTACGATGTGGGTGCGCCGTCGACCAAAGCTTATGTCGTAAATGTTCAAAGCGTTGGAAGTCTTTTAAAAATAAGCCCTAAAACTTTTCATAATGCCCCAGTTCTTGTACATGTTGATACGCATGTGTTTGGCCCTGTTGGTGCTGGAAGTCATAGTCCATCAGCCAAATACGCTGCGGTTGAAAGAGATGTGCGAGTGAATAGGCTTGAAGGCCGCAATTATTACCATACACAAAGTACGGTGAATGAAATAACTCCGCTTGCGTATCGATGCGCACGGTTTTGAAGTTAATCACTTCATGTTCAGGATATGGACGGTTGTGACCTAAACCACATCCGCTAATGATGTCACCTTGAAAGCAGGCTTTGAGCATGGGTTGATAGTGTAACCACCACGCATAATCTGAATGATGGGCAATTTGAGCCTGAGGAAGTTGAAGAAAACTTTGATTACAGCAAATGATTAGCAGCTTTTTTGAGGGCTAAATGGTGGTTAAGTCAAAACTGAGCTGAGACGGGCCGCCTGCAATGATTAATACATCCTGCACATGCATATAGTGTTGAATAAATTCTTGAAATTTTTGATTATTGTTTTGCATATCAAATTGAGTCATCGAAAATTAAAATTGCGAAAACATGCATTCCTCGCTAGAATAGCATTACTTCATTGGGGAGTAGCCGCTTTTTACGCAAAGTAAAAAGGTGATGGTCAACATATTTGCTCTAAAACGAGCATGGTCATCATAGCAAAGAACCAAATGAGCTCTTCGTAGCTTTCTTTTGTTGGCAAGACCTTTGATTTATCACTCTGCACATTGGCTAGCAGGAGGGATAAATCATCGGTATATGTTATTGCTAGCCAGAGAAATGCACCATGTTAACCGCTTTCTTCATTTCCCTTGCTGTTGTTGCCCTGTCAGAAATGGGCGATAAAACACAATTACTTGCCTTACTGCTTGCTGCACGTTTTCGTAAACCCGTTCCGATCTTAATTGCAATTTTCCTCGCGACTGTGGTGAACCACGGGGTTTCTGCTGTGCTGGGTCAATGGATTACCACTGTTTTAAGTCCAACCGTTTTATTGTGGATCGTTTCTCTGGGCTTTATTGCTATGGCGGTGTGGATGTTGATCCCCGATCAATTGGATGATGAATCTGAAAGTATCAATAAGTGGCAAAAATATGGGGTTTTCACCGCCACTTTCGTTTTGTTCTTCTTGGCTGAAATTGGAGATAAAACCCAAATTGCCACTGTTGCACTGGCTGCACGCTTTGACAGTATTGGCTGGGTGACTTTGGGGACGACATTAGGCATCATGTTGGTTAATGCGCCTGCGGTATTTATTGGGAACAAGCTAGCTGAAAAACTACCGATTTCACTGATTCATAAAATTGGCGCCTTGGTATTCTTGGTGATTGGTTTGGCTGCGTTGGCACAACACTATTTATTTTAAATAATGATCTCACCATATTAAAAATACATGAAATCCTGAGTTAAAAACTCAGGATTCTTTGCCAATAAATGAGACCCAATTCACTGATATTTCAGATAATATTGACTTAATATTTATTGTAAGTTTCCCTAAATAAATATATGTTATTCACCTATAGAATATATTTTTTTTGATAAAAAATTTGGGGAATGGGAATGGCTTTCGAACGCACAACATCACAGGTACTTTATGATGATGGAAAGCATAAATGTATTAGCTTTACCAGCTTGGTAAAAGGCGAGGGCGTACAGGCGAACCAGTTCCTGATTTTGGATAATGAGCGCGCAGCGGTGCTCGATCCGGGTGGTGACTTGACCTATGTCCCACTGACTATGGAACTGAATAAATATACCCGTTTGACCAATCTTGACTATGTGATGGCCTCACATCAGGACCCAGACATTATTACCTCGATGCCACGTTGGTTGGTTTATACTGACGCCAAAGTGGTAGCATCTAAGCTGTGGGCGCGTTTCTTACCGCATTTAAACTCTGCATTTATGAGTGACCGCATGAAAGGCAATTGGTTGGATCGTTTGATCGAACTGCCAGATCATGGTCAGGTGATTCCATTAGGCAACAGTCATTTGGTGGCTGTTCCTGCACACTTCCTACATTCAGTTGGTAACTTCCAATTTTATGACCCGATTGCCAAAATTTTATTCTCAGGGGATATGGGCGCATCTATGGTGGATGATGCCTCTAAACCTTTAGAAAATTTTGCCGCTCATATTCCTAAAATGAAAGGCTTCCATCAGCGCTACATGTGTTCAAACAAAGTGATCCGTCTGTGGGTCAACATGGTACGGACGATGGATGTGGAAATGATCGTACCGCAGCACGGCACGCCATTTATTGGTAAAGAACAGATCAATCAATTCTTAGATTGGATCGAAACCTTGCAGTGTGGTGTCGATTTAATGGATGAAACAGTCTTTACTTGCCCAGTATAATGACTTGAAAATCCAGAAAAAATAATTGAGTTTGCAGATAACATTTTTTAATATTTTTTGTCCATAAAATAAGCTTTTAGATGACGAGAATAGATAAAAATGTTGTCTCAAATACCGACTCAGGATGCATGTTTAACCTGTGGAGCATGTTGTGCCCACTATCGCGTTTCTTTTTATTGGGCAGAAGGGCTGAATATGCCCGAACATTATACTGAGCCGGTTAATGCTGTGTATTCATGTATGGCGGGCACCAATCAAACACAGTCTCGTTGTATCGCTTTGGGTGGTGAAATTGGGCAAGCAGTGAGTTGTAGTGTGTACGAGGCGCGCAGTTCCACATGTAAAAGTGTGCAGATAGCTGATGAGCAATGTAATAAAGCACGCATCGCGCATCAAATGATTCCATTGATCAGTATTCCACTGCATGACGCTGAAAATGATGAAGATTTCGATCAAGTCAGTTAAGGCTTTAGTTCCAGAATAAATTTATTGAAATTAAGCGGTAGAGTCTTCGGATTCTGCCTGTATTGAACAAGTTGCTGACTAACCCTCAGTGTATTCTTGCTGAAAACAGCATATTCGATGGTTAATATTGAAAACTCCGTAAAGAATTGCCGCAATTAAAATGAAAATTGAACGGAAATTTGTATATAATGGCTCACGGAAATTACCAGCGAGACTGTTATGTTGACCATCGTTCAAGAAGCCCTAACCTTTGATGATGTCTTATTACTCCCTGCCTATTCTACTGTTCTCCCAAAAGATGTCTCTCTTAAGACACGTTTCACACGTGGCATCAATTTGAATATTCCACTTGTTTCTGCTGCGATGGATACTGTGACTGAATCACGTATGGCAATTGCAATGGCGCAAAACGGTGGTATCGGTATCCTGCATAAAAACATGGATATTGCTGCACAAGCTGCAGAAGTTCGCCGCGTGAAAAAATTTGAAGCAGGTATGGTGAAAGACCCAATTACCGTTACACCAGAAACGACTGTACGTGAGCTGATTGCTTTAACTCAAGCAAATAACATCAGCGGTGTACCAGTGGTGAAAGACGGTCAAGTGGTGGGTATTGTTACTGGTCGTGACACTCGTTTTGAAACCAATCTTGAGCAACCTGTTAGTAACATCATGACAGGCCATGATCGTTTGGTGACTGTTCGTGAAAACGAATCAAAAGAAAATATCCAAGCATTACTTCAAAAACACCGTATTGAAAAAGTCCTTGTTGTAAATGACAACAACGAACTGAAAGGTTTAATCACGGTTACTGATTTCCGTAAAGCTGAAAACTATCCAAACAGCTGCAAAGATGACTTAGGTCGTTTACGCGTTGGTGCTGCAGTTGGTACAGGTGCAGAAACACCAAGCCGTGTAGAAGCATTGGTAGAAGCGGGTGTTGATGCGATTGTTGTTGATACAGCACATGGTCACTCTGCAGGTGTAATTGAACGTGTACGTTGGGTTAAAGCCAACTATCCACAAGTTCAAGTGATTGGCGGTAACATCGCGACTGGTGATGCAGCTCTTGCATTATTAGATGCTGGCGCAGATGCAGTGAAAGTGGGTATTGGCCCGGGTTCAATCTGTACTACACGTATTGTGGCTGGTATTGGTATGCCACAAATCTCTGCGATTGACAGCGTTGCCAATGCACTAAAAGATCAAATTCCATTGATCGCAGACGGTGGTATCCGTTTCTCTGGTGATATGGCAAAAGCGATTGGTGCAGGCGCGAGTACCATTATGGTGGGTTCATTGATGGCAGGTACTGAAGAAGCACCGGGCGAAGTTGAATTCTTCCAAGGTCGTTACTACAAAGCTTATCGTGGTATGGGTTCATTGGGTGCGATGGCAGGTGCAACAGGTTCTGCTGACCGTTATTTCCAAGACTCAAAAGCCGGTGCTGAAAAACTTGTACCAGAAGGTATTGAAGGTCGCGTACCGTACAAAGGCCCTATGGGTAACATCGTTCATCAAATGATGGGTGGTTTACGTTCATCTATGGGTTATACCGGTTCTGCGGTGATCGATGACTTACGTAAAAATGCACAGTTTGTCAAAATTACTGCGGCAGGTATGTCTGAATCTCACGTACATGACGTGACTATTACTAAAGAAGCACCAAACTACCGTGTTGGTTGATATTTAGTAGCTTTTAGCCGAAAAGGCCGTCATTAATATGACGGCCTTTTTGTTTTTGGTGTAAAGTATTTACAGTAAAAAGTGATGATTAAGATCACCATTAAGAAGTGAGTACAACATGAGTTATTTTGGTACAGATGGCATTCGTGGCAAATTCGGTGAATTGCCTATTACCCCTGAATTTGCATTAAAACTAGGATTTGCCGCAGGTAAAGTATTAAAACAATACAGTAAAAAAGCAAAGCCCATCGTTGTACTAGGTAAAGATACCCGATTATCGGGCTATATTTTAGAGTCAGCATTACAAGCCGGTTTAAACGCAGCAGGTGTTTATGTTCATTTGCTGGGTCCATTACCTACACCGGCTATTGCCCATTTAACCCGTGCATTACATGCCAGCTTAGGCATCGTGATCTCGGCGTCGCATAATCCTTATTTTGACAACGGCATTAAGTTTTTCTCGAGCGAAGGTAAAAAATTGCCGGATGAAATTCAAGAAGCCATAAACAAAGAACTTGAAAATGACTTGGTGATCGAAGACCCTGCAAACTTAGGTAAAAGTGTGCGTGTAAAAGATGCCAATGGTCGTTATATCGAGTTTTGTAAATCAACCTTCCCGTACCATTTTGACCTGACAGGCTTAAAAATTGTGGTGGACTGTGCCAATGGTGCAGCCTATAGTGTCGGTCCATCGGTATATCGTGAACTGGGTGCAAAAGTGATTGCGCTGTTTAACGAACCGGATGGTTTGAATATCAATAAAGACTGTGGTTCGACGCATCCTGAGTTTTTACAAAAAGCAGTGGTTGAACATCAGGCGGATTTAGGGATTGCCTTTGACGGTGATGCCGACCGCGTGATTATGGTCGATAAAAACGGTCAGCAAATTACTGGTGACCATATTCTCTATATTTTAGCCACTCAAGCGAGTCAAAAGCCTGCGGGTATCGTGGGTACTGTGATGAGTAATATGGCACTTGAAATTGCTTTAGATCAAGCCAAAGTGCCGTTGCTTCGTGCCAAAGTCGGTGACCGCTATGTTTTACAAGGCCTAGAAGAAAAGGGTTGGGTAACGGGTGGTGAGCCATCAGGTCATATCTTGACTTTGGACAAGAGCACCACAGGTGATGCGATCATTGCTTCACTTCAGGTGTTAACGGTGATGGTTGAGCAAGGTAAAGCTTTGCATGAATTGGTGGAAGGGTTTGAGTTATTACCAAATGTCTTGGTGAATGTTCGCTTGGCTGCGATGTTTGATCCCTACGCTGTACCTGCACTGGTGAGCGAGTTTGAAAAAGCTGAAGCTCAGCTTAAAGGACGTGGTCGCATCTTGATTCGTAAATCAGGCACAGAGCCGGTCATTCGAGTCATGGTTGAAGGTAATGACCTTGAAGAAGTCACAGCGTTAGCAAATCATTTGGCTGATGCTGTTCGTGCCAATGCAGCTTAAATCAAGAGGGGAAATTGCATGAATGATGTGATTAAGGACTTAAGTGAACTGCGTTTAACTTATCAAAAAGGTGAGTTGCATGAAGATCAGGTGAACCGTGATCCACATGAGCAGTTTTTATTATGGTTTAACCATGCCTTAGCAGCACAATTGCATGAACCCTATGCCATGTCTTTGGCGACGGCAAATGCCCAAGGTCGTCCGCATGTGCGGACGGTCTTGTTGCGCGGTGCGACCCATGCAGGTTATGACTTCTACACCAACTATGACAGTCAAAAAGGTAACGATCTGCTCGATAATCCTTATGCAGAATTATTGTTTTATTGGCAAGAGCAGGAACGTCAAATTCGGGTCAGTGGTCGTGTGGAAAAGATTTCTCTTGAAGAATCGACGGATTATTACCATAAACGACCGCGTGACAGCCAAATCGCAGCACACATTAGCACTCCACAAAGTGGTGTTATCGCCAGTCGTGAAGAATTACAACAGCGATTCCAAAATTTGCATGATCAAGTGGAAAGCAAAGACATTTTGGAGAAACCTGAGTTTTGGGGCGGCTATCGTTTAGTTCCGGATTATTATGAATTTTGGCAAGGCCGTCCGAATCGTTTACATGACCGCTTGAGTTATGAACAACAGGATGGTCAATGGGTTTTACAGCGACTGATGCCATAAATGTCTAAACTTTTAATTCAACAAAGACCCTATTTGACGCGCCCTGAAGATATTCAGGGCGTTGCCCCGTTTATTGCTGACTTATTGGCACGTCGCGGGGTTTCTTCCGCACAAGAGCTGGAATTGAAGCTTAAGCACTTACATGCGCCAAACTTAAAGGGTTTAGAGCAAGCGATTGAAATAATCGATCAAGCAATTGATACTCAAAAGAAAATCGTCATTGTGGGTGATTATGATGCCGATGGTGCAACCAGTACTGCATTGATGGTCTTGGCACTGCGTGACATGGGCGCGGATGTTGAATATCTGGTTCCAGATCGTTTTAAGTATGGTTATGGCCTGACACCCGCCATTGCTGATTTGGCCTTCGTGAGCTTTACACCAGATGTGCTGATTACGGTCGATAATGGTATTTCGAGCCATGCTGGTGTAGCGCAGGCACAGGCACATGGTATGCAGGTGATCATTACCGATCATCACCTGACCACAAAGGAAACACCACTAGCAGAAGCGGTGGTAAATCCGAATCAGTTCGGATGTGAATTTCCAAGTAAAGCCTTGGCTGGCGTAGGTGTTGCATTTTATGTGTTGGCAAATTTGGCCAGTATGCGTAAAAAAAATGCTAAATCCACAGCCAACCTCAGCCAATATTTGGACTTGGTGGCCTTAGGCACTTATGCCGATGTTGCAAGTCTAGATCTGAATAATCGGATTTTGATCGATGCTGGTTTGAAGCGGATACAGCAAGGATTATGTCGTCCAGGGATCAGTGCATTATTGGATATTGCCGGTCGTGATCCTGCACAGTTAAAAGCACAGGACTTGGGCTTTGTGGTCGGCCCACGACTCAATGCAGCTGGGCGTATGGAGACTATGGATATTGGGATTGAGTGTCTGATTGCGGCAGATTTAAGTACGGCTTATCCGATTGCGCAGCAGTTGAATCAACTCAATATTGAAAGACGCCAAGTCGAAGGGCAGATTAAACAGGAAGCTCTGGCTGAGTTAGAACATATTCAGCTTGATCAGGATAACTTACCTGCAGCCTTGATCATGTTTGAACAGCATTGGCATCAAGGGGTGATTGGGATTGTTGCAGGGCGTTTGAAAGAACAATTTCATAGACCTGCAATCGTCTTTGCCGCAGATGAGGATGGCGTACATATTAAAGGCTCTGCGCGTTCTATCGAAGGTATTCATATTCGAGACAGTATTGAGCGTATTGCTGAATTACATCCGCATTTAGTGAGTCATTTTGGTGGACATGCTGCCGCAGCAGGACTAACCATTCAAAAGCAGCATTTTTCTGAATTTAAAACCGCTTTTGAAGCACTCATCGCTGAGCAAGATGAAAGTTTATTTCAGGCCACTATTTGGACAGATGGTGAATTGCCTGATTCGGCCATTAATGTCGAAACCGTGGATCTTCTGCAAAATTTAAGTCCATGGGGACAAAAATTTCCTGCACCGGTCTATGAAGGCCTATTTAAAGTTTTAGATTATCGTTGGTTGAAAGATGTGCATCTGAAATTAAAACTTGCTTTAGATAATGGCTTAATGGTGGACGCAATTGCATTTAATGCGGCAGAAAAATATGAATTTAATCCTATGCAAGATCAAATCCGCTTGGTCTACGAACTCGATAAAAATGAATTTAGAGGAAATGTCAGTGTTCAATTGAGAGTTTTACACTTGGCTCAATAAATTCCATTTTTACAGGCAAATAAAAAACCGCTCAGAAGAGCGGTTTTTTTTATGGTTTTGACTTCAATGGATTAGAAGCGGTATTTCGCTGCTACACCAAATGAATTGTAGTCATTGTTGCCAACTTCACCGAAACCAACACGACCTTCAAGGCTCACTTGTTGGTTGAAGAATTTACGTGCATTGATCCCTACTTCGTTACGATCAGTGACATCGTTGTTGTAGTAGTCAGCACCAACACTGAATGTTTTGTCGATGAAGTAATCCGCTGCTAGATTGAATTCATCTAGATCACCGAATGCTGCACCCGCTTCAAGGTTGATGTCTTTACCATTGCTTAAAGTTGTTACGTATTTAGCACGTAAAGTTGGATCTACACCGTCGTCATCGTCATTGTCCCAACCTTTTAGACCGGCAGCAACTAAGAAACCAGGTGCAGGAAGGTAACCCACTTCAGCTGCATAATAAGTTGTATCGTTGTCTATTGTGCCGACTGCAGTGTCAACTTCGACATTATTACGGCTTACATCACCAGATACATAGAAATCTGAGTTTGGTACGAAGTATTCGATACCAACGCCATAAGTATTGTCGTCAACATTGCCACGATCAGCGAAAGTTGCGTGTGCATTTACGTTACTTGCACGGTTTAAGAATGCAGCTTCTGCAAGAGGAGCGTTACGCGTTTGAACAGGGTTGAAGTAATAAGTACCGTTTACACCAAATTCACTGCCAGAGCTTCCATTATCTGGGTCGATGTAACCAGCTGAAGCGCCTACTTCTGCTTGATAAGCATGAGCTGTACCTGTAATAGCAAGTGCAGAAAGAAGTGCTGAAGCAATTGCGAGTTTTTTCATGGAAACTACCCCTCTAAATTGTTTGGCTAAATTTAATACATTTTTTGTTACAAGTTTTAGTCTAGAGAATTTTTAAAGATGGTCAATCGCTGCAAAGTTGCAGAACTGTGTATTCGGTAATTTTATGTAATTTTAATTATTTAAGATATTGAAAAATATATAATTATTATTAATGTTTTGTTTTATTAAAACTGTGTAGATATTATGAATTTGTAGATTATTTGGTCAACAATTGGACTTTTTTTAAAGTAAATATTACATCGAAAAGAAAAAAGCACCTCAAATTTGAGGTGCTTTTTTAATGCACATTCCTAATTCAAACGAAATTAGAAACGTAAAGTTGCATTGATGTTGAACGCTTGAACGTCATCACCAAAACCAACTTGACCACCGATTGCTAGGTTCGGGTTTAGGAAGTATTTTGAACGAATAGCGAAGTAATCCGTGTCTTCATCACCATCATCAACGATGTTATAAGCTGCACCTACGCTAAAAGCTTGGTCGAAATAGTAGTCTGCACCAATCGTAACAGCATCTACATCACCAAAAGCGCCATCGGCTTCAAGGTTGATGTATTGGCCATTGTTCAAAGGTGCAACATATTTTGCTTTTACAGCAAAACGGTTGTCTTCGTCATCACCATCGCCAGTATAGCCATCAATACCTGCAGCAAGTAATAGGTTAGAAACAGGTAGGTAACCTACTAAAGCTTTATATGTTGTGCGGTCAGCATCATCATCTGCACGAAGTGAAATTCCAGGGGCTTTAAATTCAGATTCGCCTTCCCATTTTTGATATCCGATCGAACCATTTAAGTAAAATTGTTCAACAAAATATTCTACGCCCACATTAAGCGTATGGTATTGGTCTTCGTCTTTTGCAGTGCCTAATATTGTATTATCAAGTAAAGCTGCATATTCATTGCTTTTCACAATATTGTAGCCATAACTAGCATAAACATTGCTATTGTGACCAAGAAAAGCAGCTTCATTTAATGGGCCTTTACCAGTTTGTACTGAATCAAAGTACAAAGTGCCTTTTACATCAAATGCATGATCTGAATCTGTAAAGTCATCATCCCAATTCGTATAAGTATAGCCAGCGTCAATTTGGCCGTCATAAGCAAAAGTTGATGAAGTGATAACAGCTAATCCTAGTGCAAGTAATGTCTTTTTCATAAAACCCTCGAAACATTATTGTTGTAAAAAAAATGTAATAAATAGTAATGCGAGCGTATTGTTCATATTATGTACATTAAAGTCAATGATTTGGATGATCAATCTGGCTGAAACTGTGCAAATGCTCTGTGATATAATAGGCGGCTATTTAAGCCAAATTTTTTGATTGAGAGTAATTCACGTGGAAATTAATCCGTATCTATTACAGCTAAAAGACTTAAACGACCGTGGTCAAACATTACGGGGGTATCTTTGACTACGATCTGAAAAAAGAGCGTTTAGAAGAGGTTCTACGTGAGCTGGAAGACCCAGCAATTTGGAATGATCAAAGCCGTGCACAAGCAATGGCAAAAGAAAAAGGTGAACTCGAAAACGTCATTAACGTGCTCGAAGGGCTTTCAACTCAATTAGAAGATGCCCAAGCGATGTTGGATCTTGCGGTTGAAGCAGAAGAAGAAAGCTTACTTGTGGATGTGCAAGCAGAGTTAACTTCAGCGGAAGCAGAACTTGCGAAATTAGAATTCCGTCGTATGTTCAGTAATCCGATGGACCCGAACCCATGCTATGTCGAAATTCAAGCAGGTTCAGGTGGTACTGAAGCACAGGACTGGGCATCGATGTTACTGCGTATGTATCTACGTTGGATTGAACGTCATGGCTTTAAAGCAGAAGTGATGGAAGAGTCTGATGGTGATGTGGCAGGGATCAAGTCTGCAACGATCCGTGTAGAAGGTGAGTATGCATATGGTTGGTTACGTACAGAATCTGGCGTACACCGTTTAGTCCGTAAGTCACCTTTTGACTCGGGTAATCGTCGCCATACTTCATTCTCAGCGGTTTTTGTATCGCCTGAAATTGATGACAATATTGAAATTGAAATCAATCCAGCTGATGTACGTACTGATACCTATCGTGCATCTGGTGCGGGTGGTCAGCACATTAACAAAACAGACTCTGCGGTACGTTTAACTCACGCTCCAACAGGGATTGTGGTGGCATGTCAGAACCAACGTTCACAGCACGCCAACCGTGACCATGCATGGAAACAGTTACGTGCAAAATTGTACGAACTTGAAATGCAAAAACGTAATGATGCGGCACAAGCGTTGGAAGATACCAAGTCAGATATCGGTTGGGGCAGCCAAATTCGCTCATACGTTTTAGATGACTCGCGTATTAAAGACTTACGTACCAGTGTGGAAAGTTCAAACACCGGCGCAGTACTTGATGGTGATTTAGATAAGTTTATTGAAGCCAGCCTCAAACAAGGTTTGTAATTTAAATTTATATAGAAAACAAAGTTCTATCTGTTTTTGATCAATATATCTAAAAAAATCGATATAAAAATCGAAAAAATACGATATAGTGTATTCAAGATGCTGAATAGAACTTTGTTGTCCAAATTTTTATTTAATTAAACCCGTTTAAATTATGGATATTGATTTAATTTTTAAAGCACTTGCCAATCCGACTCGACGTCAAATCTTGGAATGGTTGAAAACACCTGAACAATTTTTGTCAGAAGAACAATGTGGCGGCTTTAATCGTGGTGTATGCGCTGGCAATATCGAAAAACTCGGTAATGTTTCGCAGTCTACGATGTCTAATCATTTGTCTGTGTTACAACAGGCGGGCTTAATTCAAGCCGAGAAATATGGTCAATGGTCGTATTTCTCACGCAATGAAGAACTCATTCAGCAATATATTGATTATCTGCAGAACTCACTTTAAATCATTTTTCGCATTTGAAGTGTTAGGCGAGACATATATGGCTGAACTTAATACTCCTCTCATTTTGGGTGATTTACACCTCAAAAATCGCGTTGTAATGGCGCCACTAACCCGTAGTCGTGCAACCATTGACCGTGTTCCAACGCCGATGATGGCTGAATATTATGCACAGCGTGCAAGTGCTGGATTAATCATTTCAGAAGCAACAGTCATTTCAGAAGCAGCTAATGGCTATTTGCAGACGCCGGGTTTATTTACCGATGCTCAAGTTCAGGGCTGGAAATTGGTGACCCAAGCCGTACATGAACAGCAAGGTTTAATTGTGGCACAATTGTGGCATGTCGGACGTGTCTCACATCCCGACCTTTTGAATGGTGATACACCAGTTTCTGCCAGTGCGGTACAACAGGCGGGTTATGTCAGTCTGCTTCGCCCAAAACGCGAATATGTCGTGCCACGTCCATTAGAGATTGCAGAAATCAAAAGCATTGTAGAACAATACAAACAGTCTGCGATCAAAGCCAAAGAAGCGGGTTTTGATGGTGTGGAATTGCATGCGGCCAATGGTTATTTGATCGATCAATTCCTACAAAGCAAAACCAATTTACGTGAAGATGAGTATGGTGGTTCTGTCGAAAACCGCGCACGTTTATTGCTTGAAGTGGTGGATGCGCTGATCGAAGTGTGGGGGGCAGGTCGTGTAGGTGTGCATCTTGCGCCGCGTGGTGATGAACACGACATGGGCGATCATGATCCACGTGAAACCTTTGGCTATGCTTTAGAGCAGTTGGGGCAGAGGAAGATTGCATTTTTCTTTACCCGTGAATATCTAGCGGATGACAGTATCAGTGATTATCTGAAACAGCGCTCAAATGGAGTGCCGTACATTGCCAATATGCGTTTAAGCCGTGAAGATGCTGTTGATTTATTGGCCTCAGGTAAAGCCGATGCGGTGTCTTTTGGTAAAGCTTATATTGCCAATCCAGATTTGTTTGAACGTTTGCTAGCGAATGCTGCACTGAATGAATTGCAGTTGGAAAATATGATTGGAACAGATGTTGCCGAAGGCTATATTGATTATCCAAGCATGAAAAATAAATTTGGTTCAGGTCGTTCAACCTATTAATCGACACTTGAATACGCATTATCCATTAACATGTGGATAATGCTCTGATATATTCTGCCGATTCAAACCGTTTTTGAGCGTAATAATTTGACTACTCCTTTTTGGTATAACGCAGCTTTGGCGCTGATTAAGCCGCTATATCAATGGCGCATCAAAAAACGTGCTGAAGATTTCCAACTATATCAGCAAGAGTGTATTGAGCGCTTTGGGCCATTTCAGCCAGTTAAAAACCGTAATGCAATTTGGTTTCATGTGGTTTCCGTCGGAGAAACTAACGCTGCGCAGCCGCTGATTGAACATTATCTCAAAGCAGGTCATCCGGTCTTAGTTACCAATACCACCAAAACCGGACAAGCGCGTGCGAAACAATTATTTTTAAAATCACCATATGAATCGCTGTTTCAGGCCGTGTATTTGCCAGCAGATCAAAAAAAATTAGTCTGTCGTTTTATCGAAAAATATCAACCTAAAATGTTGGCTCTGGTCGAAACTGAACTCTGGCCAAATTTGATGATTGAAGCCGATCAGGCTAACGTTCCGTGTTTATTGATTAATGCCAGATTATCTGAAAAATCGGCGAAGGGTTATAGCAAAGTCCCGAGTTTGACGCAGCCGATGCTAAAGGGTTTGAAACAATTATTGGCGCAAGATCAGGCAACTTTAGCGCGATTTATTGAGTTGGGTGCAAACCCGCATACCAGTCAGGTCGTGGGAAGTATCAAGTTTGATATTCATGCGCCCGATAGCTTTGTGCAACAAGCAGCGCAGTTACGTCAAGATTGGGCTTTGCAAGGCCGTAAAATCATTACCATTGCCAGTACACATGCACCAGAAGAACAAAAACTGCTCGCAGCACTGCAGCCGATTTTGCAACAACAGCCTGAGCTATTATGTATCGTCGTACCACGGCATCCTGAACGCTTTGATGAGGTTTTTGTAGAAGCGCAGAAACTGAATTTACGTACACAGCGCCGTAGTTTAAACCAAACCATTCAGCCTGAAACGCAAGTATATTTGGCGGATAGTATGGGGGAGTTATGGCTTTGGCTGGCACTGAGTCAGGCGTGCTTTGTCGGCGGTTCTTTAAATGAACCTGGTGGTGGGCATAATATTTTGGAGCCCATTACGTTACATGTCCCGACAGTATTAGGTCAGCATTATTTTAATTTCCAAACCATTGTGGATGAGTTTGTAGCGGCCCATGCGGTTGTGGTTGTGCCGGATTTTGAGCAGGCGGTCAGTGCATTGGTTGACATCATTCAAAATACTGCGAAAGCGCGGGCTTTAAATGATGCAGCTCAGATGATTATGCAAAAGAATACAGGGTCATTGGCTCAACATATTCAGGTGATTGATCAGTACCTTTAAGTTTTAATTTTGCGATACATTAATTTTTATTAGGCAAGTTTTATCACGGCCTTATTTTATGGTGATCGTTGAACATCCTATTCGTAGGCATAATCTACTTTTAAAGGATTAAAAGTAGCAAAAATCCTCTGTACGCTGAAGGTACTTCCTGTACCTCAGCGCACAGGCGACATCCATGTCGCCTGTCCTCAATGACATATGCTTTGCGTGAATTGATATGGTTATTTATGAACATCGTCTTGCTTGATCCTAGTCAAACTGAATCTGAACTTTGGAGTATTAGCGCCAAACGTCAAATTGAGCATTTAAAAAACCATGTGAATATACAGGTGGGCGATACACTCAAAGTCGGTATTCGGGAAGGAAAACGCTATTTAACCCAAATCGTCAGTATCAGTGATGAGCGCATTCAACTTAAACCCTTACAAGAAGAAGAAGTACCTGCAAAGCATCCGGTGACTTTAATTGTGGCAATGCCTCGTCCGAAAGTGTTGCGCCGTCTGATCATGGATGCCGTCACTTTAGGTGTAGAAAAAATCATTTTGCTGCACAGTTATCGCGTGGATAAAAGCTATTGGCAGACCCCATTTTTACAGCAGCTCGATCACTATGTGACGTTGGGTTTGGAGCAGGCAGGTGACACCATTGCGCCCAAAATTGAACTGTATAAACGCTTTAAACCCTTTGTGGAGGATGTTTTACCGAGCATGATTTCATCGGACTATCCGGCTTATGTGGCGCATCCTTATGTTGAAGATGTGATGCCTACAGGGATTCAACATGGATGTACGATCATTATTGGACCTGAAGGTGGATTTATCCCTTATGAGGTGGATTTACTCATAAAAAACGGCTGCCAAGCAGTCAGCTTAGGCAACCGAATTATCCGGACAGAAACTGTGATTCCGTACGTTTTAGGGCGATTATTTAGCTGTTGACGCTTCTGTCTCAGCTTGATCACCACGGTAAACTTTAACTTCCTGTACAGGGTAAGGAATTGAAATTCCATTTTGATTGAATGCTTGGATAACGTGTTCTTGCACTTCACTGATTGAGTTCGCAGTGGTGGTTTCAGTGGTATCTACCCACCAACGGACATTCAGATTGACCGAGAAATCAGCCAAAGCATTCACGTTTACGGTAAATGCAGGCTGGCTCAAGATGGTTGGGTCTTTGTCCAAAATAGCCAAAACAATGTTTTTAGCTTTTTGAATATCATCTTCGTAACCAATACCCACCACAAATTCACAACGACGACGTTGATAAGCGGTATTCACCGTTACCGCACTGGTGTAAACCGTCGCGTTTGGAATCACGATACGACGACCATCTGGAGAACGTAGGAAGGTTGCACGGATCTGAATATCTTCAACAGTACCTTCCATTCCTGACACAATAATGTCATCACCGATTTTGAACGGTTCGCCGAGGAGAATCAAAATACCCGACAGTAAGTTCTGGAAAATATCTTTAAACGCGAAACCGATTGCGACCGAACCAATCCCCAATGCACTCATGAGCTGACCCGGTGTGAAACCTGGGATCGCAATGACCATTGCAATCAGGAAACCGAAGAACATAATGGCTGAGCTACCGACACGGTTCAGGACCAAAACTAGATTTTGTTTTGAATAAGAACGGTCAGTGAGCGCTTTACGAACAAAGAATCTAAAGAGTTTTGACAGTAGATAGAAGATCGTAAAAACAATTAATGCGATACAAATATAAGGCAGGCGTTCCCAAAATCCATCGACAAATTTATCGATCGTTGAGTATGCGTCATTATATTTAGAGGTATGTTCCAGCACGGTTTGTGCGGTTTTTTCTGTTGCCTCTTGCAAAAGTTGAGTCGTGCCTTGAGTGACATCACTCAAGGCATTTTCTTTTTCAGCCACGAGTTTTCCAAATGTTCAGATTTTTCGCTATTTTGCCTGAAATTAGTGGCGAAAATAACCCTCATTTACAGGCTTGCGAACAGATGTATCAAAATTCAGACAGGCTCAAATTCGGTCAGTGGCTTAGAAGTATTCAGTACCTTGTTGAATGATTTCTGTAGGCGATTCAATTTCTCCGCTACCCATCATATACGAGGTGATGCTACCTGTAGCCAAGAGCGACAAGACACTGATTAAAATCATCAACCATGCCAGAATTTTTTCCCAAACCGCAGCAGGGCGTGGCGCGCCGTATTGATTTACGGTCGGTGTGCCTGAGGCCAATAATAAATACAGGATAAAGAACAGATTGATCACGGGGATAAATAATAATAGTAGCAACCAACCGGCTTTATTGAGGTCATGCAGCCGACGCACGACAAAGACACAATAAAAATAAATGTAGAGAATAATAATCGCCAAATAGGCGAGGCCAGATACCCCTGTGAATATGCCAACAAATTGCTCATTTAACGCCATGGTATTGATGTTGAAAATACCCACAGCAAGGCTTAAGGCGATCAAGGCAAAAAAGCTGATGATATTGAGAAAGCCATACCAACCAATCATGCTCAGTCGACCAAAACGTCCATCTGGTTTCAAGGGATTGTCCGATGTAGTGTTCGTCTGACGGGAAAAGAAAGAAGAGTCTTGGGTATTCATGCTTGGGTCAACTCAACGTGTATGGAAGAATAAAAATGCGGAATGCTGAGTAAAATTACCTTTGCATTATAGGTTCAAATGAACTGATCAGATACTGAATTGAAACATGTTTTTGTTGAAATTTTGCTCAAAAATATGCTTTAAATGGGAAAGAATAATACGACCAAAGCATGATTGCTGCGATTAAAAATTAATCGTCATACTGCTGTGATGCAGAAATTATAAAAGTAGAAATGTGGCATGGCATCTCGTGATGAGATGAATCAGATCAAGGAAAATACAATATGAAAGAGATCTATCCAGTACCTGAAAGTTTTAAAAAAACCGCGCGCATCAATGAGTCGGAGTACTTTGAGCGTTATCAAAAATCGATTGAACAACCAGATGAGTTTTGGGCGGAGCAAGCGCAAAAGATCGATTGGATCAAACCGTTTACCCAAGTTAAAAATACCAATTTTAAGCAAGATGATTTCAAGATCGAGTGGTTTGCTGACGGTGAACTGAATGTCAGTGCCAACTGCCTCGATCGACATTTAAAAGAACATCCACATAAACCGGCCATTATTTGGGAAGGTGATCATCCTTCACGGCATAAAATCATTTCTTTTGAAGAACTGCATGATGAAACTTGCCGTTTTGCCAATGTGCTGAAAAAACATGGCGTGGGTAAAGGCGACCGTGTGGTGCTGTATATGCCAATGGTACCCGAAGCGGCAATTGCGATGTTGGCTTGTACCCGAATTGGTGCAGTACACTGCGTGGTTTTTGGCGGATTCTCACCAGACTCATTGGCAAGTCGTATTGATGATAGTCAGGCGAAAGTCGTGATTACTGCGGATTGTGGGATGCGTGGTGGTAAGCCCATCCCACTCAAAGAAAATGTCGACCTTGCACTCGACATCGAAGGCACATCTTCGGTTCAAAATGTCATTGTGGTGCACCGTACAGGTAACCCGATCGAAATGAAAGCGGATCGTGATTTGTGGTATCACATGGAAATCATGTCGGTTAATGATATTTGTCCACCTGAACCCATGAATGCCGAAGACCCGCTGTTTATTTTATATACATCAGGTTCAACTGGAAAACCGAAAGGTGTATTGCATACCACGGGAGGCTATTTAACCTATGTGAATTGTACTTTCCGTGAAGTTTTTGACTTAAAACAAGATGATGTGTTTTGGTGTACCGCAGATGTCGGATGGATCACTGGGCATTCATATGTATTGTATGGCCCATTGTCGAATGGTACCACGACCGTGATGTTTGAAGGGGTGCCGCAATATCCAAGTTGGGCTCGGACCGGACATATTGTCGATAAACATAACGTCACTATTTTATATACGGCACCGACTGCAATTCGCGCCATGATGCGAGAAGGGGATGCCTTTGTCCGAGAAAGTGACCGCAGTAGTCTGCGTTTACTAGGTTCGGTGGGTGAACCCATTAACCCAGAGGCATGGAATTGGTACTACACCGTGGTAGGTGAAAGCCGCTGCCCAGTGGTGGATACATGGTGGCAAACAGAGACGGGTGGTTTCATGATTACGCCATTGCCGGGAGCAACCGATTTAAAACCGGGTTCAGCGACGCGTCCATTCTTTGGTGTACAACCTGCGATTGTCGATGCTGAAGGCAATGAGCTTGAAGGTGCCGTAGAAGGCAATTTGGTGATTAAGGATTCTTGGCCGGGACAAATGCGAACCATTTGGGGTGATCCTGAGCGCTTTATTGAAGCTTATTTCTCCACTTATCCGGGGACGTATTTTACAGGTGATGGCGCACGTCGTGATGAGTCTGGCTACTATTGGATTACGGGCCGTGTGGATGATGTCTTGAACGTTTCAGGGCATCGATTAGGAACGGCTGAAATTGAAAGTGCGCTGGTTGCACATGATGCTGTGGCAGAGTCTGCGGTGGTGGGTATGCCGCATGATATTAAGGGACAGGGGATTTGCGCCTTTGTGACCTTACAAGCCGGGACAGCCGAGACGGATGAGTTGCGTCAGGAACTGGTGGCTTGGGTACGAAAAGTCCTTGGACCAGTGGCAACGCCAGATGCACTGCATTGGGCGCCAGCCTTACCAAAAACCCGTTCTGGTAAAATCATGCGCCGTATTTTAAGAAAAATTGCGGCCAATGAGCTGGACTCTTTAGGCGACACTTCGACCTTGGCAGAACCTCAAGTGGTTGAACATTTGATTGTGACGGTTTATCCGAAGTCATAAGAGCAATTTGAGCATGAGTGATCATGTTCTGATGAAAGTTCACTATGGCTTATACCAAGGATTATTAAAGCAATAATGAACGTCCTTTCTCCTATAAAAGTTGATTAGGATGAAGGGACGTTCATGATGCATTTTATCCATCCTAAATACGACGTATAAAATGATCAAATTATAAGTCGCCTGAATCTTGGTGACTTAGATTTCATGAGATATAGATTTTACAGATATAGACTGCAGGCATTGAGATAAGCTGAATGCCTCTACTTTGTTAAGCTAAAACGGTAACAGAATAATCAGACAGACATATGAACGCTTCAACTCCATTGACTCAAGATCCGATCGATATTGCCAAAAAACTGGCGGCAGAATTTGCCACGACGGCTGCTCAGCGTGATAAGCAGGGGGGAAATCCCAAAGCTGAACGTGATTTGATTCGTCAAAGTGGTTTGCTTGCATTGTCCATTGGAAAACAATACGGTGGACAGGGTGCAGATTGGCTGACGATTTTTAAAACCATTCAAACCATTGCTCAAGTGGATAGCTCATTGGCGCATGTTTATGGTTTCCATCATTTATTGATTGCAACGGTACAGTTGTTCGCGCAGCCAGAGCAATATGGCCCGTGGTTTGAACAGACTGCACGTGAGCATTTATTTTGGGGCAACACCCTAAACCCTTTAGACCGCCGTACTACAGCGACGCAACTGTCTGAACATGAATATGTGTTTCATGGCGATAAAAGTTTTTGTTCGGGTTCCATGGATTCCGACATTTTGCTGTGTTCTGGCTTCAATGAAGATGGAAAATTATTGATCGGGGTGATTCCTACAGCACGTGAAGGCGTCAGTTTTGTCGGCGATTGGGACAATATGGGACAACGTCAAACCGACAGTGGAAGCAGCCATTTTGAACAGGTCAAAATTTCCAAAGATGAATTACTACTGAACCCGGGGCCTTTGAGTACACCGTATTCAAGCTTACGTCCGTTGATTGCACAGTTGATCTTTGTGCATATGTTTTTGGGGGTGGCAGAAGGGGCTTTTGAAACAGCAAAACAGACGGTTCAAAACCAAAAAGCGTGGTCAAAATCATTGGCTGAAAATGCAGTGAATGACCCTTTCATTCAAAAGCATTTTGCTGAGTTTTATGTGCAATTAGAAAGTGTACGATTATTGGCAGATAAAGCGGTTCAGCGTTTGCAATGGGCTTGGGAGATTGGTGCAGCTTTAACGGCGGAACAACGTGGAGAAGTTTCTATTGCGATTGCAACAGCCAAAATTGCGGCCACCAATAGTGCGCTGTACATTACGCAAAATATTTTCCAAGTGATGGGCGCACGTGCCACGACGGCCAAATTGAATTTAGATCGCTTCTGGCGCAATGTACGTACCCAGACCTTACACGATCCGATTGATTATAAATATCAGGAGGTCGGTGAATGGGTGCTTACAGCCAAAGTGCCAGATCCAAGTTTTTATTCTTAAACGTATATTGCACATGAGCCAATAAAAAAGCCTCCGAAAGGGAGGCTTTTTTGCAATGTAATTTCAGTCGATCTTAACGCTGATGAATATTTTCTAAGGTATCGACTAAGGTTCGCGTTGTTTGATCAATTTCATAATTCACGGCATCACCGACTTGGACATCTTTCCATGTAGTGAGGCGCAGTGTTTCAGGAATGAGATCGATTGAAATTTCACTATTGGCACGATCAACACGGTTCACAGTCAAACTGCAACCATTGAGTCCAATAAAACCTTTGAGAAAGAAATATTTAATATTGCCTGCCGGAATGTGAATATCGAGATGAAAGGTTTCCCCACGATGTTCTAAGTTTTTGATCGTGGCTGTGCCTTCGATATGACCATATAGATTGTGACCACCATTTTCTGCGCCAACTTTGGCTGAGCGTTCGACATTGACCTCATCACCGGCCTTGAGAGCTTTTAGCGTGGTGAGTTGATTGGTCAAATCTGAGACATCAAAATGTACTTGGTTGGCTGCCAAATCAATATGTGTGGCCGTTAAACACACGCCATTAATCGCCACACTTGCCCCGATAAAGACATCATGAAAAAAATTCTGATGATTTGAAATCACCAAGGTTGTGAAGCCATTGCCTTGACGAATGTCTAAGACTTTTTCTAAACCTTGCACGATGCCTGTATACATGTGAGCGTCTCTAAAATGATTTGCGTTTTCTGTATTGTAGGGACAAAACGACCGATCGGCTATGCCTTAGAGTGACCATTTCAGTACAGCGTTTTGATCCCTAGCAGTTCGATCTTGGCAGTCTCTACAATGCTCGGAATGTTTCAATTGCCGCTAGGCGAGACTGCTTTAAATCGACAATCGGCTGAGGGTAGTTCAATTCTAGTTGAGGATTTTTGGCAAAGGGTTGGTGAATTTGTTTGGCATCCAAATCTGCGAGTTCAGGTAGCCATTGACGTAAATAATCCCCGTTCGGATCAAATTTCTGAGATTGGCTGATCGGGTTAAAAATCCGAAAATAAGGTACAGCATCTGTACCCGTCGAGGCGCACCATTGCCAACCGCCATTATTGGCCGCTAAGTCGCCATCGACAAGGTGCTGCATAAACCATTGCTCCCCCAACCGCCAATCGATCAGTAGATTCTTACTGAGGAACATGGCACAAATCATCCGCACCCGATTATGCATCCAACCCGTAGCCAGTAGTTGACGGATCCCTGCATCGACAATTGGAATGCCTGTCTGACCTTGCTGCCATGCAGCCAAGTCTTGTGGTGCATGGCGCCATTTTATTTTTAAGGTTTTGGTTTGAAACGGCTGGTGCTGAGATACCTGCGGGTAGTCAAATAAAATGTGTTGGTAAAATTCACGCCAAAGTAGCTCATCGAGCCACGTTTGTTGCCCTCTGTGGTCGATCTGGAAATAGCCACCTTGTTCACGAAACAGGGCTTGCAGACATTGGCGAATAGACAAGATGCCCAAGTTGAGATACATGCCAATTCGACTGGTAGCATTGAGCGCTGGATAGTCCCGATCATCAGCATAACGACTCAGATGTTGTTCTATAAATTCATCTAAGCACTGCTGTGCATGATTTTCCCCAATCGGCCAAAGCTCGATTTGAGCTGCTAACAGCCCTGCGGGATAAAAAGGACGAAGATCGAATTCGGTTTGCCACAGCGGATGCGAGGCGAGAGCCGCTTGGGCTTCAATAGCGGGATAACAAGTAGGCAGACTGATACTCAATTTTTCGTAGCAATTTTTCTTAAATGCACCGAAAACTTGATAAGGATGTCCAGATTGATTGCGAATACTGCCAACAGGAAACAGGGTGCGGTCATGGTACAGCTCAACAGAGATGTGCTGCTGTTCTAATAACTGTTGTACTTCGCGATCTCGTTTAAGTTCATTCACACCATGTTCAATATGTGCATGAACAGTGTGTATATTGAGCTGAGTACATAAGGTTAATAGCTCAGTGGCGATGTCTGACCAATCGGGAATATGCTGAATAATCAGTGGAATATTTAGTTCAGCCAATTGCTGTCGCAAAAGTTCCAGTTGGGCAAGATAGCGATGGATTTTAATAGGGGCATCATCATGCCTTGCCCATTGTTCAGGAGAAAGCGCAATAAAGGCAACAGTTGGACCAGACTGTGTCGCCTGCCACAGTGCGCTATGGTCATGTTGTCTTAAATCTTGTCGAAACCAAACAAGTTGCATGTTTATTGCCTCGTTTTTGTTGGAAATATCACCAGAATTACGGGGGTATCTATTGGTAATGAAATTATCTAAAAAATCGATTTCTATAAAAAAACCATATAATATCTATGGTTTAACTTAACCGATTGCGCACAATCCTGTCAGCTTAAGCGTACAAGTAACGAAGTTTTTAGACGCTATGCGCGCTTTTAAATTTTACCTAAGATGAACTTATACAGGAACAGGACGTTCCGGAACATAAAACAATAACAAAGTGTTCACCATCAGGACTGTGAAGCAAGACAGGAGTCATGCTTAAGTATCCATATAGAAAAAGCCCGACAGGATGTCGGGCTTTTTCTTTGTCTATAGGTTAGCTCATTTTCTAGAATCAAAGCATATCTTTAAATGGGACTCGAGATAAAAAATCCCCTAAGCCGAGCCTTAGGGGAGGAAAGTGAAGTGAGCCGATTGTGATTATTATGCTGATTTTATGAGCTGTGACTGCATCAACAATTATGCTGATTTAGCCTGCACAACTTGCTGCTGTTGAGCTTCCAGTTCACGAACCAGTGGCAACACTTTTTCGCCAAAGTATTCCACTTCTTCAATGAAGTGGAGAAAACCTGAGAGAACCAAATCGACGCCTACACTTTTGAGTTCCACAATGCGTTCTGCAATTTGTTGTGGCGTACCAATCAGATTGGTTTTAAAGCCGTCGTTGTATTGAACCAAATCTTCAAAAGTAGATTTTGCCCAGTTACCTTCGCCTTCTTTTGTGGATGCACCTGCTTCACGAGTTGCATCGCCAAAGGCATTGACCGCTTCAGTATTGGCATTGTCGATAATAGCTTGAAGCACCGCTTGGGCTTCTTCCTCAGTATCTCGGGCAATGATGAAGGCATTCACCCCGATTTTGACCTGATGGTTATTGGCCTTGGCTTTTTCACGAATATCATCGATCTGCTTTTTCAACTCAGCAGGGGTATTGCCGTTGGTGAAGTACCAATCGGAAACACGTGATGCCATGTCACGTGCTGCACGTGAACTGCCACCTTGGAAGATTTCAATATGCGGTTTTTGCACCGGTTTCGGAGATAGAGTGTAGTCTTTAAATTGATAGTATTTACCATCAAAACTAAAGTTATCCTGCGTCCAAACACCTTTTAGGCTACGAATGAATTCTTCAGAACGCGCATAGCGTTGATCATGCTCGGGCCATTCTTCTCCAATCGCATCAAACTCACCACGGAACCAACCACTCACGACATTAATCGCAATACGGCCATTGGTGAGATGATCGATGGTCGCCAATTGTTTCGCAGCCAGAGCTGGTTTCCAAGGGCCGGGTAAAATCGCGGCAATGACTTTGAGCTTTTCAGTTTTGGCCAAAATTCCATGGCTGAAACTAACCGATTCATGTTGATTTTCCGCGTTATAGCCTGCGGTAAAACGAATTTGAGTCAGCGCATAATCAAAGCCACTTTTTTCTGCAGCTTGTGCCAAACGCACGTTATAGTCATAGCTCCAATCGGTACGCTGTTCAATATTACTGACCACCAAACCACCACTGACGTTTGGTACCCAATACGCAAATGTAATGTTTTTTTCTTGTACTGACATTTTGCAAACCCTCGGGATCGAATTGTTATGCTGTGGTGTTTAAGCCACTTGCGTTTTTGGCTTTTTACTATGCAGTCGAGCTTCAGCGGCATCCAAACTTGGAACAGCTGCAGAAGGAAGAACTTCTTCTTGCTCGATTTGCTTATTAATGCCCAAGTTTTGGTTGGCTTGTTGAGACTTGGCTTTCACCACTTCAGCACGCTGACCTTTGGCTGGAGCCCATTCCAAAATCGGCAGCGCACGTGCTACAGCTAAAGTAATGCGGTCACGGAGTAATTCACTATGAATGGTGTATTCAGGGGTGAAATCACGATCTGTTGCATAGACCCCAATCGGTAATGTTTGCGCTTGGAAGAAACTGAATAATGGACGCAGTTGATGTTCAAGCACTAAGGCATGGCGTTCAGAACCACCCGAAGCTGCAAGCAAGACAGGTACATCGACCAATGCAGTTTGTTCGACAAAGTCAAAGAAGTGTTTAAACAGACCTGTAAATGAAGCACGGTAAACTGGTGTTCCAACAATCAGTGCATCAGCAGCTTCAACGGCAGCAAGGTCATCTTGTACACGTTGTGGCAATTGGTTACGGTAAATCGCCCCACCTAATAAATTGCCAATTTCACTAAACTTAATAAAATGCACATTGATTGGAGTCGCATTACCGAGCTCATCAACAATGGCTTGTACCAAAGCTTCAGTTTTAGATGGATTGTTTAGACCACCTGACACAGCAACAATATTCAGGGGTTTTTGTAGATTAATTTGAGACATTTTTTAAACCTAAAAGTGTGGTTTCTCGGAATGCCTTTTATTAATCCCGATGGGTGGATCACTGTAAAATAACGAAAATCAGAAAAGTTATCTGATTTTTAGATATATTGGAAAAACCACAAGATTCGTGAAATTTCAAATTTTAAACTGTTGATATTTCAACATATAATGCTTAGATATAAGCATTTTTACTGTGTTGATAAAATTTATATGAAAATATGATTAGATTTAAAGATTTATAGAAAATGCGAAAAAAGACGCATTTTAGGTGAAAATCTACATTTTAAATGCAAAAAAATAAGTTCTTGCATATCCTTCACATAGCATGTGTGGTTAGAATAGGGTCATTGTGCACAAGATCTCTCACGTTGCTTATGAATATTTTAATCGTTGATGATCACCCGCTGTTTCGTCATGCTTTAATTCAGGCGGTTCGTTATAGTTTGCCTCAGGCGCAAATTCATGAGACTGCAGCAGTCAATGAATGCTATGAACGTCTTGAAAATGGCCCTGAGCCTGATCTTGTGTTATTGGATTTAAACTTGCCGGGTGCTTCAGGCTTTTCTGCCTTGGTGCATATACGCGCACAATATCCATCGATTCCAATCATTGTGGTCTCTGCGCATGAAGAAGCGTCGATTATTCAACGTGCGATTGCACATGGCGCAATGGGTTATATTCCAAAATCTGCGCATCCAAGTCACATTGGTGAAGCGATTCGTCAAGTCTTAGAAGGCGAGATTTGGTTACCACCAAATTTACCAGCCAACATGAACTTTGACCCACGTGCTGCAGATGAAACGGCATTGGCAGAACGTATTCAGTCTTTAACACCGCAACAATTCCGCGTGTTAATGATGGTGGCGGAAGGTTTGTTGAATAAACAAATTGCCTATGAGTTGGATGTGTCTGAAGCAACCATCAAAGCACATGTGACGGCGATTTTCCGTAAGTTGGGCGTACAAAACCGAACTCAAGCTGTTTTGGCAATTAATGCATTGAATATTGAAGAAAAGAAAATCTAAGGATTTTTTCAAAAAAAAGACCTCCATCGTGGAGGTCTTTTTTTATGCTGTTTAAGCGATAGAACAATGCGAATTAAACCAATAACTGATATTACGCACCTAAAAGTAATTTCGCATTTTTAAAATGATTTTTAAGTCAGTTCGACGGAGTCTTACATCTAGGGATTAAATAAAGGGATCAGCCTTCGGCTGGAGGTACTTTTGTTTCGGCAAAAGTACCCAAAACCATTGTCATCCGCAAAACTCGTTCACTTGCGCCAAATTATTCAAAGTATCGCAAAAACATTTGTGATTAGAAGTCGTCCTGTCTCAAACACTTGCGGATGACGTTACCGCGTATCGTTCTTTTATTTGAATCAAATTGTGCTTCTGATGTTACTGCGTAACATCAGTTAATACCTTATATAAACAACTTCAACAATAACTTAAGCAATATAGTCTTGCTTAGGCGTCAGATCGGTACAATACAAAGGATTGAGCGCACATTGCAGTTCATCAATTTGTTCATCGGACACATAGCCGCGCGCTTTGAGATAATCTGCGACACGGTCATCACGTAAACTTAGAAAAGTAGCATCATAAACACCCAAATCCACAAATAGGGCTGCAGTTTCTAAGCTGTTAAAACGGTCCAGATAGACATCATTGTCGTACATCAGGAAGATATGGTCTTGCTTGGAGTTGGCATCGACATTTAAACGTTGTGCCAATTCAAATGGCGCTGTTTTAATAAACAGTAAATCAGATAATTCATCAAACTGTGTTTTATCCAGCTGGTTTTTGTCGGTTTTGACTTTACCGAGCCAAGCTTTAAATACTAAGACCGCACCACCACGCAGTAGCATGCTCCAAATCTGATGACGGGTGTCCAAACCTAAGCTATTGGATTCTGCTTCTAAATTTTGCAGCAGTAGATCTTCTTGTTCTGCCAGTCGATCGAATAAGCCAAGACCTTGGGGTTTGTAAGCATTCGGTGCAAAGACATCAAAATTCAGTTCGTCAAATACTTGTAAAGCGAGAGGAACGGCACTGCGATAGAGCGTTTCCAGCGCTTCGACTTGCACATCACTTAATTTGCTGAACTTAAATAATTGACGCCAATCGATCTCTGGCAAAATGGCATTGGCACCATACTGACGATGAAACTGTAGATTTTGATCAAAACCATGCGGCATTGTTTCTGAAATATTCACAAGATCACTCCTAATATGCGGGGGAGATCAGCTTCTCAAGTGTTGAGTTATGATGCTTCTTGAATTGGCTTGAAACTGATCAACTTCTTATGAATATTTTTAAAACGAACGGCCGCAGCTAAATATACGACTAAAGTTTTAGTTTTTATTTTTGGTTATAAAAATATGATTTAAATCAAATAGATTTTTAATTGTAACTAAGTGTACAAGTGTTCACTCACGCATTCGATATCTTTTGCCATAGGCAATCTTAATTTGATATTTATGGCTAATAAATAGACGAAATATCGGGGCTATTTTGAATGGTCTTGCCGTTGAGACAAATTTTTTTGCCAGTTAGGTAAGTTTAAGTAAAAGCAAGGTAAACAAAAGCCCATTTCATGTGAATGAAATGGGCTACTTTTCACAGAGCGATGTCCTGTAACAACGCTACTGATTTGAAATTTTTAAACCAGATAACCATGAACGCAGTGAAGCCGGTTTCAATGGTTTTTTCAGTAAGACGATGTTTAACTCTTTTAGACGTTGCGGTAGTTCAGGATCAGAATCTGCGGTAATCAGCGCCACAGGGACATTTTCCTGACGGTTATCTAAAATAAAGTCGAGACCGATCTTGTTGTTATTCAAGTGTTGGTCAACCAACCAAACTTGAATATTTTCTTGTTGAATCAACTCCATGGCCTGTTCAGGTTCAGTGGCTTTAAAGACTTGATAGCCCCATTTGGTCAGTAAGGTCGACATCCCTTCCAAAATGGTTTCATCATTGTCTAAGCACAGAATCTTATAGGCTTTGGTCTTCAGCGGAACCGCTTGAGTCGGTGCAGCGACCACTTTTGGCGCAGCGACCACAGGCACTTCAATCATAAAACACGAACCATGACCAAGTTCTGAGAACACATGCACTGGGTAGTCGAGTAGGCTGGTCATGCGTTGCACGATGGCTAAACCTAAGCCCAGACCCTGTTCGCCCCATGGAGAGGTATGTCCACAGCGTTCGAACTCTTGGAACAACTTAATGCGCTGTTCTTCCGCGATCCCAGGACCTGTATCCCAAACGCCAATACGAATATGTCCTGGACGTGCTGAACGTAGCACACCCACCACAACACGACCACGCGCCGTATAGCGTAGGGCATTGCTGACGAAGTTTTGAATAATACGACGAATCCACTGTGGGTCGGTGTCAATCCAGAACTGAGCATCATGTACGGTCAGTTTGATATTACGCTGTGCTGCAATCGATTTAAATTGCAGTTCAAGATCGCTGAGTAAGTCATGCAGTGGATAAGGCTGACGTTTCGGCTGGATCGTTCCACCTTCGAGTCGTGCAATATCCAAGAGGGCAGAGAGCATACTTTCCGCACCATGCAGCGCACGATCAAGTTGCTGAAGCGTTTTACGATCATCGTCATTTTGTACGCTTTGCTCGAGGGCGGTACTGAACAGGCGAGCAGCATGCATCGGTTGCAATAAGTCATGGCTTGCGGCAGCAATAAAGCGGCTTTTCGACATATTGGCTTTATCGGCTTGCTCACGTGCCAATTGTTGTTCAGACAGGGCATCTGCCAACTGTTGGGTACGGTCTTGTACACGCCCTTCAAGCAAGGCTTCATTTTCACGGAATGCAGTAATATCGGCAAAGGTCGTGACGAAACCGCCGCCTTCGATTGGGTTCCCGCGCATCTGAATTACACGGCCATCTTTACGGATCCGTTCAAATTCGTGTGCGCTGCCGACTTGCATCCAATGCATACGTTTACGCACATGTTCTTCGACTGAACCGGGACCACATTCGCCGCGTTCAGCGTTATAACGAATCAAGTCTGAAATTGGACAACCGACATAGACAATGTCTTTTGGATAATCAAACAGTTTGAGATATTGATTATTCCATGCCACCAAACACATATTTTCATCAACTACGGACACACCTTGAGTCATATGGTCGATCATGGTCATGATCAGGTTTTGGTTAAAGCGCTGCCACTGTGAGGCTTGGTCAAGAATATTTGCGACCTGACCGAGTGCTAAACCATTATTGACCATGGCTGTGGTGAGTAGGGTACGGGCAGATGCCGCACCGATGGTGCCGGCAAGATACTGTTCGGTAAAACGCCACCACATGCCGTTGGCGCTGCTATTTTCATTCAAAACGACATTGTTTTGTGCGCAGAACTGGTTGAAGGCGCGCATAGTTGGACCTTCACCGGTAATGCGTTTTGCCAAAGTAATCAGATCACCTACTTTTAAGCGTGCCACATCATGGTGAATATAGCTGATGTCGTTTGATGTACTTTGAGCCGGGAGGGGCTTGGTTTCATAATAAAAGAAACTTTCGGCCTGAATTTGCTCGGCAACACTTGGACGGAAGACGCGGGAAATCCAAATATAGAGGGTGATATTTAAACCCAGTGCCCAAACTACGCCATGGGTAAGTGGATCGAAAGATTCAAACCCTAACAGTGCTTCAGGACGTAACCAACTCAAGCCTAGCGGACCCTGACTTAAAAGATTTTCGGTAAATGTTTTAAATTGTTCAGGCAGGCTACGCAATACGGTTGGTAATAACAGGGTATAAGCCCACATGCCAAAGCCGACCAACAGACCTGCATATACGCCTTGCTTACTTCCGCCGCGCCAATATAAACCACCAATTAACGCCGGTGCAAACTGTGCCACAGCACTGAAGGCCAATAGGCCAAATACCGATAATTGGTCAATGTCATTGAAGAAATGGAAGAACAAGAAGCCCAATAACATGACCGCTAAAATACATACACGACGTGTGAATTTCAGTACGAGTGGTAGGCGTTTGTCATGACGTGACAATAAGCGTGTACGCCACAGTGCAGGCATGATCAAGTCATTACTGAGCATAATCGACAAGGCCACTGACGACACCAACAGCATACCTGTCGATGCTGAAAAACCACCGAGAAACGCAAGTAAGGTCAACCAGTCTTGGTTATAACTCAAAGGCAGTGAGAGCACGGCAACATCGGGGATTGCCAAGTAGGCAGGTGCTGCATGCAGCGCCCAACTGGCAATCGGGATGATCGCGATAATGGTTAAAATCAGATAAATGGCAAACCAACGACGAGCACCACGGATATGCTTTTCATCTCGCAGTTCAACCACCGCGACATGGAACTGACGTGGTAGACAAATAATCGCTAATGCAGCCAATAAAGTTTGAATCCAAAAGCTTTCTGGCACACCTTTGAGCTGAACATCTTTAAAGGTGGTGTTGATGTCATGGCTGATTTGAGCCATGTTTTCAGGTGATTCAAAAACAAAGAAAAATGCGACTGCAAGTAGTGCAAACAGCTTGACGAAAGACTCAAATGCCACAGCCAACATTAAGCCGCCGTGCTGTTCAGTATTGGCAATCTGTCGTGTCCCAAACATCATCGCCAAAATCGCCAATACACCAGTCAAAAACAGCACACTATTGGTGGTGCTGGTCAGACCAGCGGTCGGTTCTAAAATGACCGTTGCACTTAGGGCAATTGCACGTAGTTGCAAGGCTAAATAGGGAATAATGGCAATCACGGCAAGGATCGTGACTAATGACGCTAAGGGGCCACTTTTACCATATCGTGCTGCTACAAAGTCGGCAATCGATGAAATGGCATGATGCTGACGGACACGGCCTAAACGTCGCCAAATATCATAGCCGAGCGCAACAAATAGCAGCGGTCCTAGATAGATCGGCAGGAAAATAATGCCCTCACGAACCGCGGCACCTGTTGCGCCATAAAACGTCCAAGATGAACAGTAAACCCCTAAAGTTAGACTAAAGAGAAGCATTCTGCCGCGAGTACTGAGCCTGCTGGCATGCTTTTCACCAAAGAATGCACATACAAAGAGTAATGCGATGTAAAGGGCCAATACCCCGACGATAAGCCAACTATTCATAGAGCCTGCAGCATATTAATTCTCGCTTAATGATAACGCATCCATAGGCTTAGGGAGGTTATTGCTCAAAATTTAACGACCAAAGTCTAAATTACAAGAGATAAGGAACATTGGTAAGTTTAGCTTCGAAATAATTCGAATTAGAAAATTGCGCGCCAAGGTTCGGCGTAAGGAGAACATTATGGATGAGAGACAGGTAGAACAAATTCTACAGAATCCAAAATTTAAGGAAATGGTTAGCCGTAAAAGTAAGTTGAGCTGGACTTTGACGATCATCATGTTGGTGGTCTATGTCGGCTTCATGCTACTTGTGGGCTATAACAAAGAGTTCTTGATGCAATCCGTGAGTGGTGGTGTAACCACGATTGGTATGCCATTAGGTTTGAGCATTATTGTATTGTCATTCCTACTCTGTGGTGTGTATTCGTACATTGCAAATAATAAATTAGATGCATTAAACGAAGAAGCAATGCGTGAAGTAGAAGCAATTACTCAAGAAAAAGGACTTCACTAAGATGAAATGGAATTCATTGAAAGCAACAGCACTGGCGGCTCCCGCTCTGCTCATGTCAAGCATGGCAATGGCAGGACCAGATTTAGGTGAAGCACAGCAGCAAGCGACCAACTGGCACGCAATTATCATGTTTGCCATCTTTGTAGGTTTTACGCTGCTAATTACTAAATGGGCTGCAAAACAAACTACCAACACTGCAGATTTCTATACTGCTGGTGGTGGTATTTCAGGTTTCCAAAATGGTCTAGCGATTGCCGGTGACTATATGTCAGCAGCATCGTTCCTCGGTATTTCCGCAATGGTATTCAGTTCAGGCTTTGATGGCTTGCTGTATTCATTGGGCTTTATGGTGGGTTGGCCAATTGTATTGTTCTTAGTAGCAGAGCGTCTGCGTAACTTAGGTAAATTCAACTTATCTGACGTTGTATCGTTCCGTTTGGCTGAAAAACCAGTACGTACATTGGCAGCAATGAGCTCGCTGGTGGTTGTAGCGTTCTACCTAATCGCACAGATGGTAGGTGCAGGCCAGTTAATCAAATTGTTATTCGGTCTAAACTACAACATTGCGGTTGTGATTGTTGGCTTGCTGATGATGGCGTATGTAATCTTCGGCGGTATGTTGGCAACGACTTGGGTACAGATCATTAAAGCAGTGATGCTACTTTCTGGCGCAACGTTCATGGCATTCATGGTCATGAAGGGCGTGGGCTTCAGCTTCTCTGAAATGTTCTCACAATCTATTCAAGTTTTCTCTAAAGTTCACGAAGTGACTTTGGCAGAAGCGGGCAATATTATGGGGCCTGGTAAATTGGCTGCGAACCCAATTGATGCGATCTCTCTAGGTCTGGCATTAATGTTCGGTACAGCAGGTTTACCACACATCTTAATGCGTTTCTTCACGGTTAAAGATGCCAAAGAAGCGCGTAAATCAGTGGTTGTAGCAACAGGTTTCATTGGTTACTTCTACCTACTGACTTTCATCATTGGTTTTGGTGCGATCCTTTACGTTTCAAACAACCCACAATTCCTTGATGTTGCAAAAATGGCGGTAACTGGCAAGCTAGAGCTTGTTGGTGGTAACAACATGGCTGCGGTGCATTTATCTGATGCATTAGGCGGTGATTTGTTCATGGGCTTCATTTCAGCGGTGGCATTCGCAACGATTCTTGCAGTTGTTGCAGGTCTAACATTGTCTGGTGCTTCAGCTATTTCACATGACTTGTATGCAAACGTATTCAAGAAAGGTCAAACAACGCCAGAATCTGAACTTCGTATGTCTAAAATCGCGACTTTAGGTCTTGCGATCTTCGCGATGATTTTAGGTATCTTGTTCGAGAAACAAAACGTTGCATTCATGGTTGGCTTGGCGTTCTCTGTAGCAGCATGTGCAAACTTCCCAGTACTTGTATTGTCTATGTTCTGGAGAGGCTTGACCACTCGCGGCGCAGTGATTGGCGGTTTAGTAGGTCTGCTTACAGCAGTGACCCTAATTATCTTATCTAAAGCAGTTTGGGTAGATACATTCGCAATCTCTGAAACACCAATTAACCCATTCAATGGTCCTGCTATCTTTGCAATGCCATTGGCATTCATCTGCTGCTGGTTGTTCTCTGTGACTGATAATTCAGCACAAGCACAAGCTGAGCGTAAAGCATTCGATGCACAGTATGTACGTTCACAAACTGGTATTGGTATCTCTGGTGCTTCAGATCACTAATCTGAATCGCCTAAAAAGCCCCTAATAAGGGGCTTTTTTTATATTTAGTGAATGATATGACGCAGAGGTTTGTAGACAAATCTCTGTCCTATTTGCGTGTATAATTTTCTCCATTGATCGACATTTTCCAATGGCCTTGATCATCTTGATAAGGCGAGCGCTGAATGGTGAATTGTTGAGAGAAATTATCCTGACCGATGCTAAAGCTCTGATCACCAAAACTGCTCAAATGGGCTTTTATTCGCGACTGTTCAGCACCACTGAAGGTTTGGTTGGCAATACTTTTTTCAGTATGTTCTTGATGGTAATACGTCACTTCGCCCGACGATTTGATCACTAATTCACTGTGGTTGTTTTGCCAAGTCCCCACATAATTTTCATGGCCTTTGAGGAGCGGACTGTTTTGTGTACAGGCAGAGAGCATGAGCAGACAGAGGGGTGCAAATACGAGATGTTTTTTCATAATGAAATCTACCACGCAGGAGATTTCTTTAAATGTGCGCCTGAATGCTGAAACTTACAATAGGCTTTTTGAGGCTCATAGGTGATAAAAAAACTGAGGCAGAACAGTAGGCATATGTGATGTTTTTCAGGACACGCTCAACAAATCTTTGCAGTAGAAGAAACTTGCTTCATGCTAATTTAAAATCAATCAGTTGATGATGCTTCAGATTGATCATTTCAGCGCATGATAAAAAAATATAGAGATTGAAAATAATGCAAGGATTCGTGGATTTTTGGAAAAGCTTTAGACTTTTACCCTCAGCATGGCTGTTACTGGTGCAGTTTCTGATCTTGGTTTTAACCGCGATTACCCGAGAAAGTCTGTCTTTTCGTGCGCTAATTTGGGTACTTGGGGTGTCGGTACTATTGATCATTGCCAAAGTGATTCGCCAAACTCCAATGTTTACGATTCTAGGACTGAGTTTTGTTGGCTGCGCCGTATTGTTTTCTACTTTGATTATGCTCGGTGTAAATCATCCGAATATTCAAATTATTGCGCATGGTTTTGAAGCCTGTGCGTATTTTAGTGCCGCTTATGGCGTATTGCGTTATATGTTTGCCGATCGCTATTTAACCAAAGATGAACTTTTTGCAGCAGGGGCAGTATTTACCCTCATCGCATGGGGTTTTGCTTTTCTCTATAGTATTTGTCAGCTGATTTATCCGGATAGTTTTGTAAATCCTGCAGAGCCGGGCATGCAGTCGTGGTTAGATTTATTATTTTTAAGTTTTAGTTTGCAGTCTGCCACGGGCTTGTCGGATCTCATGCCTGTGAGTGCGCCTGCACGGGTCTTGGCTATGCTTCAAATGTTCTGTGGGGTGATGTATTTGGCTCTCATCGTTTCACGTTTAATAGCATTGCAATATATTGCCCATTTACCGGAACGCCATGAGCCCAAAGACAAATAATGGCAGGAAAAAAAAGGACGCAATTGCGTCCTTTTCTATATTCAGTATCTAATATGAATTAGAAACGGAATTTAGCATTTACGCCAACAGTTTGAGTGTCAAGCGCTACAGCATCTTCAAATGCATCGTTTTTAGCTTCATAGTTAGCATTTACATAGCTAGCACCAACTGAAACAGCTGGAGTAACGAAGTAGTTTACGTTAGCAGCTAAAGCTTTGTCAGGAGAACCAGCATAGCTAGATTCCATGTAAGAAACGCCAACGCTTAGTTTAGGGTTAAGGTAAAGTGTAGTGCCTAGGTTGTAAGCAGTGTCATCACCGTAGATGATGCCTGATTCGAAACCAATTGCCATGTTAGTGTCGTCGATTGCGCCAACATATTTAGCACGTGCAGTGATTGCATCTTGGTCTTGGCCAATAGTTGTAGCTTCAGCAGCAGCTTTAGCAACACCGTTGCCCATAACGTTGAACGCGTCAACAGCAGCTTGGTCAGCAACGCTAGTGTAACCAACAGCAACTAAGAAGTTTTGAGTTGGAAGTGCACCAACTTCTAAAGCATAACGGTCGCCATTGTTGTCAGCGAATTTTTGGTTTTTGCTGTCAAGAATAGTGTGGCTGTAAGACGCGCTTGCATATACAGGAACAACTTTAGTTGGAACATAAGCTTCAGCTTTAGCACCGAAGTTATGAGCAATTACGTCAGTACCTTCTGAACCAACTTCACCGTAGTTGTAAGCAACAGCTACGTTAGAAGCTTGGTTTAAGAATGCAGCTTCTGCTAAAGGACCTTTTGTAGAGTCAACATTTTTGAAGTAGTAAGTACCTTGAACACCACCAATGAAATCTTTGTCATTTGCAGTTGTGTCGATGTATTCTGCTTGGCCTTGAACTTCAAATTGGTAAGCTTGAGCACCGGTCATGGCTAATAATAAAGCAGTGGCTAAACCGAGTTTTTTCATGATTTTCTACCAGTTGTTACAAATGGATTAAACATTGAGCATTGTATTGTAACAATATATTAAGTCAATGATCCTAAAGGTTATTATTCAGTCTCTGACTCAGATCTTTATTTCATAATAAGAAATTCAGTTTTTACTCTAACTAATAAGTCACTGAAAAAAAATCATTGAGAACAATTAAGTAAGTTTGATTAAATTCTTAATTAAAAAAATACACTTGAAAAAATACACAACTTTTCAATCTGAAATAACAATTATTATTGTTATTTTAATTCAAAATAACATTTATTGTAGTGGGTAAATTCTAACGCTTTTCACGCATTTGAAGCGATAAATTGCGGTTTTGACTGCCGAATTGTTGGGCAAAAACTGTTTATTTGCATAGTAAATGGACGTTTTTGTTTTAAATCTGAGGTCTACTTCACTTAAATGAATATCTTAGTGATAAATTTAATATCCTTGTGAAATACTTGGCTTTACATCAGGTTTTATTTGATTCATAATTTGCCAATCGAGTCGTCACACAGTTTAAAAGTGTGACTTTGACCCTGATTCTCCATCATTTGTTTTTTATTCGCCCAGCTTTCCCCAAGGTTGGGCTTTTTTTTGTCTAAAAATGGAACTTTACCGCAAAGATTATAGATAAAACGGAGATGGAATAAAAATAAATGCCCTTTTATGGTGCATATATTATTGAATTTATCATCGAGTTCAGTAGGTCCAGACAAAAAAAATCCTGATTTTCATGGAAAATCAGGATTTTTTAGCCAAAATTTTCGGGAAACTAAAATATTCTGCTGAGGAAGAAATTTAGTGTGCCCTAATACGGTGCATTCTGCACCAATTTATTGCAATTGTAAATATTTATTTAAGCAAGTTCATAAAAAAATTTATTCCTTTCAAATATGTTGCTGTTTTTTAGCAAATTATCTCGTTTTAAAATGATAAAAATGTGACAGATTCAACACATTTGTATAGAATTTAGCTGTATAAATGTTCATTTTATAAATTAATAAATTATTGATCATTAATTTAAATATTCCCGCGTTTAGTTGATAAGTGGGTTGGGGTATGCAACAAGTGTGGGGCATAAAATAGATGGAAACATTACGAACAGAGCATATTAGTAAGCGCTTGCAACTTGCGATGCTAGTAATCGTCTTGTCTATCGTATTTATTAGTGTTCCACTGATTGTGAGCAGTTATCAAAACTACCTCAAAAATGCTCAAGCGCTGAAAGAAATTCAGATGCTAAAAATGGTGGCAGATTTAACCAACCAAATTTCTCGTGAACGTGCGCCAGCTAACAGTGCAATGTCGAGTCAAGGTCTTCAGCGTGAGCAAAAAATTATTGAGTTGGCTGAATATCGTCAAGGCGTTGATCGGCAATATCAAGATACACTGAAAGTTTTAAAAGAAACGGGCTTTGCACCGATCGCCCAGCAGTTAGAGTCCAATTTATATCCATATTTGTTGCAGGGTCGCAAAACGGTCGATCAATATATTGCGCTGCCGACACAACAGCGTGACGCTAAAAAATTGGATCATGCCATTTTGGCGATGTTCCAAGCTTGGGATCAAAGCTATATTGCCATGCAGAAATTGGTCAATCATTCACATGGTAAAGATACCCGTGTATCGAATTATTACACGCTGATTTTATTACTGGCTGAATTACGTGATCAGGCAGGACGAGTCGCGTCCAATATTATGGCTGCAGTATCGTTTCAACAGGAAATTCCTGAACAAAATTTAGCGCGGAGTTTACAAACCCAGCGTCAAACACGCTATTTGTGGGAGTTGATTAATGTCGTGCAGTCCGAACATGACAAAACACCCGAGTTTAAACAGTTACATCATGCGGTACGAACGGAATTTTTAGATAAAGGTTTGCCAATTATTGATGGTTTGGCTCAAAAAAGTCTTCAACATCAGCGTTATCACATGGATGGCACCCAGCTCACTGATGCAATGGTCAATAAATTTGTCACAGTGGTGGAATTGCAAAGTTATATTTTAGATTACAGTCTCAAAGTAGCTGCGGATGAACAACGTGAAGCGCGAAATAAATTGATTTTCACGCTTTTTGTCTCGCTCGTGTCATTACTGACTGCATTATTAACGATGTTCTATGCCAAGAAATGGGTGTTTGAACCTTTAATTCGTGCTCGTAATCAGTTATTTAAACTGGCTCGGCACCGACAAATGGATCAAGGCGTGATTGAACCTGCCAAAGTAGGTTATCTCAGTTTATTTGATGCCATTCAGCATATTGAAAACATGTTGGAACAACGTGATGCCTTTGAATTTCAGCTTAAACATATTGCCAATACTGACTCACTCACCAATGTCGCCAATCGTTTTGCCTTAGATGAATATATTAAATTTCGCGACAGCCAAAATTCAGGCTTTTTACATACAGCACTGATCGTGATTGATATTGATCACTTTAAACAGGTCAATGATCGCTATGGGCATATTGTCGGCGATTTGGTGATTCAACATGTTGCCAATCAATTACGACAACATATTCGTTCATCCGACTTGGTGGTGCGATATGGTGGAGATGAGTTTTTAGTCCTGATCGAGGGGATTGATATGCTCAAAGCCCAGCACATTGCCGAAACCATACGGCATGATATTCAGCATGTGAATTTCAATTTGGCAGAAGACGAAGCAGATCTCATCGTGACGGTGAGTATTGGTGTTGCAGTGGGTGCCAAAAGCTGGATCGATTTATTAGAGCGCGCAGACCAAGCATTATTTAAAGCCAAAGCTGCGGGGCGTGACCGTGTTTCAGCCTAAACGCAGCTTGATATTCATAAATATCTTGGCAGATTCATAAAGTTAGCTAGAAAAATCAATTAATCTTCATCTTTATATAATTTATTGCAGGCTTGTTGGTTCATTTGACTACCATCTTCATTCCAACACTGGGCTTGGGTAATTTTGCCTAAATCGTACTGAAGCACCGCTTCAGGTTGCCCATTGTCATACCAAATTTTATAACTGTTATGACGAACGCCATTACGATAATAACCTTGGCGTTCTAGTTTGCCGTTTTCAAACCACATTTTCAGCTCGCCAATCAATTTATTGTTTTGAAAATTGGCATAGGTCCACGGTTTACCATTACTGTACCAGCGTTGGCGCAGGCCATGCTCGATACCATTTTTATAATTTTGAGAAAAAGCCAGTTGGCCATTCGGATGCCAAATTTTGTAATCCCCCTGAGATTCACCATTGATGATGCTACTTTCTTGCTCTTTTATCCCATTGGCAAACCAAAACTCGAGTTTGCCTTCGTACTCCCCATTTTTATAGGCAATGCGGCTACGGGATTTGCCGTTGGGGAAGAAACTTTCAAATACGCCTGAGCCTTGAATACCATCTGGAAAGTGAATTAGATGTTCACATTCACCATTTTTAATTTTGCTGTTGCTCAGAAAGATGGTGGTTAGGGCATTGCCATTGGCATAGACATATTGATTTTCATAGATCCCTTTGTGTGAAGTCGGGGTACTGAGGGCTTTACACTGCGGCTTATCTTTCCATGGGCTAAGATCAGGGTCTTCTTGTGAGACAAACAGCACCATGTATTCGTTTAGATAGCCATCGGCAAAGCTATATATTGGACATAATAAGAGACTGAAACTTAAGATAAATTTATTCATTGTTAGTATGCTTTTATATTTTAAAAAGTTAAAAATTATTCGTTGTTGAGTCCACGATAGGCGTCATCATAAGGATGTTTTGTTTAAAAATAAATAGTGGATGCGCTAAGTTTGGAACAGATACAAGACTGTTGAAAAGTACACAATTCAGGTTTGAACTTCATCTTATACTGTGGACTTTAAACGCCATAAAAATAGTGCAATGAAAAAAATATATCTATCGTTGATGACTGTCCTGAGTTTGACAGCATGTACAGCAAATGAAGGCATGTTGGATTCATCTCAACACTTAAAACAAACGGCTCAAGCCAATTTAGCAAATTCACGGGTGAGTGAAATTCCATCTTTATTTAATCAAGCACAGACACAGGCGGTATTTGTCACATTTGATGGTCAGAGCATGAGCCATTATGGCAATGACTTACAGCGCGCCCACACTGAATACATTCCTGCATCTACCTTTAAAATGTTAAATGCTTTAATTGGTTTGCAGCATCAGAAGGCGACAACCACTGAAGTTTTTAAATGGAAAGGTGAAAAACGTGCTTTCCCGTCATGGGAAAAAGACCTGACTTTGGGTGAAGCGATGCAAGCGTCTGCGGTGCCTGTTTATCAGGAACTGGCAAGGCGAATGGGTTTGGCGTTAATGCAACAAGAAGTCAAACGGGTCGGTTTTGGCAATGCCAATATTGGCAAACAGGTGGATAATTTTTGGTTGGTTGGGCCGTTAAAGATTACGCCCGAGCAAGAAGCCAAATTTGCGTATCAGCTTGCGACAGAGAAATTACCGTTTGATGTCGCGGTACAAAAGCAAGTCAAAGACATGCTTTATATTGAAAGTCGTGGCGATGCGAAGTTGTATGCCAAGAGTGGTTGGGGCATGGATGTTGAACCCCAAGTCGGTTGGTATACCGGTTGGGTGGATGATGGTCATGGCAAGATCATGTCGTTTAGTTTGAATATGCAGATGGCAGCAGGGGATGATGTGGCGGAGCGTAAGCAGTTAACTTTGGATGTGTTGGATAAGTTGGGTGTGTTTCATTATTTACGTTAATTTTTTGAGTTTTAAGTTTGCATGTCCTCGCTTTGCATTGGGGTTGAGTTTCCATTGTGTAGGACGTTGCTACTTTTGAAAGCACAAAAGTAGGCAAAATGCTTTTGTTTGGTTGAAGGTAAGTCCGAAAAGTTCCAGTTGAATGTATAAATAATGGTGCGAATTTTGTTGATGGATTTAGTTAAGGTTATTTTCAAAAAAATATGCTTTTCTAAACGTCCTCGCTTAGCATTGGGTTTGAGTTTCCATTGTGTAGGAGATCCCTACTTTTGAACGCACAAAAGTAAGCAAAATGCTTTTGTTTGGCTGAGGGCACATCCGTGCTGCCCCACTCAAACAGGCGACATCCATGTCGCCGTCATGTGATTGAATGTTGTGAAGAACAAGAATTTATTTAGAAATGGCTTTGTTTAAGCTCGTATAAAGTGATTTTCTAGCTTCTAAAATTTCAAATCTATATTGAGCAGTTGTTTCAACATTGATAGATCCATTTTTACAAAGTGTATAAGCGTTAAATTTTCTGAGTAATTCGCCATAAATTCTTAGCTTTTCTTGTTGTTCAATATATCCATGTAAAAGAAGTAAACCTTCATTTTTGCTAAGTAAATTAAAGTCATTAAAAAGTGCGTGTCTTAGAGGTTTAAGTCTGTCTGAAATCTCATTAAGAGCTGGTTGAGATTGTTTTGTTTCAAATTCAAAAATTGCCCAAATTTTTAAAACGAGATGATTTATTTCCTCGAGATCTTTGGAAATATTGGTCAATAAATTACGATTATATAGAAGGTTATCTTTTGCTACTGATGCTGAAATATTTGCCTTTTGATTTAAGTAGGTAATTACGCCAGTTATCAGTGCTCCTAAACCAATTTTTACGGCTGTATCAATTATCTCTAATAAAGTCATATAAATAAAAAACGGTGAATGAATCACCGTTTTATCATGCACTTAAAGGAAAGAGAATCTTATTTCAACATCGGCTTTAAAAATTTCGCTGTATGCGACACTTTATTCTTCGCAACAACTTCAGGTGTACCTTCGGCAATAATCATACCGCCACCCGCACCACCTTCAGGGCCTAAGTCCACAATCCAATCGGCAGTTTTAATCACATCCAAGTTATGCTCAATCACTACAATGGTATTGCCCTTATTACGCAGCTCATGCAGGATGTCGAGCAACTTGGCAATATCATGGAAGTGTAGACCAGTTGTTGGTTCATCAAGTACATACAAGGTTTTGCCTGTATCGCGCTTCGCCAACTCACGAGCCAATTTGACACGCTGCGCTTCACCACCTGAAAGTGTGGTTGCAGACTGACCCAAACGGATATAGCCCAAGCCCACTTGGTTCAAGGTTTCCAAACGACGGTGGATCACAGGAATGGCATCGAAGAAATGCATCGCATCTTCAACCGTCATTTCTAAGACATCAGAAATGTTACGACCTTTATAGCCAACTTCTAACGTTTCGCGGTTATAGCGCTTGCCGTGGCAGGCATCACAAGGCACATACATATCAGGTAAGAAGTGCATTGCAACCTTAATCATACCGTCGCCTTCACAGGCCTCACAGCGACCGCCTTTCACGTTAAACGAGAATCGACCTGCAGCATAGCCACGTGCTTTGGCTTCAGGGGTTTGCGCAAACAGTTCACGAATAGGGGTAAACAAACCGGTATATGTTGCAGGGTTTGAACGTGGTGTACGACCGATTGGGCTTTGGTCAATATCAACGACTTTATCGAGGAACTGTAAGCCATCAATCGAATCAAATTTCTCAGCCGTTAATGTGGTTGCACCATTCAATTGAGTCGCTGCAAGCGGCAATAATGTCCGGTTAATCAGCGTCGATTTACCTGAACCTGATACACCTGTCACACAGGTCATCACACCTAAAGGAATAGTCAAATCGACATTTTTCAGGTTATGACCCGCAGCGCCCATTAACTTAATTTGCTCTTCAGGTTTTGGCGGTTGTGTGCGTGTTTTCGGCACATCAATACTGAGCTTTCCTGATAGATATTGACCAGTTAATGAATCTGGATTTGCCAAAATTTCATCATACGTCCCTTCGGCAATCACATGACCGCCATGCACACCTGCACCGGGGCCAATATCAATAATATGGTCGGCGGCACGGATCGCATCTTCATCATGTTCTACAACTAATACGGTATTACCTAAGTCACGCAAACGTACTAGGGTTTCCAATAGGCGGTCATTATCACGCTGATGCAAACCAATAGAGGGTTCATCCAGCACGTACATTACGCCCATCAGGCCCGCGCCAATTTGCGAAGCCAAACGAATACGCTGAGCTTCACCACCCGACAGTGTTTCTGCCGAACGCGATAAACTTAAATAGTTCAAACCGACAGAGACTAGGAAGTGCAAACGTTCACGAATCTCTTTGAAAATCTTGTCAGCAATTTCGCCTTTGGCACCGCTTAAGTTGAGGTCTTGATAATAGCTTTCAGCATCGCCAATCGACATCTTGGTGATTTGCGCGATGGTTTTATCTTTAACTCGGACATGACGTGAAATTTCATTGAGACGTGAGCCACCGCAAGCATCACATGCGGCATTGGATAAATACTGTGCTAAATCCTCACGCACATAGTTCGACTCCGTTTCACGATAGCGACGCTCTAGGTGAGGTAGAATCCCTTCAAAGGCTTGCACACGTTTGTGCGAACGACCACGTTCATCAATATAGCTGAGGTCAACTTTTTCCTTGCCTGTACCATAAAGGAATTTCTTTTTGGTGTCGGCATCGAGTTCATTCCACGGTGTGTCTAGAGAATAACCAAAATGATCGGCAACTTTTTGGATCATGCTGTAGTAATACGGACGTTGACGGTCCCAACCACGGATTGCCCCTTGGCTAATCGAAACTTCATTATTGGGAATCAATTTGTCAGCACTAAAATGGCTGCGTGTGCCTAAACCATCACAAACAGGGCATGCACCGAATGGATTGTTGAAGGAAAATAGCCGTGGTTCAAGTTCACCAACGGCACGTTCACATTCAGGGCAAGAGTGTTTCGCAGAAAATACGCGGTCTTCTTGTTCGCCTTTCATCCACGACAAAATGGCAATATCGCCGCCCATGCGTAAAGCCGTTTCAAAGCTTTCTGCAATACGGTTACCGAGGTCATCACGAACTTTAAAACGGTCAACAACGACTTCGATGGTGTGCTTTTTCTTTTTGTCTAATTCGGGTGGTGTGTCGATATCAATGACTTCACCATCGACACGGGCACGGACAAAACCCTGACCTTGTAATTGTTCGAACAAGTTGGTGTATTCACCCTTACGGTCACGGACCACAGGGGCAAGCAACATAAGCGCCGTACCTTCTTCTAGACCTTTGACGGTATCAACCATTTCAGACACAGTCTGAGCCACCATCGGGAGGTCATGTTCAGGACAATACGGCGTGCCGACACGGGCATAGAGTAGACGTAAATAGTCGTAAATTTCGGTGATTGTTCCCACTGTTGAGCGTGGGTTGTGGCTCGTTGATTTTTGTTCGATGGCAATCGCAGGACTCAAGCCTTCAATCGAGTCAACTTCGGGCTTTTCCATTTGCGAAAGGAATTGGCGTGCATAGGCAGATAAGGACTCGACATAGCGACGTTGACCTTCAGCATACAAGGTATCAAAAGCCAAAGAGGACTTCCCTGAACCAGAAAGACCCGTAATGACCACAAACTTGTCGCGTGGAATATCGAGTGACACATTTTTTAAGTTATGGGTACGTGCGCCTCGAATACGGATATGGCTTTGGCTCATGCAAGGGGTCCTAAAATATTCATCGAAAAACCTATATATGATAGCGCATGAAAAATGTTCAAGTGTAATTTAAACCTAGATTTATGCGTGACTTTGTGAGAAAAATGGCCGAATCAAAATATAGCTGTCTGTGCCGATGCTCTAAAACATCTGCAAATCAGCAATCTAGGACTTTTAACATGAAATGGCAACTTCATCTCAATCCAATATTAGCTGTGATGGGTTTATTGATGTGTAGTGTGTTTTTGAGTGCATGTACCGAAAATCAGACACCGAAAGTGCAAAAATATGACAGCTTAGAACAAGCAACTTTGGCGCTGAATACCGAAAGTGAAAAAATTGATCTGTATATTGCGAAATTAGGTCAGGCCAAAACAGACGCTGAAAAAAAGCAGCTGGCTTGTGAAAAGATTCCTCAACAGTTTGATTTAGTTTTGGCAATTGTCGAAAACAATCAACATTTGATGAGCGCTGAAGATTTAAAAGTTCAAGCGCAGTTTAAGCACATGGCTGAGCAACAAAAAGCGCGCTTTACATCTAGCCTGTGGTGTAAAGGAGTATAAAGATAAAGGTGTTATGACTGTTTTAAGTTCATCATTTAAATCTCCTGTGTCATGTGCATAAAAATGCATTGGAAAATCTCAGGACTATCGCAGAAAAGGCGTAAAATGCAGTTTTCTCTAAACTATTGAATGCCATGTTGTCCTTATTTCTCAAAAGCTTAATGGGTGCCTTTGTTGTGGTATTAATTGCTTTGCTGTCTAAAAGTAAGGCGTTTTATATTGCAGGACTGGTCCCATTGTTTCCGACTTTTGCACTGATTGCTCATGTGATTGTGGCAAATGATCAGGGTGCAGCCGCATTACAAAAAACAGCGTTGTTTGGACTCTGGTCTCTCATCCCCTATTTCATTTATTTATTAATGGTGTATCTGCTCGCAACACGTATGAGCTTAACGGCATGTTTGAGTGTAGCAACTTTGAGTTGGGTGCTTGCTGCGGCTGTTTTGATTTATGCATGGCAGAGTTTTCAGTAAGCATCAAAAGCCTATATCGTTGCTGATTCAGATCAACTTTTTATGGGTTCTAGATCATTTATAAAACAATAGATATGGCTAAAATTATGATGAATTTCCAATCGTTAAATGTGTGATTTGGAATGTAAGTATTTGAATAGTTAATTATAATTCTGACAGAACAGCAAATAATCATGATAAGAGCAAATAATGTTAAAACAATTTTGGGTGATCATCTGCCTCATGTTTTCAAGCCAAATCCTGTGGGCTGAAGACAGTCAAATCCTCGCGTTTGAACAGTTTATTGACTCTGCAGCAGAGCAGCGCTATAGCGTGAGCGTGCCTGCGGTCGCGCAAAATGAACAGCTATGGTCTGTGGTATATATGGTGCTACAAACCAACCAAGTCCCTGATAACACCGTATTGGACTTTAAAGTCGTTCCCCAAGGCTTATTATTGAAAAATAATCCTGCACAAAAAATACAAGAGTATGCTTTTGACGGCGTGCAGTTGGCACAGACAAAAGACTATGTACTGTCCCAATTTTCCGATTTGAGTGAACAACTGGAAGATCAAACGGGCAAGAAAGTGCAGGATGCATCGCTCTTTGATACTAGTCGTGTCCATGTATATGCCCGCGTCGAAGATTGGGTGCCAGACTATAATGCTCAAGCTACCCAACTGAATATTGAACTGGGCAAACTCAATGAAATGCAGGTGAAAGGGCTGTATTTGATTTTAGGTAAAGGCGAAAAGCCCAAAGATTTATTGGCCATTGCTCAACTTGATCCGATGATCAAATCACAATTTCATTCAGAAGAAATGCAGGAACGTAAAGCAGCGCGCAGTGAATTGCGTGAAGCACGTTTTGCGATTTTTTTGGTGATTATCGCGATGGGGATTTTCCTCGGATGGTATCGTTTTAAACGCTAATACACTGAATGATCGTGTAAGGTCATTTGAACCGAATCCAACCGTATTAAAAAAAGGATCTAAAAGTAATTTTAGATCCTTAAATTTTTATACATTTTAACTGATGTTATGCAGTAAAATCAGAAGCGCAATTTGATTCAAATAAAAGAACGATACGCGGTAAAGTCATCCGCAAGTGTTTGAGACAGGACGACTTCTAATCACAAATGTTTTTGCGATACTTTGAATAATTTGACGCTAGTGAACGAGTTTTGCGGATGACAATGGTTTTGGGTACTTTTGCCGAAACAAAAGTACCTCCAGCCGAAGGCTGATCCCTTTATTCAAACTCTGGATGTAAGATTCCATCGAATAGACTTAAAAAGCATATTAAAAATGCGAAATTACTTTTACGGGCGTAACATCAGAGCTTAAATCAATAGCTTATTCAACAGGCCAAGTCCGCTGTTGATACGCGCTGTCCCAGAACATCCATTCTAATTTTGCGCCGTTCGTGTAGGCGGCATGCATTTTTTCACGTGTATCTGCATCACAGCGGGCGGCCACTCGATCAATGGTTTGAATCACGTTTTGCACAGCAGTATTGAAGTCTTCACCTGAGTAGGTGTCGATCCATGCTTGGTAAGGGTTATTAGGCACAGATTGGCTGACAATGGCTTTGCCGACTTCAGCATAGATCCAAAAGCAAGGCAGGAGTGAGGCAAGGACCACAGGGTAACTTTCTGACCATGCTGTCGCTGTTAGAAACGAAGTGTAATGATGGCAGGCAAGGGTTAATGGGGTATTTTCAAACTGTTCTTTGCTGATGTTGAAACCTTGCATAAAGTCATTGTGCAGACTGCGTTCCACCACGATGGCAATTTTTGCGGCTTCAGAAAACTGAATCACATCGTCGGCATCAAACGCCTTGGCTGCACACACCGCAAGCGCACGACCATAGGCCAATAAATAATGGGCATCCTGAATGACATAGTGGCAAAAGGCGTCGCGGCTTAAACTGCCCTGAGCCAATTCCTGATTAAACGGTAGATGGAGAATCTGCTGATATAACGCGGTATTACGTTGCCAAACTTCTTCAGAAAAACGCATTGAACATTCCTGTCGTTAAAAATGAAAGACGGGTCTACACCATGATGCGATGTAATTGAGAGCCTCCATCTTAGAGTGTTTATTCAAAATGTAACGAATAATTTTTGGTTTCAATTCTGAAAAGCGGCATAATTGCGCCATAAACTTAGCTTCAAACTGGGTATTCCCTCATTTTGAAATCTTATTGAATGAATAGGTCGATCTATCATGATGAAACATTTTGGTTTCTCAATCGTATTTACGATCGTGTGTCTTGCTATTTCTGCATATTGGGGTCTGAATCATGGCCCAAATGCAGGCGTGCAAGCCATGCTGACAGCACTGACCATTACTGCCATTTTAGCGGTGATGGAAGTGTCTTTGTCTTTTGACAATGCCGTTGTCAATGCATCCGTACTCCGTGGTTGGGACCATTTTTGGAAAATGATTTTCTTAACTGTCGGGATCGTGATTGCTGTCTTTGGTATGCGTCTGATTTTCCCAATTGTGATCGTGGCTGTAACTGCAGACATGGGTGCAATGGAAGTGGTTCAAATGGCGTTGAATGATCCAATTCAGTATTCAGCTAAATTGATGGCACATCATGCAGAAATTGCGGCCTTTGGTGGTGCTTTCTTATTATTGGTGTTCCTGAACTTCTTCTTAGATGAAGGGAAAGATACCCATTGGTTCCGTTGGTTAGAGCGTCGTTTGGCCAATCTTGCAAACGTTCCTGCGATGTCCGTGTTTATTGCCCTAATTGCGTTATTGGTGATGGCGGCAAACGTGGCTGAAGCCTCTCGTCTAGCGGTTGTAATGGCGGGTATTTGGGGGATCGTGGTGTATATCGGTGTCCAAGTACTGAGTCATTTATTGGGTGGCGAACCTGAAGTCGATGAAAACGGTAATGCGGTTGGACATGATGCAAATGGCGTACCGACAGGCGTGATCAAAGCAGGTTTTGGTGGTTTCCTTTACCTTGAAGTACTCGATGCCTCATTCAGTTTTGATGGAGTGATTGGTGCATTTGCGATTACCTCTGATGTCGTGATCATTATGCTCGGTCTTGCTATTGGTGCAATGTTCGTGCGTTCGATGACCATTTACTTAGTAGATAAAGGCACCTTAGATGCTTATATCTTCCTTGAACATGGTGCGCATTATGCGATTGGTGCTTTGGCCTTCATTATGTTGGCGAGTGGCACGGGTCTGCATGTCCCTGAAGTGGTAACGGGTCTAATTGGTGTGGCATTTATTGTTTGGGCGGTGATTGCCTCTATTCAATATAAAAAGCGCCAAGAAAGTCTAGGCTAATTTAAATTTGCCTAATATCTCCCAAAAAGCGCAGCATCAGCTGCGCTTTTTATTTGTCCAATCATCAGGATATTTAAAATCAATAAAAATCCTGCTTCGCTTTAAGCTGAATGTCCTATAATCCCATTCCAAGATTAATGAATTTTTAACCAGCTATGATGAATGCTCTTGAACGACGCTCAACTTTTGCTTTGAGTAGTATTTTCGCCTTACGTATGCTGGGGCTGTTCATGATTATTCCTGTTTTCTCTGTGGCAGGTCAGCAATATGCAGGGGCAACACCGGCACTCATTGGTTTAGCGGTGGGTGTCTATGGGTTGACCCAAGCAATTTTACAGATTCCGTTTAGTTTGATTGCAGACCGTTATAGCCGTAAACCGTTGGTGGTGATCGGGCTGCTGTTGTTTGCTTTAGGCGGTGCAATTGCGGCGATGTCCGATAGCATCTATGGCGTAATTATCGGGCGTGCGATAGCCGGTGGTGGCGCTGTGTCTGCGGTAGTGATGGCTTTGCTAGCCGATGTCACACGTGAAGAACAGCGCACTAAAGCCATGGCGATGATGGGGATGAGTATCGGTTTGTCCTTTGTGGTGGCGTTTAGCCTTGGGCCTTGGCTCACAGGTTTAGTCGGTATCTCGGGTTTATTTTGGGTGACCACCATCATGGGACTTGCCGCGATTGCGATGTTGCTATTGGTACCGAAAGTAACGCGTCATCATAAAAATTTTCAACAAGGTTATCTGACGCAATTGAAGCAAGTGCTGAAAATGCCTGATCTAAATCGGTTGCACGTTTCAGTCTTTGCATTGCATTTACTACTCACAGCGATGTTTATTTATGTGCCATCTCAGTTGATTGACTTCGCCAATATTCCCTTGCATTCGCATGGTCTGGTATATTTGCCGCTTTTGGTCGTGAGCCTGTTTTTTGCCTTTCCGAGCATTATTCTGGCGGAAAAATATCGCAAAATGCGTGGCATTTTCTTGACCGCCATTGGTGGCATTATTCTAGGATTGGGCATCTTAATTTTTGGTTTCGAATCTAAATATATTCTGCTTACTGGCTTAGGATTATTCTTTATTGCATTTAATGTGATGGAAGCATTATTACCGTCATGGTTATCGAAAGCGGCTCCAATTCAGTCTAAAGCGACAGCCATGGGCGTGAACGCCAGCAGTCAGTTTCTGGGGGCATTTTTTGGTGGTATGATTGGCGGGCAACTTTTGTTGCTAAATGATACGGCAATGGGATGGGGCATCCTGACAGGGCTAGCCATTTTATGGTTGATCATTAGTTTTGGGTTGGCTCAGCCGCGTTATTTATCGTCTATGGTTTTCAGTTTGCCTGAAGATAAAGAAACGGATGAATGGACTTCTCAGCTTTTAGCAATTCGTGGTATTGAAGAAGTTGTGGTGATGTCTGACCAGCAAGTGGCTTATGTAAAAGTGGATAAGCAGCAGATGGATGAATCTGCGCGACAACATTTAACGCACTTGTTAGGGAAAGAGGTAGCCATTTAACCATAACTCTTATAAAGTAAATAATAGAAACAAATAGGAAGAATACGTCTGATGCGTGGTGTAAATAAGGTCATTTTAGTTGGTACTTTGGGTCGTGACCCTGAAACAAAAACTTTCCCAAATGGTGGTTCTCTCACTCAGTTCTCAATTGCAACGAGTGATTCATGGACAGATAAAAATACAGGTGAACGTAAAGAGCAAACAGAATGGCACCGTATTGTGTTACATAACCGCTTAGGTGAAATTGCACAGCAATATTTGCGCAAAGGTTCTAAAGTTTATATTGAAGGTTCATTACGTACTCGTCAGTGGACAGATCAAGGCGGTCAAGAGCGTTACACGACTGAAATTCGTGGTGAACAAATGCAAATGCTTGACAATAATCGCCAACAAGGCGAACAAGGTCAAGGCGGTGATTTTGGTCAGCCTCGTTTTAATAACCAACAAGGTGGTTATAACAATAACCAAAACCAAGGTGGCTACGGTAATAACTCAAACCAAGGCGGTTATGGCAATAACCAACCGGCTCAAGGCAATAGCTATGGCAACAACAACCCAGGTGGTTTTGCGCCAAAACAACAGCCTGCACCGACACCGGCTCCTGCAGCAGCAGATTTAGATGATGACTTACCGTTTTAGTACACCCTAGAGACTATATTTTGTAAAGTTTATAAAATTATTCTTTATATATAGTAAGTTAAAAGAAAGTTTACAGATATTAGAAATAATTCTGTAAACTTTTTTATTATTTTACAGTTCAAAAGTTTTATTTGATTATCAGTAACTACATGACAATATTTGTGACTTTTACCAGTGCCCCATTAGTTCCAAGTAGTGCAGCCTGATAATAAAATACAAATTACTGTTAAAAAATAGACCTCTTTCATAAATCATTTTTACTCAATTCCGAGTTATAGATTCCTGCGATTAAACGGAATCTCAAACCCAGCCTTTTACCTCTATTTCGGTAACGTTCAGCAAGAATTTTAAAGGTCTTCAGGCGACCAAATACATGCTCGATCCCGATTCTTCTTTTGTTGATTGCCTGATTATAGATTTTGAGTTCAGGTTCCAGTTTACAGCGTCTTTTGGCTTTTAACGGCAATAGGCTATTAGGGTACACAGCATAAATTCCCTGATAGCCTTTATCTGCAAGGATAAAAGCACCTGAAGGAATCTGCTTTAAATTGCGTTTTAATAGCTCGAAATCGTGCACCATACCGCGATCAGTGCATAAACTCAGAATTTGCTGAGTTTTATAATGAATGATGGCCTGTACTTTAAAGGTATGCGTCTTTTTCTTGCCACTATAGCTTTTCTTCTGTTTTTTTAGGCCTTTGAATTGGAATTTCTGTGGCATCCACGATCACCACATTCCAGTCGATCCCTTCGCCTTCAGGCAAATTCTTCGGTAAATTAAACAGATTGGATTGAATCAGGCAATCTTCAACATGACGTACAATTCTTGAGGCTGTTGACTCTGAAACCCCGTAACTCGTAGCAACGTGAAATAAAGTTCGGTATTCCCGCCAATAGCTCAGACAGAGTAGAACCTGATCCTCCACACTTAACTTGGGTGGTCTGCCTTTAGCTGGAACATGCTTCTGCAATTGCTCAACCATTAAATAAAAGGTTGACCATGAGATGCCGGTATATCGCTTAAACTGTGTTTCAGAAAGCTTCTTCTTTGAATCAATGTATTTCATCCGCAGATTATGCATGAATGCTAAGAAAGTTAGAGTACAAATATCAATCAAAAAGGTGCTCGTTTTTTGATTTATGCAAGATGTCTAATATAAATTATATTTATTCATTACATTCTCTTAGTACTTAATTTTTTATCAATATATCAATTAAATTTTACAAATTTTGATAAATATAATTTAAACGTATAGTTTAGAAATTAATAACACTAACATTATTTAATATTCGAGAGAAATACCAATGAAAACAATTGTTAAACTAGCTTTAATGACTTCAATGTTTATAAGTGCTAGTTACTCCCACGCAAACAATAATTCTAAGGTATTTAGTCCAATGGTTGACTTAAAAAACGCTAAAAGTTTTTGTGCTGGCAGATATACGATCCAATTGCCTAAAAATGTCGAGCAGATCGCTGGTGGTGATATATTCAACTCATTCCAAATCAAGAGTAAAACTGGATCATCCGTTGCTGAATTAAATGCTGAATATGCATCATTAAAAGATTACTTTACTAGTAAAGTATCTAAAATTACTTTGGACACAGAATTAAAAATATTTGGGTCTAAGTCAGTACGTATTTTCTCAGGGAAAGCTGGAACTATTGAAGGTGCTCCTTTACAGCTTCATTTTTGGGTCTTAGATCGGAATACATTGTTCAAGTTTGAGATCCCATACATGCCAGAGAAGAAAGGTCTAGTTTTTGATGAAATGAACAAGATCATTGCGAATATCAGTGCTCGCAACAACGATACAGTTCCTTCTGAGAAAGGTGTTTGTATCTTAAATGGATTTATTAAAGATTCTGATTCACAGTTCCGAAGAAGTACACATACGATTGCATTCAAAATGAGCGATATGCCATCTGTGAGAACAAGTATGCAAGTCGATGCTGTTGCTCATCAATTGCCAGATTTAATTACTCGCACAGAAAGCAATCTAAAACGTGATGGAATTCTTCATTTAACGTACACATCATTCAAAACAATCAGAAAAGGTACAAAAAACCAAACTAGTGGTGATCAACTCACTGGATCGGAATGGGTAAGCAAAGCTCCAATGAAAGGCAGAAATGGGATTATTGCAACTTGGGAACATGCAGGAACAGCTCAGAAGATTAATGATCCAGCGGTAAAGTATGAGTTTGATTCTGGATACGATGGAAGTAATGTTCGGACTTCAGACCTTTCAGAAAAAGAAGCCCTAAAAATATATGAATCAATTCTTGAAACAATAAAAAAATTCTAGGAATAATTATGACGATTGAAAAAACTCCTATTGATAGTACTGGGGGATTGCTTCAAGTCTGTTGTGACTCCAAGCACTAATAAAACTATTTGCAATGCCGTTATTGGGCCTAAATTGGTTGTGCCTATTATTTTTATACCGGGCATCATGGGCTCAAATGTTGAACCAATGGAATCTAAGAAAGTATGGTTCCCTGCAACCGAAAGTTATTGTCGGGCATGGTTATCACATAAAGTCAAAACGCCACCATCACACTATAAACAACAGTTTACACAGGCTGCTTGGCAGACCCTCTTTATGGATATAAAGCCTTGCACCCATTGAACTTGATTGCTTTGTACGATGGAAAGGCAAAGATTGATTTAAATAACAAATCTAAAAATCCGATAGTTTTTATAAAAAAGTTCGGTTTTACCTATGGTTTGATATGTCGTATTCTAGCTTCAACAGATAAGCAATCCCTGAAATGAGTTAGAGGAATATCAAATGAGTTTAATTAATACTGAAGTAAAACCATTTAACGCTACCGCTTACCAAGACGGTCAATTTATTGAAGTTTCAGAAAAAGACTTCTACGGTAAATGGTCTGTGGTGTTCTTCTATCCTGCTGACTTTACGTTTGTATGTCCAACAGAATTAGGCGATCTTGCTGATCACTATGCTGAATTCAAAAAAATGGGTGTAGAAATTTATTCAGTATCTACTGATACACACTTCACGCATAAAGCTTGGCACGATTCTTCTGAAGAAATTAAGAAAATCGAATACCCAATGGTTGGCGATCCAACTTGGACACTTGCGAAAAACTTTGATGTTTTAATTGAAGCGGATGGTCTTGCTGACCGTGGTACTTTCGTGATCGACCCTGAAGGTAAAATCCAAATCGTTGAAATCAACGCAGGTGGTATCGGCCGTGATGCTTCTGAATTGATGCGTAAAGTAAAAGCTGCTCAATATGTACATGCACACCCAGGTGAAGTATGTCCTGCAAAATGGAAAGAAGGTGAAGCGACGCTTGCACCATCGATCGACCTAGTGGGTAAAATCTAATTTGGTGATCCAACCGTAGATTTAAAAAAGCCAGAACTCAGTTCTGGCTTTTTTTATGGTCAAGAACATTAAACTAAATAGCCATCATGTTCTGGAGCATAGTCACGAATTCCATCGACTAAATAGTCAATTAATCTCTCCATGACTAGGCGCTGACCTTTACGGGAAGCGTATACCAATTGTACCGTACCGACATTTGAGCACCATTCGGGGAAGAGGTGAATTAAACGACCTGCCTCAATATCTGCTTGTACCGTTAAATACGGTAAGTCTGCGATGCCTAAACCATCGAGTACCGCATAATAAGCACCGGCTAAGTCATTGCTTTTAATTCGAGGTTGTAAGGCAATTTCAATCTGCTCTTGCTGTCCGGTATGATGCAAATGCCATTGATAGCGGTTTTTCTGTGTACCCAAAACGATACTCGGAAATTCTGTCAATTCGAAAATATGCTTTAACTCGCGTCCTTGTAAAAGATCTGGACTAATCACTAAGCAATGCACGGTTTTAATCACGTCACGTACAATAATGCTCGAGTCTTCATTTTTACTAAAATTGGTACGAATCGCTAAATCAATGTCGTCATGCAAGACATCTACACGGCGGCTAGACAGCTCAAGTTCGACCTGAACTTTGGGATGATCTTTTAAAAATTGATTTAACAAGGGGCGAATTTGATGTTCCATCATGACCGGTGGACAACTAATTTTAACCAAGCCTTCAAGTTCACTTTTTTGCTTCAGGAGCACCTGATGCGCACATTCAACTTGTTCGATCACTTTTATGCATTCTTCATACAATTCTTGGCCTAATGTCGTGACCTTAAAGTGTCGGGTAGAACGCTGAATAAGGGTGACATTATATTTGGCTTCGAGATCTAAAATGCGTCGGCTTAATTTTGATTTTGTTATATTTGATGCTTCACTTGCAGCGCTAAAACCTCCATGTTTCACCACCAAGTAAAAGTAGTAATAGTCATCAAATGAATGCATGGATCACCTTATGCAGTGAAAAATTATTTCAATTCAAATCATCATACGTCAATTTATACATCAGGTATAAAAAAAGCGGCTCGAAGCCGCTTTTTACTACTGAAGGATTATTTCTTTTCAGTATTTTGCGTATAGCTGTTGATGAGGTTGCGGTAGTCCGGTATATGGTTGCCGAAAAGCGCACCTAAACCTTCAATATCATTACGCCAGTCGCGGTGTAATTCACACGCGGTACCAAACCACGTCATAAGCTGCGCACCCGCTTGCGTCATACGTTGCCAAGCTGAGTCACGGGTTAAATGGTTGAATGTACCTGAAGCATCGGTCACCACAAAGACGTCAAAGTCTTCTTCTAAAGCAGACAAGGTTGGAAATGCAACACAAACCTCAGTCACTACACCGGCAATAATCAATTGCTTTTTGCCTGTTGCTTTGACGGCTTTCACAAAGTCTTCATTGTCCCAAGCATTAATTTGACCTGGGCGTGCAATATAAGGTGCGTCAGGGAACATCTCTTTGAGTTCTGGAACCAATGGACCGTTTGGACCTTGTTCAAAACTGGTGGTGAGAATCGTTGGAAGATTAAAATATTTTGCGGCTGCAGCCAGTGCGAGCACATTATTTTTAAATTTATCTGGATCAATGTCGCGAACCAATGAAAGTAGACCTGTTTGATGGTCAACTAAAAGTACCGCGGCATTATCTTTGTCTAAACGAACGTAAGGTTTGCCCCATTTTATTGTCCTCTTTCCTGTTTGCAACTACGCAGGATCAGATGAAATCTGCGTGTTAACTAGATTTAGAATAGTTGTAAAAATGAGACAATGAAATGGGTTTGAATGAGAAGCTCAATCATAAAATTGGGATAATTCATCGTTGTATATGACTTAAAGCTTAGAATTTCGAAATTAATGCTTGGTTTTGAGTGAGGTGCAGATTTTATGTCTGAGTATTGTTCTAATTTTGAGATATAGAATGCTATCTGGAAGATGGTCAGTAAGTATTTCAAAGCTTAAAATAAGCGCTATGTTCATCCTATCGTATGAATATAGGAGCTAAGAAATGAAAAAAGTAATTGGTGTTTATCGTAATCAGCAAATGCACTGGGTGGGCGATGGTTTTCCAGTCAAAAGCTTATTTTCCTATGATCGTCTAGGTCAGGCGATTAGCCCATTTTTGCTTTTGGATTATGCGGCACCTTATCAGTTCGATCCCACCACTGCACGGCATGGTGTAGGTTCACATCCACATCGTGGTTTTGAAACGGTGACTATCGCCTACAGCGGTGAAGTGACTCATAAGGACTCAAGTGGTGGTGGCGGCACAATTCAAACAGGCGATGTGCAATGGATGACCGCAGGGTCGGGTCTGGTGCATGAAGAATTTCATTCGCCTGAATTTGCTCAAGCAGGTGGTCTTTTTGAAATGGTTCAATTGTGGGTGAATTTACCGGCAAAAGACAAAATGACCCAGCCTCGTTATCAAGCGATCACACGCCAAGATATTCCTCGCATAGACATGGATGAAGGTGCAGGGCATATTCGGGTGATTGCTGGTGAAATGGGTGGTCACCTTGGGCCTGCACAAACCTTTAGTCCAGTGAATGTCTGGGATGGTGAATTGAAAGCTCAATATGAAACCACCTTACATGTACCTGAAGGGCATAACACCATTTTGGTGGTCTTGAAGGGTGAGGTTGTGGTGAATGAAAGCCATAAAGTTCAAGACAGTTCGATGGTCATGTTTGCCAAAGATGATATCGCCATTCAGCTACAAGCGTTGCAGGACACACAATTTCTGTTACTTAGCGGTGAGCCACTAAATGAGCCGATTCAAGGTTATGGCCCATTTGTGATGAATAGCAAAGCTGAAATTATTCAAGCCTTTGATGATTTCAATAACGGAAAATTTGGTGAAATTGCGCTAGCGCATGAGGCTTAAGTGAAATTCATGCCGTTGAAATAGCCGAAAAAAAAGCCTCTGAACAGTCAGAGGCTTTTTTATTGAGCGCTGTAGTATTTATAGTTGTCATGATTTAAATATCATTTTACTTTTTATAAATTGTGATGAATTTATCACTTTCTTATGTGGCGCATCTTAGCGAGACTTGGCTTTAAAGTAAACCGAAAGTTATAAAAATGGTTAATTTAATTGTTTGGTTTTATAGGGTAATTAAAATTTTAAAGAAAAATATGTTTAAAAAACAAAGCTTAAATTGTGTGCTTTTTGACTGTAAATATTTGTAAATTTAACTTAAAAACGGCTGTACTGAAATCCATACAAAAAGTGCGAATCTGGTATTTTTTAATAGCTATTTTTAACTTCTGATCAGTCATACTTTTAAACTGTGTTTTATAGATGGAAAAGAAAATTGGAAATTGCAGTCATCGGTAGTGGCATGGCTGGGCTGGCTACCGCAAGAATTCTTAAAGACGCAGGGCATAACATTACAATTTTCGAAGCTCTGCCTGGTCGTGGTATGGATAGCCACAGCACTGAGTTTGAAGGCGGCTTGATCGATGCCCCTTTGCGTGTGATGAATCCACACCTCTGGAAAAATACCTTAAGTTTGGCGACCCATTTAGGGATTAAAACCTTCCCCGTCCGTACCTATATGGCATGCAGTTGGCTATTTGAAGATCGTACAGAAACGTGGTTGACCACCAGTCGTAGCCGTATTGGTAATTTCCCAATTATTAATAACCGTAAAGGCTTACAACAATATGGCTGGCGTTTAGTCAAAGGAATGTTGCAACTCAAAGCCGCGATCACTCGATTTTTTAAATCAAAAAATCAGGACATCACGCTTGCCGAGTTCATTAATAAAAATGAAATTGAAGAAGTATTTTGGCATGGTGCGGTCATGCCAGTGTTGTATACCATTTGCACCTGTAACCCGAAAACGATTGGCGAATGGCCTGCTAAACCGCTGTTGATTTTCTTGCGTCAATTGACCAATGGCGATGCCTTGCTGCGTATCCAAGGTGGTACACCTGCGTTGGTTGATAAACTGATTGAAGGTTTAAATATTCAAAGTGGTACGGCAATTACCAAAGTGCACGAGCAAGACGATAAAGTCTTGGTGGAAACTGAGGCCGGAGCACATCATCTATTCGATCGTGTGGTAGTTGCGACACCAACCACCAAAACTGAAAAATTTTTAGATTCAACCCAGTTTGCTGACGATATTGAGCTCTTAAAGAAATTTAAATTTGAGCAAGGTCAGTTGGTGATCCACACTGATCAAACCGTGATGCCACCGAAGCGTAAAGATTGGTCTGTACTAAGTTATATGATGGATCGTAAATTTACCCGTCAGCAATTTACCGTATGGCTCAACTCAATCGAGCCGAGCTTGGTGGGTAAAACCCCTGTGTTCCAAACCTGGCAGCCAGTGACACCGATTGATCCTAAAAAAGTGATCTCTTCGGTCAGTTTGACACGTGCAGTGGTGGATTCACATACCGTGGCGCTGAATAAAGAGTTACAGCAACGACATTTATCCCCTGAGCGTAAAGTCTTCTTCTGTGGCTCATGGTCTTGTGACGGTCTGCCGATTTTAGAGTCTGCGGTAACGTCTGCTATGCATATTGCAGAAATTTTTGGTGCACCATTGCCGTTTGTAGGTTTAAAACCTAAAGTGGAGGTTGCCCCTCAACTCGGTTACTAACATGAAATGGCTTCAAGCAATTCGTCAGCACATCCCTAGCCATAAATATGCGATTAACAGTCGATTACTCGGAGATGATGCGGAGCTTGCTTGGAGCAATTTGGGCTATTGGGATGATGCAAAATCATCCTATCCTGCAGCCTGTCAAAAACTCGCTTTATATCTTGCCGAATCCATTCAATTAACATCTACAGATCGTGTTTTAGACCTTGGTTGTGGGCAGGGCGCGAGCTTGGTTTTTTGGATGGAACATTTTCAAATTCAAAACTTATCCGCAGTCGAATTGCAAACCGAATGTGTGGAAAAAATCCAAAAAAATTTAAATTCAAAAATCAAAATACAACAAGATTCATTTTTGAATTTAAAAAATATTTATCCACAAAACGCTATGGATGCAGTGCTGTGTATTGATGCTGCGTATCATAGTGATTTGAATTTATTGCTTTTATCAGTTGTTAATGTTTTGAATTCAAAAGGACGCTTTGCTTTTCACTATTTAATGTTGTCCGATACGTTTTTGAATTTAAATTCATTACAGCGACTGCAATATCAAAGTCTGTTGAAAGCAGCAGATGTGAATTTGAAAAATTTAAATTCAAAGCAAAATTTACAACACCAAGTGCAACAGGCAGGTTTCGAAAATATCCAGATTGAAGATATCAGCGAATTCGTATTTCAGGGTTTTGCCGATTATATTCAAGAACAAAAAAGTCAGACGAGCCTGAGTCATGTGGATCAATTCAAAATCAAGATGACGGCAAAATTGTGCGAAAAGTTGTATCGAGACGGGCTGATTCGTTATGTGCAGATTAGCGCGAGGAAGCCATAAAAGAGTGGCTCTAAAAACATCAAAGCCTCACTAAAAAGCGAGGCTAAGAAATGGTGCCGGCACACGGATTCGAACTGTGGACCTACTGATTACAAGTCAGTTGCTCTACCAACTGAGCTATGCCGGCGTTGTGGAATGCATTCTACAGATTTTTTGAAGTGGTGCAAGTTAAAAAAACAGCAAATCGAATGTAATTTATACGTTTGATTTATTCAGCATTCAACCGATGTTTGGCTCTAAAACCAGAGAAATAAAATTAGGCAATGTTTCGCCCACAAGATGTGGGCGAAAAAATAGGATGGATGCACGTTGTGTGCTATTTCATTCTTAAAATTTGGTCTAGATCCTGTGCGCATTCTTCAAGTGTATATGCCATCTCCAGTTGCATTTGCGGGCGGAGTTCATTGGCGAGCTTTCGCCATTCGTCAATCAGACGCTGTGCTTTTTGAATTTTATGTTTATTGATGTCTTTGGCAAGGGTTGGGGTATAGCCACCACGTTTGGCGTTCTTGATCTGCTTAACATAATTCTGGCTGTTATTCATGTTCTCTCCCGAATAGCAGTGATATATGAAAGGTGTTTTTTAAGTTTTTCGTTGATCAAGTTAAAAGTACCGCAATCGCGTTTCAGTTCTATGATGTTTAAATTAATGAATAATTTTTTGAATAGCACCTATATTGAGAGGATGATTTATTTTTAGCATAGGCTTAAGTAATTGTCTTTAGAATATAAAATTTGTATTTGTAAATAAACGTGTCTTTCTTACTGCCAATAAAAAATCCATAAGTCGTGCATTAGGAAAAAAACGTGTGATTTAAATCCATCAATCAGGACTTAAATACTGTGAAGTTATTGAGCTAAACAAATAGAAGATCAATTAGGGGAATATTTAATATTGAGAACAATAAAATTAAAAAAGGCCTAAATTTTATCAATTTAGACCTTCATTCTGCTTGGCATTGCAGTTTGTTCTGGCGGTGAAAGAGGGATTCGAACCCTCGAAACGCTATAAACGTTTACACACTTTCCAGGCGTGCTCCTTCAGCCACTCGGACACTTCACCTTTTGCGCGGTGGGATAATAGCGAAAAAAATATATTCTGCCAAGAGAAACAATTGAATTAGACAAAAACATCTTGAGCGGTGCTATGATTCGCAAAAATCCTGTCTAAATTGAAGACAATTATATGCAAAGTACTGCACAAAAAGCCGCATTGCCTGCCATCACCTTGGCAGCTTTGGGCGTAGTATTCGGAGACATTGGGACGAGCCCATTATATGCGCTGCGCCAATGTTTCCTCACAGCACATTTGGCGATTAGCGAAGCGTCTGTGCTGGGTATTCTGTCCCTGATTTTCTGGTGCATCATGCTGACGATTAGTTTTAAATACGTCAGCATCATCATGCGTGCAGATAACAATGGCGAGGGCGGTATTATGTCGCTGTTGGCCTTGAATCTACGAACCACACGAATTGCCGAAAACAAAAAAATTTACCTGATTGCCCTTGGCTTTATTGGGGCATCTTTGTTCTTTGGTGATGGGATCATTACCCCCGCAATCTCCGTGTTATCTGCGATTGAAGGTTTAAGTATTGCGACGCCGATGTTTAACCAATGGCTGCAACCCTTATCGATTGGTATTTTGGCGGGGCTATTTTTAGTGCAACGCCATGGCACAGGAACAATGGGTAAGTTCTTTGGTCCCTTGACGCTCATGTGGTTTTTATCCATTGGCGGTTTTGGACTATGGAGTATTTCGCAAACGCCATTTGTGTTGACCATGATCAGTCCACATTGGGCCTTCAATTTTGTGGTTCAGCAGCCTTATGTTGCATTCTTGACCATGGGTGCGGTCATCTTGACGATGACAGGTGGTGAGGCAATCTATGCCGATATGGGGCATTTTGGCCGACTCCCAATCCGCTTGGCATGGTTTATTGTGGTCATGCCGTGCTTGCTGTTGAACTATGCAGGCCAAGGTGCCTTGCTACTGCGTAATCCTGAAGCTTTAGCCAATCCATTTTATATGCTGATCCCTGAATGGGCATTGTATCCAATGATTGCTTTGGCGACAGCGGCCGCGGTGATTGCCTCTCAAGCGGTGATCACAGGGGTATTCTCTATGGTCAATCAGGCGATTCAATTGCGTTATTTGCCGCGTTTGACAGTGAAACATACCTCTGAAGTTGAACGTGGTCAGATTTATTTACCATTTATTAACTGGGCATTGTTTATCTCGGTGCTGATCTTGATCTTGCTGTTTGAAAACAGTGCGAACTTGGCCAGTGCGTACGGCGTAGCTGTGACCATGACCATGCTCTGCGGTACGATTTTGATCTCAGTTTTGGCTTATGGTTTATGGCGTTGGCCGGTTTGGAAAGTGGCAATATTTGCAGTGCCATTTTTATTGATTGATTTGATCTTTGTTGCATCGACATCATTAAAAATTGCAGCGGGCGGTTGGGTTCCAATCCTGATTGGTGCGGTATTGTTTACGATTTTAATGACGTGGAAAGATGGACGGGCATTGGTGCTCAATCGGCTCGGTAAAGATGCTTTGCCTATTGACCTGTTTATTCGCAGTGTCAGCATGGGTAGTGAAACCAAGTTTGTTCCAGGTGATGCCGTATTCTTGACAGGAACGCCTGAGATCGTGCCTCATGCCATGTTGCATAATATTAAGCACAACAAAGTTCTGCATGAACGCAATATTATGGTTACGGTCAACACCCGAGATGTGCCATTTGTACCCGAAAATGAGCGGGTGATCACGGAAAAACTAGATGATCGATTCTATCGAATCACGATGTTTTATGGGTTTAAAGATCAGCCGAATATTCCTGCCGCTTTGGAGCATGCGTATCGTGAATTGGGCTTTGAATTTGATTTAATGCAAATCAGTTTCTTTATTTCCAGAGACCGTATTATTCATACATTGGGTGAAGGAATGGCACCTTGGCGAGAAAAGCTGTTTATCTCTATGCAGCGAAATACCAGTCCAGTCAGCGATTTTTATCAAATTCCAACCAACCGTGTGGTTGAGTTGGGCAGTCAGATTGAAATTTAAGACGTAGATTGAACTTTTAGGCATAGATTTAAAAGTTAAACATGAAAAAGCCAGATCAATTCTGGCTTTTTTTATCTGTAATAATTGAATTTTTTTAGTCCAAAGACATAGAGATCATTCTGTTGCTTTTTCCTGGGAGGAGTATGCGAGCAAAGCAACAGAATGAAGATGTTGCGTTATTTCATCCTTGAAAATACGCTGATTAGTTGATTGTCGCGTCTACATCTGCAGAGGCTTCAGGCGCAGCTTGGATGGCTTCGTCAGCAACAGGTGCTTCTGGGTTGGCTTGAATTGATGCATCTGCAGGATTTACACTTTGAGTCTCAGGTGCTGCCATAAAAGCATCTTGTTGTCCTTGAGGAGCTTCAGGCAATGCAGCCAATGCACTATCGGCATTGACTGGCGCTTCTGCAGAAGAGGCAATGACGGGTGCAGCGTTGTTATCCGCTGATACGGCTTCAGGTGCTTGCTGTGCTGTTTCCACAGGTGCTTCAGTTACCGCGGCTTCAGGTGTATTGGCCACTGCTGTTTGTTCAGTTGGAACGGACTGCTCTGTAGGTGCAGCAGCTACACTTTGCTGTTCATTTGCGAGTGCATTTTCCGCTTCAGTTACTGCTTGTTCAGCATTTGCAGGGACTGCAGGGGCATTCGGATCGATTTGGTTTGCCTGAGCCTGTTCAGGGTTTAAGGGCTGTTCTGTTGCAGCGGCATTGACTTGTCCGGCAGGAGCTTCAACCAATTGAACTTGGCCACTTGAAACTAAGTCCTGAATGGAACCAGGTTGACCATTCACGGTGGTCACAAATTTGACTTTAGATAAGCTTTCTAATGTATCACCGGGTTGAATCGGCGGCTCTGCAAATGCTGCTGCGCTCATTAAACCTGAAATTAAACCTAAACCTAAAATTTTAGAATGCATAATCACTCCGTATATTTTTATCGCAATTTTTCGTATTTTTACCTTGTCATAATTCTTGAGGCGAATTCAATGAAACATACGCAACTGCTTCATGACCTCCTATAAAGAACTGCACAACTGCGACATAAAGTTACATCAACTGCTGCTTTGTTAAACAATATTTGTGTGATTGTTAAGCAAATTAAAAAAGAAAAGTGTACTAAAATTTGCACCCTTGCTAAGCTGCGGAAAAATAGTCCTTTTAGAAGTCATTGTTGTAAGTCATGGTCAAAAAGAAACGCAATTCAGCAAATCCGCTTTCACAGTTATTTGGGCAAAATGGCATAAAAGTGCTGTTGGGTCTGGTGGCAACAGGAAGCTTTGCTATTGCTTTCGGGCAAGAAAAAATTCAACAACTTGTTTCTATGAGCAGCACTTCAAATAGCGCCTGTTTGGACCAATTTTATCGTGAAGTGCCACCTTATTTGGTCCGTGAAAGCCTACATAAAAACAGTTTTCCACTGTGTTTTAATGGCTTTAATGTCATGTATTCGGGGATATCCAAGACACCGCTTTGGGTTGCAGAAGCATTAACCCCCGCACGACTGAGTCAAAAAATTCCGCGTGAAGATAACTTTCATGAAGAGACTCGCGTGCCGTCTGAATATCGGGCTTTGCTTTCAGACTATAAATCTTCAGGCTATGACCGTGGACACATGGCGCCAAATGCCGATATGCCCAATAAAGCTGCGCAGTTAGATAGTTTTTCTTTGGCCAATATGGTGCCGCAAGCTCCAAAAAATAATCAGCAAGTGTGGCGTGAGTTAGAAGAAGCCACACGGGCGATAGTGACCAAACAAAAGCAAGATGTCTATGTGGTAACGGGGCCGGTATATAGTGCGAAAAAATTAAAAACCATCGGGCAAGGGGTCATCGTGCCGACCGCTACTTATAAGGCGATCTATTTGCCGAAAAAAGGTGTTGCAGGCGTGTACTATGCGGACAATACCTTGCGTGATACGGCACCGACAGTCAAAGTCATGAGTATTTGTGCGCTAGAAGAACTGACTGGAATTAATTTCTTTCCAGAATTAACTGAAGACCAAAAGCGTAATACCTACCGTTTGCCACTCAAAGCCACCCAAGTAAAAGCAAATCAAGATATCGCTTATTTGCATTGGGATGCTGAAAGCCAGTGTGCTGCAGATGTCGCAGAAGACAAGATTTTAAGCTTGCAAAAAGACTTTAAATCGAGTGGTGGTTCTGTGGGCGAGTCATCCACGGCAAGCAGTGGAAATGACAACAATCAAGATGCCTTGGTCAAACAATTGATTGAAGAAATTCTGCAATATCTGATACAGATTTTGAAATAATCGAGCAGATAATAGCGCTGAACGGCGAGTGATGAAGAAGATCATTGCTTGCAGTTGAAATCTTTTTCACGTATTTCTATTGCTGCATCACTACAACAAAAAAGAAGGATATCCATCATGTTCAAAGCATTTGAAAATGACACTGCGTCGCATGCAATTCATGACTTAACACTAGAAAATGGCCAAGATCGAATTAATATTTATGGCAACTTACAGGTGACGAAAGACCAAGCGGGTTTAGCTGCAGCGAAAGCTTTACAGGCATTTTTCAATGATGTGGTGACAACGCTTGAGGCGGATACCAACTTAGCTGAAAAAATAGTGCAGGGCGGTGAAGAAAACGAAGTGGAAAATCCATTTCTTTAATGTTGTTTCACCGGCTGTCGAAGGAAGCAAAACTCAATTCGGGATGAATGAAAAAAGCTCACAGATTGTGAGCTTTTTTTGTGGCGTATTTTTCTATTTATGCATCTTTTGTCATCAGTTTATAGATGACAGCACCAATCACCGCGCCAATGATAGGGGCTACCCAAAACAGCCAAACTTGTGAAAGTGCAGCAGTTTCAGCAAAGAATGCCACACCCATACTACGAGCTGGGTTGACCGAAGTATTGGTGACGGGAATGCTGATGAGATGGATCAATGTAAGCGCAAGACCAATCGCAATTGGGGCAAATCCGGCAGGAGCACGTTTATCCGTTGCTCCCATGATCACAATCAGAAAGCCAGCCGTCAGCACAATTTCAATGATTAATGCTGAGAGTATTGAGTATTTGCCCGGAGATAATTCACCATAGCCATTGGTGGCAAAACCGCCGACACCGGTAAATCCGGCCTGACCTTGTACAATGATGAATAGAATAAATGCGGCGAGGGTTGCACCCAGCAATTGAGAAATAATATAGGGTGCTAGTTCTTTCGCTTCAAAACGACCACCGGCCCACAAGCCGATACTCACGGCAGGGTTAAAATGTCCCCCTGAGATATGACCCAGCGCATAAGCAGCCGTTAATACGGTTAAACCGAAGGCCAGTGCCACGCCTGCGAAGCCAATGCCAAGTTCAGGAAAGGCCGCAGCCAAGACCGCACTACCACAACCACCAAAGACCAGCCAAAACGTACCGATCAGTTCTGCTAAATATTTATTCATTTAAAATTCCATTTGTTTTTGTCATTTGGAATAGATTTTCAATCTTTCACTCAGCATGAGTGCAATATAGTTGTGAAGTGTTGTTTTATTCATTTATTGAATATGCATAGCTTTAATGGATTTTGCTGAAAATCACAATATATAAAATGATAACTGCGTCACATTTTAACTTGCTGCTTCAATTTGCGATAAGCGCCATTGCTGTGGGGTTAAATTTCGCCATTGTTTAAAAGCACGTTGAAATGCACTCTGTTCTGAATAACCCAGCAGTAGCGCAATTTCCTGCAAACTTAAATGTGGGTCTCTTAAAAATTCTTCAGCCATCATACAGCGGACCTCCTGCATGCGTTGCTGATAGGTGCTGCCTTGTTGTTGTAAATGGCGTTGTAATTGTCGGACGGACAGATTCAGTTGATTAGCGACATGTTCAATTTGGAACTGATTTTTTTGTAAACCCATTAAGATGGCTTGCTGTAAGCGTTGGTCGATTTGCGTGGTATTCGGCAGCTTTTCCAATAAAGACTGTGCCTGTTGCATTAACAGTTTTTGTAAGGTCTGATCGCCTTGGGAAAAGGGGCGAGACAGTTCTTGAATGGGAATAATAACCTTCGACTTTTCTTGGGAAAATCGAACTTTACAGCGAAAATATTGTTCATACTGAGCGACATTTTTCGGTGCAGGATTATGAAAATGCACTTCGTGTAAATTGATATCTTCAAAACGCATGAATAATTTTAGAAACTGCAGCATTAAGGCAATCGCAATTTCATCGGTCAATTGATTGGCCATATTCATGGGTAAATCATTCCAACCGATCGAGAAAAAATCATTTTGAATATCAATCAGCAATGGACTACCATCGAAGATTAAGCGATGAAAATCATGGTAGCGGAGCAGCGCTTCGCCTAAGTTTTCACAGGACAGGGCAATATACGCAATGATGCCAATATGTTTGGGTTGCACATGTTCTGCAATTTCTAAACCCAGCGCTGGCTTTTGGATCTTTTGATCCAAATCCATCAATAAATCACGCCAAACGGCATAATCAAAACGTTCTAAGTTTTGAACTTTATTCAGTTTTTCAGGAATAGCAATGCCTTGGGCTTGGTGATAAGCATAGAGCAAATGGCCCAGTCCTCCATAGACCGATCCTGTATAGTCCTTGAGTTGTTGCATATTTTTTTAATTCTAAATTTTGTCGTGTTTTGTCAATAATATTAAAAAAAACGGTCAATATCTAGCTCTTTTCATTACCTATAGTGGAGCTAAGAAAAGGAGATATTGGTCATGTTAAAAGGTTTTATTGCAGGGTTGGTCGTCGCCAATGCCTTTGAATGGTTCGCACATAAATATGTTTTGCATGGGACGCATCGGTCAGGCAAGCCACGTTTTAGTCCAGTACCGAAAAGCATGAAATCACATTGGGAACATCATCGTGAAATTCGAAAAACAGATTTTCATGATCATGGTTATGTTGAAGGTGTACAGAACTGGCGCACGAAAAATGAAATATTGTCACTGGTGGCAGTTTCAGCTGTATTTGTCCCGCTGTTTTATCCCATTTCCAAAGGAATAAGTTTGTCGGTGCTGTATTGCGCAGGGAATTATTATTATATCCATCGTCGCGCACATCTTGAGCCAGAGTGGGCGATGAAAAAGATTCCATGGCACTATGACCACCATATGAACTCAAATCAGGATGCCAATTGGTGTGTGACTAAGCCGTGGTTTGATTATATTTTAGGGACGCGGGTGATCTCCTCGGCAAAATTACAGGAACAGAACCCATTGGGTGTGTTACTACCGACAGCGATTGCGAAACCATTGTCACACTGGGTCAATCGGGTATTTCCTGCAAAGTGGGTCGCTGAGCGTGAAAAGCCAGTTGCACTTCTTGAAACGGTCTAATATGAATGCACTGTGCGTTTTGACAACGAGCGTTGCTACCCATTTGAGCTGTCGCAATTTGTCAATAAATTATGAATCTACTGTCAATCAAATACAGTGTAAATGCCCTATATTTAAATCATCAAAAGGCTTGTACACGACGAGTTGATTGATGAAGTTGCTATGTATATTTTTTCATTTGTTTTAAGTATCAGACCAAGTGCTGTAGTTTTTCTTGGTTTATAGGAGCCGACAAGGCTCCTTTTTTTATGTCTATAGTAAATCAATTGCATGGGCGATGCTCTGCTACAAATCAATGGCGTTGCATCAAAAACACCAAAGCAAAAAAAAGAGCGAATCATCGCTCTTTTTCAATCTTCATTGAAAACAAGCCCATTAAAGACGCATTTCAATGCCTTGTTCTGCTAGATATTTTTTCGCTTCAGGAATGGTGTGTTGACCAAAGTGGAAAATAGAGGCTGCAAGCACCGCATCTGCACCGCCTTTTAAAATACCATCGGCCAAATGTTGTAGATTACCGACACCACCAGAAGCAATGGTTGGAATGGTCACACGGTCATTGATATTACGCATCAGTTCAATGTCATAACCGGCTTTGGTTCCATCGGCATCCATCGAGGTGATAAGTAATTCACCTGCACCGAAGTCCGCCATTTTTACTGCCCATTCGATGGCATCGATACCGGTTTCTTTACGACCACCGTGGGTGAAAATTTCCCATTTATTGTCGCCAGTTTTTTTCGCATCAATAGCAACCACAATACACTGTGCGCCAAAACGCTGAGAGGCTTCTTGTACAAATTCAGGGTTATAAATAGCCGCAGAGTTAATCGAAACTTTGTCCGCACCCGCATTTAATAACAGGCGGATATCTTCTACTTTACGCACGCCACCACCGACTGTTAATGGCACAAATACAGACTCAGCCATACGCTCTACCGTACGGTAAGTGGTATCACGACCATTTGAGGTTGCGGTAATGTCTAAGAAGGTAATTTCGTCCGCACCTTGTTCGTTATAACGGCGTGCAACTTCAACTGGATCGCCTGCATCACGAATATCAAGAAATTGAACACCTTTCACTACACGACCGTTGTCCACGTCGAGGCAAGGAATAATACGTTTAGCAAGCATAATTTTTTCCAAAAATAACAGCCGATTATGAAACTTCGCGACTTAGATGCTACACCTTAGTAGTCGGAGCGGTTATTCTATCAAAAATATGTAAGTTTTTTCGCAGGTTTTCTATGTCGGTTTATACCACTTTGACTTTAAAGGAAGTTCAGGATTTTGCAGCACCTTATGGACTGGAGGTGATTGACCTGATTCCGATTCAAGGCGGTATTCAAAATACCAACTATTTTATTGTTTGCGAAAATGGCACGCAGTATGTATTAACTGTTTTTGAAGAGATGGACGAGCAAGGTGCAGGGGAACTGGTCCCTGTACTTGAACATTTGGGGCAGGCTGGTCTAGCTGTGCCTGTACCGCTGAATCATTCGGGTAAAGCGATTCATAGCTTAAAGGATAAACCTGCACAGATTGCGCCACGCATGCAAGGTCAACATCCCATGCCTGCGAGCTTAGCGCAAGCAGAAGCGATTGCTGTAGCCCAAGCGAAAATGCATGTGGCTTTACAAGATTTCCCTTTGGAACGTGCAGAATATCGTGATCATGCTTATTGGTTACAAGTTTCACGTGATATTCGTCCAACATTAAATGAAGCAGATACCACGTTACTTAACAATCTGTTGGGCTTATATGACATCTTAACGGCGATGTATCCAGACCGTCCTACCGGTTTTATTCATTCTGATCTGTTCCGTGACAATACTCTATTTGAAGGCGATCAACTCAACGGCATTTTAGACTTTTATGAGTTAAATAAAGACGAACTCTTGTTTGATATTGCTATTACTTTAAATGACTTTTGTACTGAATATCCGGATGTACATTTGAATGAAGACAAAGCCATTGCCTTTTTAAATGCCTATGAAAGCGTGCGTCCATTAACCGCAGATGAAAAATCATGCCTAGAGTTATATTTGGCAATGGCGGCGGGTCGCTTCTGGATGATGCGTTTACAGGTGGCACAGAAAAATGCGGCAGAAGGCCGTACAGGGGATGATATTTTGCAGAAAAACCCTGCTGAAATGCGTAATATGCTGATTGAACGATTAAAATTCGTCACTGCATAAATTTTAAAAACAACGAGGGGGAAAAGCATGCGTGATCAAGGACGCTTAGTAGAATGGTTTGATGACAAGGGCTATGGCTTCATTCAACCGAACGATAGCACCAAAGATCGCGTATTTTTGCACATTAAAGATTTTTCCCGTCCCGGCCCACGACCAATCGTGGGCTGCGCGTTGGATTATGCTGTGATCTTAGACGAACGCGGACGCTTTCGTGCACAGCAAGTGCATTATTTAAAAGCCTCACAAACCAAAGCTACACAACGCCCTAATAAAAAAAATGTGGTGCAGATGCCGCGTCAGGCAGAGCCGATGCAAATCTTGTGCATCATTTATATCCTCGCCTTGGCGGGTTTGTCTGTGGCGGGTTTACTCAGTGGCATGGTGCTGCTTTTTGTGAGTATTATCAATGTCCTGACCTATTGGTTCTACGCTCAAGATAAAGAAGCTGCGCAAATGGGGAACCGACGCGTGCCAGAAAATACACTGCATCTTTTGTCTTTTTTAGGTGGGTGGCCGGCGGCATGGCTGGCTCAGCAACGTTTGCGGCATAAAACACAAAAACAACCATTTCGAAAAATATATTTCTGTACTATAGCCTTTAACATATTACTGATTTTATGGCTGATTTCACCATTTAATATCCTGCATATCTAGGGTGGAATGATCCGCAAAATCATCATGACGGAGAGCGAAATGAATTATTCCATTGATAAAGATCCAAACCGCCTGCTCACGATTATTTTGTATATTCTTTATATTGTGGCGATTTTTTCTGCCGGCTTGCTTGCGGTCCTCGCGTTGATTATCAATTACGTCAAACGCAGTGATGTGCGCGGCACGATTTTTGAAAGCCATTTCACTTGGCAGATTCGCACGTTTTGGTGGTATCTCATTTGGAACATCATTGCTTTCGTGCCTTTTATTTTTCTGTTCTTTACCGGCAATAATGCCAATGCTTTTGCAGGTGTAGCACTGGGAGCGAGTACCTTCTGCGTCACGGTAATCGGACTGTCTTGGTTATGGATTGTGTACCGCGCGATTAAAGGTTTAATCCGTGTCAATGACAACCGACCGATGTATGAGTAATGCGAGTTTAAAGATTTTTAGCATAAAAAATCTTGGCATCAAAAAAGCGACCTAATGGGTCACTGCTGTCCCATAGTTTGCTTTAAATAAAAAAACCTGAGTCCTAACAGTTAAAATATGAGTGCAAACAAACACTTTAACGACCAGGATTCAGGTTTTGTCACATCAGAATACCGTATTTCATGAG
>NZ_VOYA01000012.1:0-97661 GCF_013420465.1 Acinetobacter sp. YH01005 | reverse complement strand
GGATAATCTTTTTCAGATTCAATCAATAATTGAACCGCTCTATCTCTGATTTCAGGGGTGTATTTTACTTTTTTCATCGGGACATTCTCTCAAGAAAAGTGGTCTCCGACAAACCCGGTACGGTTCATAGCTTCATACTGGATGAGATACCAAGTTGATCTAATGTATCCTTGCTAAGTTTAGGGCTAATCATGATTAATCCAGAATCATCAAAGCTAATGAGGCCTTTATCAAAAGCTCGATCTAATGTTGGCGATAGCAGTAAGCCATTGAATGGATCAAGGCGAGATTTAGTGTTCTCACTCCATGGGATTATATGTGAAGCTATAAGAAGACTGTCATTATCGCAACCAGTTACAGAGCAGCCTTGCCAATGTTTCCAAAGATCCTGTCTAAATTTACTTTGACCTAGTCTAACTTTAACTAATGCGTTGAGCTCAGTTGGAGGTAAATTTGATTCTTGCTCAGATACAAACATATCCTCACTTTCAGAAAAGTCACTTGTCTTTTCAGGAGTTATCTCAGAATTTTTGGAAACCTCTAGGTCTAGTATAATTTTGCAGAAAGTAACTACTGCAGGATGGTTTTCAAAGTTTAATGTAGTAGCTTGACCTGATCCACTTTCATTTATAGGAAATCCTACAAAACTAGTTTTTGATTCAATATTTTCATTTAAGTATATTCCCATTGGTTTGAGTCTAACCTGCCATTCTTTAAGTAGTTTTCTCTTCGAGAGCAAATCTAAACTTTCGAATTTAGGTATTAGGTAATGTGGGTGAATTGCCAAAACATATTTAGTATTAAGGCTTTGCTCTTCTAATGGTTTGACATATACAGCATATGCAAGATTAGTATGATTTAGCCGTTGGACTTTTTTGTTAGTTTGCTTTGAAGGTTCTTCAAACCCTAATGTAATCATTGAACTAAATAAATTTTCTCTAGTTAACATTTTTATCTTCTTGCTTTTGGGTTGATATGGGGTGACACATTCCACACTTAAATCAATTACTAAACTTGGAAAGGTGAATAACCAATCTTCATTGAATCTACATGTGTCAGGTAGCTATTAAATTGATTATGTACATCAGCATTAGGTTTGCAAGAAGAATTCTACTAGGCGTGAAAATTAGCCTAATGATGAAAATAAGCCAATAAAAAACAGCCAGATGGATCTAGCCATCTGACTGCTAATTTTGTGGTGCAACCTAAGATTAGCTTTCACAAGCTAAGCCTTAGCTCGAAACTTGCAACACAACAACCGAAAAGGTTTAGTTAAGTTAGAGCTCGTTTGTAGGCGACGCAAGTATTTTATAGAGAATTTTCAATACAAAAGTTTTGAGAAAAATGCTCACATTACTACGAGGGTAGGGTTCTTACATTTGAACACCCCATACCCCCATCTACCCCCCCATACCTCTATTCAGAAAAGGATTCTTTAGGGTAGAAAACACAAGACGAATTGATTTGGTTGATGTCCTATTTTTGACTTGTTCAACACAAGGTTGGACAGTCCACCTGCCACCCCCTTTACATATTAGGAAAGCCAATGTTAGACATATTGCTATGAATAGGTCTCAGTGTGATACCAATTATTGCTCTAACTATCTCAGGCTGAGACAGTTAGCATTCATTAGATATCAATGTGAGACACTTGAGATGAGCAACTGCACAATCCATAGCAATATCGGTTTATTTAACAACAAGTAGTTGATCCCATTGGAAGTAGTTCTGGGTCAGTCTATCGCGTGCCATATTCCATGTTCTATTAGGTAGCATACTTGCTCCAAGGCCCAGCTTCTTCTTCCCATATTTTGTATGGATGGCTTCGAGAGAATCCATCAAGCTATCACTTAATGCAATGGTTTTCATATCAGTGAAGATATCAAAGGAGTGGCTGCTCTTAGGCTCTAAGCATGTAAGGATAACGCCACACTTCTTGTATGCAATATCTTTGGTAAACAGTCCATCTATCATTGCAGTGGCAAGCTTAGAAAGCACTAAGACGTTATCTGTTGGTTCAGGTAATGGAAGTGATAAAGACTTATTGTAGAAGGGTTTTGATGTATCGAATGGATTAGATTGAACGAAACCAATTAGACAGCCACATAACAATCCGTCATCTCTTAAACGATGTACTGCATCTTGAACATAAAAGGTCATCGCTTCTTTAAGATCATCAATGTGATATACACGTTGTCCAAAGGAACGACTAGCTATGATCTGTTTCTTTGCTTCAGGTGTATGCTCCAATTCAATGCATGATAAGCCATGCAATTCTAGAATTGTTCTGTGCATTACTATTGAAAATTGGTCTTTGATCATGAGAGGGGAAGCCATAACAAAATCAAGTACAGAGTGAATGCCTAAGCTATTCAGCTTCTTTGTATGCTTTCTACCAACTCCCCAAATTTCACTTACATCAATGCGGCTGTAGAGAGCTTCAGTAGAGCAAGGGTCCATTGAAACCAGATTACATACACCATTAAGGTAAGCATTCTTCTTAGCAATATGGTTGGCTATCTTGGCTTCTGTTTTGGAGCGGCCTATACCAATGCAAGCCGGTAAACCAAGCCATTTAAGTAAGCGCTGTAGAATTTGTAAGGCATACTCTGTGAGGTCGTGGTTTGCAGCATAAGCTGTGAGATCGAGAAAGCATTCATCAATGGAGTAGATCTCTTGTTCTTGTGGTGTAACAAAATCAGAGAGTATCTTCATAAACCTGCGCGACATCTCTGCATAAAGTGCATAGTTACTTGATAGCACTACGACTTGGTGCTTCTCTACGATGTCCTTAATTTGAAAGAGTGGGACACCCATTTTGATGCCTAAATCTTTAGCTTCTTGAGAACGTGCAACAGCACAACCATCATTGTTTGATAAGACAATAACAGGTCTTCCATTCAAGCTAGGTCTAAAGACTCTTTCACAACTGACATAGCAGTTATTGATGTCTACTAAAGCATAGATTCGATGTTTACGATTCATGTCATGAAACCAAAATGAAAAGGTTCTGTATTACTTATGCTTTTTGAATGACTTTAATACGAAGGTAACAACTCCCCACACAACTACTTCCTGCCCATCATGAAAATGGATGTTTGGATAATCTGGATTTTCAGCTTTAAGCCAACGGTTTTTTCCTTCTTCGATCATTAGCCGTTTGACAGTAAATTCATTATCAATCCATACGACTACGATGTCTTCGTGTTTAGCTTCTAGGCTACGATCTACTACAAGTTCATCATTAATGTCGATACCAGCACCTAGCATTGATTGAGAGGAAACAGTTACGACGAATGTTGCTGCTTCATTTTTGATGAGGTGCTCATTCATATCGAGCGTTTGTTCAATATAGTCTTGAGCAGGGGAAGGAAAGCCAGCAGAAACTTTTTCAGAAGCGAGCGGAATTCGCATAAATGTAGTTGGGTCAACCTGAGTAATGGATGCTACATCGTTAAAGATAGGTTTCTTGTTTTCAGCGAGGAAATGCTTTATTTCAATAACTTTAGATTCGGGTACTCGGATGACTTTAGTTGGTTCTTCATATAAGGCTTTGCGCCCTGATCCTTGTCGACTGCCACCATGATTACTAGTCATAAGACCCTCACTTGAAAAAGTTACATAATCAAATGTTAGATTATGTAGTTTGATTCATACAAGCTTGATCTGATGAGTGGTAGTTACCTTGGCATGTGTGATGAAGTGAATTCTTTAGGATTCATGAGCTTAAAAAATTGTGGAGCATCTTCAAAATTACAGTGAAGCCAGTCATCTCTAAGTTCATTTGGTATAACGATAATCGAGCGTTTTTCATCTTCTGGTTTATGGAAATGAGACATCAATGAGTGCTCTTCTGCATTGATGGTAAGCATGGACATGGAGCGTACCTGTTGCCCATTTAGGAGGATATTTTCATATATGGCTGCTACCATAAAAGGTAAGCCATCATCTCTGTATATGCCCCATCTTTGGGCTTTGCCATTGACATATTTAGGTTCATAAATTGTTTGAACTGGGATGAGTGCGAACTGACTTCGATACCAAGCATTCCTGAAACTTGGCTTTTCATGTACTGTCTCAGTACGAGCATTGTAAGTCATACGACCTATTTTCATGTCCTTGGCCCACTTTGGTATCAATCCAAACTTAACGGATCTCCATTCGATTCCTTCTTTACCTGCAAAGATGAGAGGGCTATCACTTAACGGGTAGAGGTCATCACTGAAAACCAAATTCATAGGTTCTGGTAGGTTAAGTAGCTTCGCTTGATTTGGTCTTATAGGTCGGAAATTAGCACACATGAAAACCCCCGTTTTGCTCATCATAGAAGGCAATAGTTTCATCGAGTGTAATGCCGCACTCCGTGCGGTGAGAGTGAGTCTTTGAAGCTCATTCATTTATCGTTAAAGGAGTTGCCCGCATGGACATTTCAACAATTACAACAGTTACATTAACAGAAGCTGAAATTCAAGAAGCTGTTAAACAATACATTCAAAATAATGGTTTGGATTTAGAAAACAAGGACGTTGAATTTACAACTCAATTACCTAAGGAAATCCAGATTGTCGTCTCCAAATCTATTACCAAAGACAGCGCAAATCATGTCTTAAAATCAACTGCTCAGCCAGGAATACCAAATGTGAATCAATTTGCATTAGAGCAAAAGCCATTAATTCAAAATAAGGATGCGAATTCAGAGCAACATGAAGTATCAACTCCAAGTCACCCTATAAAACGTCGCAATCCTTTTGCTCTTGATGACGAAAGTCAATCCACTAATACACCTACACAAACCAGAAATTCATTTGAGGAAAGTAAATTAATGCCATCAAAACCTCCAAAAGGAATTTTTGCTTGAATTGAACATTGCTGATTTGAAGATGCAATTACCTAAATGAATCACCAATATAGTTGAAGTTAGAAAGTTAACGTGCGCTTCAAATTCTTTGGTGGAGTTTGTGTGATTTCATCTTCTTCGTCATCAAATTCAATTGGAGTGGTCATCATTCCTGCAGTTGGGAGGCTTAATTTCAGTGTTTCTAATTGTTCCACTGATTTAGAGTTACTTTGATTCTGAATCTTGCTTTCAACGGAGTGTAAATCCATTTTCAATTGATTCCAACGTAACTCTACAGAATCATAATGTGAGTATTCAGGGATGATGGCTTTAGGATTGATGAGTAGATAACCGCGCTTTATATCGCAAACTAACTGATGTTCCTTTAATTCAGACCTGCATTTTTTCAATCTATTCTTATCAGTTTCATTAAAATCATGAACAGCTAGATTTACGATATTTGTGCGTGAATCTCTCAATGAAACCAATTTCCAAAAAAATGCTAATGTTGTTGGTTTGAGTTGTAGGAAGATACTTGTAACATCAAGACCTTCTGTGAACTTTCTCTCTTTAATAGAATGATCATAAAAGGATGTATATCCTTTTCGACCAATACAAAAATACGGAGCAGTCCTGTATTGCTGGTTTTTTAGCTTGGTCATTTGTAGAGTTTCACCACCTTCAAGTGAAACTAAATCAGTTTTTAAAGTATCTGTGAGCTGGCTTGCATCAATTGACATTGTTTACCTCGGTATAGCACAACAGCATGGTAAGTACCTGTGACGCACTTATCTGCTATGTGAAAGTGCTTATTTAGATACAGAAAACTTACCTAAGTGTTTGATAATATTGTATGGATGAACGGCATAAGTATATATAGAGGACGAAAGAGTCTCTAATAAACTACCGTTTCAGAGAGCGAAGCTCCCGAACCATTACTATCTATATGCTATAAGGGTAATTCTCTAATCTATAGCATGCCTATAGTTTTGGGGAGAGTTTGGTGTGTTGGTGTACAGCTTTGAGATGAACTGACTATATGATGATCACTTGTGAGAGTTAAGTTGGTTCTATGGCCAACCTATATGATGTCTATGACCTTTCATCTACTTTCCCCATTAACCTTCGTCATAAGTACTGCGTACTTCTTCCTCGTTATGGGGACGTAGATGAAAGGCCTAAACTTCTTCCTAAGGAATGTTAATAGCATGGTCCCCATTACTCGGTTAAGTTTACAACCACCTTCAAGTCCATAGTGCGAAGCACGGAGGACGAAGGAGGAGGGTTGTAAACTTAAGCTAAGTGCATAACAGTAAAAAAGGATAATGTGATATGCGACAAATCATGTCTTTATCCTCTTACGTACGTACTCATTATTCGTTACTATTCAAAACCATAACAAAACACTAATTATGTAATCAGGATTCAACATGGCTCGTGCTCCAAAGCAAACCAAACAAGAACCACTCGAGGTTGTACTGTGGAAAGCAGCAGATAAGCTTCGTAAGAACATTGATGCTGCAGAGTACAAACATATTGCTCTTGGTTTGATCTTCCTCAAATACATCAGCGACACATTCGAAGCTCACTACAATCTTCTCGTACAAGGTGAGGGTGAATTTGAAGGAGCTGATCCAGAAGACCGTGATGAATACACTGCATACAACGTATTCTTTGTTCCTGAGAATGCACGTTGGTCATACCTCTTAAACCAAGCTAAGCAACCGACCATCGGTAAGATTGTCGATGATGCAATGGAAGCCATTGAGAATGACAACCCGCAGTTGAAGGGTGTACTTCCAAAAGTATATGCACGTCAGAATCTCGATCCTACGAGCCTAGGAGAGCTGATTGATCTGATTGGTAACATTGCATTAGGTGATGCGAAATCTCGCTCTGCCGACGTTCTAGGGCATGTATTCGAGTACTTCCTTGGTGAGTTTGCATTAGCTGAAGGTAAACAGGGTGGGCAGTTCTACACACCTAAATCCATTGTAAGTCTATTGGTCAATATGCTTGAGCCATATAAAGGTCGTGTATTCGATCCTTGCTGTGGTTCAGGGGGTATGTTTGTACAGTCTGAGAAGTTCGTAGAATCTCATCAGGGCTTAGTGGATGACATCTCGATCTATGGACAAGAGAGTAACCAAACCACTTGGCGACTCGCTAAGATGAACTTAGCCATTCGTGGCATTAACTCAGAGCATGTGAAATGGAACTCTGAGGGTTCATTCCTGAATGATGCACACAAAGACCTTAAAGCCGATTACATCATTGCGAATCCACCATTCAACGTCTCTGACTGGAGTGGTGAGCAATTAGTAGGTGATGCTCGCTGGCAGCTTGGTACACCACCTGCAGGTAATGCGAACTTTGCTTGGATGCAACACTTCTTGTATCACATGAGTCCTAAAGGTCAGGCAGGTGTCGTCCTTGCTAAAGGTGCGCTTACCTCTAAGACCAGTGGAGAGGGTGAGATTCGTAAAGCCTTGGTTTCTGAAGCCAATGTCATTGACTGTATTGTGAACCTACCTGCTAAGCTTTTCCTGAACACTCAGATTCCTGCTGCTTTATGGTTTATGCGTCGGGATCGTGTTGGTTCAACCCAATACAAAGATCGTAGCAATGAGATCCTATTCATTGATGCTCGTAACCTAGGTCATCTGATTAACCGCAGAACCAAGGTGTTGTCTGATGAAGACTTGAAGCTAATCACTGACACTTACCACAATTGGAGAAACCAAGATGGTGAGTATGAAGATGTAGCAGGTTTCTGTGCATCTGTACCACTAGAAAAAGTGGCTGAGCTTGATTATGTACTCACCCCAGGTCGTTATGTTGGTTTAGCTGATGACGAAGATGAATTCGACTTTAAGGAACGCTTTACTAGCCTTAAGGCAGAATTTGAGGCACAGCTTGCTGAGGAAGCCAAGCTCAATCAAGCCATTGCTGAGAACTTGGCGAAGGTGACTGTATGAGTGAGTGGGGCAACTTTAAGCTAAAGGATGTTACGACCAAAATTGGTAGTGGCTCAACACCTACAGGCGGTAGTGGTGCATACAAAACAGAAGGTATCTCATTAATCAGAAGCCAAAACGTCTTGGACTACAAGTTTACTGAAGATGGTTTGGCTTTCATTGACGATGATCAAGCTTATGGCTTAAGAAATGTGATAGTTGAAGCCAATGATGTACTGCTAAACATTACAGGTGATAGTGTAGCTCGCTGTTGTGGAGCACCTACTAATTGGTTGCCTGCTCGTGTAAATCAGCATGTGGCTATCTTGCGAAGTAACCCTGCGAAACTTGATCATAGATTCTTGAAGTATTCCTTGCTGGCTTCAAAAGAAGAGCTTCTCATTCTGTCTGAAATTGGTGGAACAAGAAATGCCTTAACAAAAGGTATGCTTGAAGATTATGAAATTTCGCTTCCTCCGCTACCTGAACAGAAAGCCATAGCCTCAGTCCTTTCATCACTTGATGACAAGATTGACCTACTGCATCGTCAGAACAAGACCTTGGAAGCCATGGCTGAAACACTGTTTCGTCAATGGTTTATTGAGGAAGCGAAAGAGGATTGGGAAGAAGTTACTTTAGCTGATGTATGTACTCGTATTACTGATGGATCGCATAGTAGCCCTGCATCAGTTGAGGAAGGGTATCCAATGGCTTCTGTAAAGGACATGTACGATTGGGGCATTAATCAAGCTACCTGTCGTAAAATCTCTAAAGAAGATTATGAAGCTTTAGTACAGGCAGACTGTAAGGCATTGCAAGGTGACATTCTTATTGCAAAAGATGGTAGCTACCTTAAACATGTTTTCCTATTGGAAGAAGGCTTAGATGTTGTTTTGTTATCATCTATTGCTATGCTGCGACCAAATGGTCGATACAATCCAATGCTCTTAACCTTATTCTTAAAGCTAGATTCAACTCATGAATCAATGCAAAATATTGTTACTGGGGCTGTAATTCCAAGGATTGTATTAAAAGACTTTCGTAAGTTTCCAATACAATTACCGCCTAAAGATTTGCAGGATAAAGCTATTGGAATTGTTAAGCCAATCTTTGATAAATGTTGGGAAAATAATCGACAAATCCAAACATTAGAAAACCTAAGAGACACGCTTCTACCAAAGCTCATGAGTGGTGAAGTGAGAGTCCAATATCAAACAGAAGAAGTTGCATAACATTTAGGTGAAGTCATTTGATGACTTCACCTTTTTTACATTCAGGGGGATGAATGGCTGATCTGAAATCAGGAACACACATCAAAGTAACACTGCATGGGGTTTCCTATCATGGGATATATGTAGGTAACGGCTTTGTGGTGCATCTTGAAGAAACAACAGATTCATTGAGTGGTAATGAAATCAAGAAATCTACTATCAAGGATTTTTTGAAGGGTACATCAACACTGTACAAAATTAAGTACCCTAATACATTACTCCACTATACAGGTGAAGAAGTTGCTCAACGTGCATCAGCTCTACTAAATGGTGGTCACAATAGATTTGTAAAGAAAAGCAGTGAGAATTTTGCAGTATGGTGTTGTACAGGAATTAAGAGTCATCAAGAGCTAAACCAAACTCGCTCTATAAGAAAAGCCATAAGATTTTCAAGAAAAGTTATTGAACAACTCAAAGAGCAAGAATTTCTTGATGTAAAAATTGAGATCATAGACTCAATAGACTCAATAGACTCAATAGACTCAATAGACTCAATAGCCGATATTGTCGTAGAAACAATTTCAAGTATCCCTCTAGATCAAGTAGCCGTTGGTGCTATAGGAGCTGTATCGAATGGTGCTTCATCGGTGGCTTCAGGAGTGACGAGTACTATAACTAATGCAACAGCTTCAGCATCGACAGCAATTGCTAATACTAGTATCCAATCAATTGTAACTGCTGTGGGTGGAGGTGGTGTCGCTGCACTCCCTGTTGTTAGTGCAATAGGTGTTGGTGGAGCTGCAGTTGGTGCAGTTGCAGGTGTGGGAGCTGTAGTTGCAGCAGCACCTGTTGCTATTCCTTTAGCAATTGGTGTGGGATTATTGGCTCTAGTTAGAAGCTCAAGTAAAGATGTTGAAAGCAAGAGAAATGAACTAGATAGGAATAAGAATGAATAAGAAATTTATAGGGGCAATCATAGCTCTAGTCGTAGTGATCTGTGGCTATTTGTATGCAACACCATACCTTGCTATCAATAACATCAAGAAAGCAGCGCAGGCAGGTGATAGCGATACAGTATCGAAGTACATCGACTATCCAAGTGTTCGTCAGAGCTTCAAAGATCAAATGAACGCCATGATGATGAAAGAGATGGCAAACCAAAAAGATGATGGTTTTGCAGCACTAGGTGCAATGCTCGCATCAACCATGGTCGACAAGATGATTGATGGGATTGTCACACCTGAAGGTATGACCTTGATGCTACAAGGTAAAGACTTAAAAGACTCAGCAGAGCAGTCAATGGGTGGCCAAGATTCATCAAACCAAGAAAAAGAAGAACCTAAGCCAGAATATGAAGCGGGCTACACGTCCCTAAATGATTTTGAGGTGGTCATTAAAGATCAGGATCAATCCAAAGAAGTCAAAGTGCTCATGGTTCGTGATGGCTTAAGTTGGAAGATTCACAAGATCGCTGTGCCGATGGATTAAGTAGAAGAGAATAAGAGGGAAACAGAATGATAAAGCACATGACTCAAATGGGATTTGGCTTGATTGCTGTAGTTGGCTTTGCTGCCACTGTCCAAGCAGCGCCAGCTAAATTCAATCATAGCGGTATACAAAAAGGTAAAGTCATAGAAACTTGTTATCACTCTCCTTGTTCAGTCGCCAAGTTTGTCTCTTACAAACAACTGAACAAGACAGCGACAGAATCCAAGATTCAAGTCACCTTGCTGGGCGGTAGTCGTGAGTGGGAAGCCAAGAAAATTGACTGGAACAGATCGCCACATAAAGTCACTGTGAATTGCTCATACAAACGACCAACAGTTCAGATTGGTTCACAAAAGACTCTGATTCCACTCAATGATGGTTTAGGTGTACCAGGTGTTCTAATGGTTGATGCTGAACTCTACCTCTATGCTTGTCATAAGTTTGAGGGAGCTATTGAGGATGCTGTGCAGAAGTATGGCTATAACGTGCAGGACGATGAATAAGGTTTCTCAACTTTACATCAGATAACAATTAATGAGTCCTGGCTTTATGGACAAATTTAGGGGGAAGTATTCAAGTGACTAAGATGACTGAATCAGACATTGAGCTGATGGCGATAGAGCAACTAGAGGGATTGGGCTATACCTATGTGTATGGGCCTGATATTGAATCCAAGGGAAGCAACCCTCTACGAAGCTATAAGCAGGTCATCTTAGAGGCTAAGGTGCTAGAGGCATTACAACGTCTAAATCCTCATTTGAGCGAAGAAAAATGTATTGAAGCGCTCAAGCAAATCACTAATCTCTCATCCCCTGATTTACTCACCAATAACCAAGCCTTTCACCGGTTGCTGACTGAAGGCGTAAACATCGAAGTCAGCAAAGATGGTAACACTCAAGGTGAATATGCTTGGCTGATTGACTTCAACAATCCAAGCAACAATGAATTCCTTGTAGTAAACCAAGTCACCATACGAGAAGACCGTTGGGAACGAAGACCTGACATCATCCTCTATGTGAATGGTTTACCTTTAGTGGTTATTGAGCTCAAGAATGCTACCGATGAGAATGCCACTGTAGAAGGCGCATATAAGCAGATCCAGACTTATCAGAGCCAAATCCCAAGCCTATTTACCTACAATGCCTTCAACATCATCTCTGATGGCTTAGAGGCGAAAGCAGGGACGGTATCAGCAGACCTGAGTCGTTACATGGCGTGGAAGACTTCTAATGGTCAAACCAAAGCCAAGAAGACACAGGCACAGCTTGAAGTTTTGATTCATGGTTTACTCAATCCAGTGACACTGCTCGATATGATCAGACACTTCATTGTGTTTGAATCCAATAAGCAAGAAGATGCCAATGGCTTAATCACTATTAAGACCATCAAGAAGATGGCTGCATACCATCAGTACTATGCAGTGAATGCAGCAGTCCTCTCTACTATTCGTGCGTCTGCAGTTAATTCGGACTCGAAATCAGCCGAACTAGCGATGCAACAGCAAGGCAGAAGCAAGCTGGAGCTGGTGCAGCAACAAGCAGTAGGTGATAAGAAAGCTGGTGTGGTGTGGCATACCCAAGGTTCAGGTAAGTCCCTGTCTATGGTGTTCTACACAGGCAAGATTGTCTTGGCATTGGATAACCCAACAGTTGTGGTGATTACAGATCGTAATGACTTAGATGACCAACTCTTTGGAACCTTTGCAGCATCAAGCCAATTATTGCGCCAGACACCAAAGCAAGCAGAGAATCGAGAAGAACTTAAAGAACTCCTCAAGGTTGGATCAGGTGGTGTGATCTTCACAACCATTCAGAAGTTCCAACCTGAAGATGGTGGTAGCGTCTACGAGCAACTCTCAGACCGAACTAACATTGTCGTGATTGCTGACGAAGCACATCGTTCACAGTATGGTTTCAATGCAAAAGAAGTCGATGTCAAAGACGATGATGGAAAGGTAGTGGGTAAGCGTACTGTCTATGGTTTTGCCAAGTACATGCGTGATGCTTTACCAAATGCCACTTACCTTGGCTTCACTGGAACACCTATTGAGAAGACTGATGTAAACACGCCTGCAGTATTCGGTAACTATGTAGACATCTATGACATCTCACAAGCTGTAGAAGATGGTGCAACCGTTCGTATCTTCTATGAAAGCCGACTGGCTAAAATCGCTATTAGTGATGAAGGTAAGGATCTTATTGAGGACTTCGACGAACAGTTCAGTGAAGACGACTTAAACCAAACACAAAAAGAGCGTGCGAAGTGGGCGAGAGTTGAAGGACTGATCGGCAGTAAAGAACGTATCAAAGCCATCGCTAAAGACATCGTAGAACACTTTGAACAACGTCTTGTTGCCAATGCAAACCAAGGTAAAGGCATGATTGTCAGCATGTCTCGTCGCATTGCTGTGGACCTCTACAACGAGATTGTAGCGATCAAACCAGAATGGCATAGCGATGACTTGCACGATGGTGTAATCAAGGTCGTGATGACCTCATCTGCTTCGGATGGTGAAGAAATTGCCAAGCACCATACAACCAAGCAGCAACGCCAAATCCTGGCTAATCGTATGAAGGACAACGATGACAAACTGAAGCTCGTCATTGTGCGTGATATGTGGCTGACTGGTTTCGATGCACCGAGTATGCATACGCTCTACATCGACAAACCAATGAAAGGTCATAACCTCATGCAAGCGATTGCACGAGTGAACCGTGTCTATAAGGACAAGATTGGTGGACTTGTTGTTGATTACCTTGGTATTGCATCTGATCTGAAAGAAGCCCTCTCATTCTATTCTGAAGCAGGTGGTAAAGGTGATCCAGCCTTAGTGCAGGATGAAGCTGCAACCATTCTTCAAGAGAAGCTCGAAGTGATTGATGGCATCATGCATGGCTTCAATTATCAAGAATACTTCACAGCGAATACCTCTCGTAAGCTCAACATTATCCTAGAAGCAGAAGAGCACATCTTAGGTGTAGACCAAGGTGAAGGTAAGACTCGCTTCCTGACAGCAGTCGCTGCGATGTCACAGGCATTTGCTTTAGCAGTACCGCATCCACATGCGATGGAAGCAGCTCCTGTCGTTGCATTCTTCCAAGCAGTCAAAGCACGATTAGCAAAGTTTAGTGATGGTTCAGGCAAAATCTCAGGTATGAGTAATGCTGAGCTTGAAGCCAAGGTGAAACAAACCATTGACCAAGCACTTGTCACAGAGCAAGTAGTCGATATCTTCGATGCAGCAGGAATCCAGAAGCCAGACATCTCAATTCTCTCCGATGAGTTCATGCAGGAGATGAAAGGCTATAAGCACAAGAACATTGCGCTTGAGACATTGAAAAAGCTCCTGGGTGATGAGATCAAGATGAGAGAGCAGCGAAGTGTGACCCAAGGTAAGAAGCTCATGGATATGCTGAGTTCTGCAATTAAAGGTTATCAGAACAAGGTGCTGACAGCGGCCCAAGTAATTGATGAGCTGATTAAGTTAGCTAAAGCAATTCAAGAATCGGACAAACTGGCAGAAGAACTCAACCTGACTGAATACGAATATGCTTTCTACTCTGCAGTTGCAGACAACGACAGTGCTCGAGAGTTGATGCAGAAGGATATTCTCAGAGAACTTGCAGTGGTACTCACAGAATCAATTCGAAAGAATGTTACTTTGGATTGGACTGTAAAAGAGTCAGCAAGAGCTAAGTTGAGAGTAGTAGTGAAACGGTTGCTTAAACGCTATGGCTACCCACCTGATATGGCTTTGCTTGCAACAGAGACAGTGCTTGAACAAGCAGAGCAATTGGCTGATGAATTAGCTAATTCAGACCAAACAACTGCTGCATGATACTGTTTGGTTATTATGCGGACATTTGAATCATTATTGGTAATAGACATCCATGAAGACATCCAAGGTGGGCTGTTAATTTGATAAGTTAATGTAAATCAATAAGATGATGTGTCGGTTCGAGTCCGACCCTCGGGACCAAAATTCTAAAAAACCCCAAGCTTATTAAGACTTGGGGTTTTTTTTATGTCTAAAAGTAATGACTTATATAAAATTTCTAGAAAATTTCCAATGATTTCACTAGCCACGTTTCAGGTGGTCACTTCGTAAAATGAGTACTCGGATGAGTACCTGAATTTTGTTTGGGTACTCATGGTGGAATCAGATACTAAGCTTAAATTATTAGATCAATACAATAATCAAATGTGATTGATCGGGTGTCTTATAGGGCTTGTAGTATTTAAAAGCTTTATTAACTATCTAAAGCTACTTTGATGACATCTGCAATTGTCTCAGTGTTGACACCTCTTTTTCGAGCATTCTCAGAGTGGAACCAAGTTGCTAAGTCTTTATTGCCTTTAGATGCATTGCAGCCAACACAGCACAATGCAATATTGGTTAAGGTTGTAATTCTTATATCGTTGATAATGTGTTCCCAAGACTTCTTGTTGGCTCTTTCAGTGCCAAACTTTTTGCCGCAATATACACAGCACAGGTCTCGCTCCGAGACCGCATCTTCTATGTGCTTTGGTATTCCCCATGAATTTGCCATTTTAGGTTTTCCTTATTTTATGGCTATAGTTGAATGAAAAATCCTAACCTTTGATAAATCACATTTATAAAATTTAGATCTAAGCATTAAATGAAAGAGTTGTCATAATACTATAGAAATGAGGGTATAAAAAACCAGCGCCGAAGCGCTGGTTTTTTACATCACTAACTTACGTTAGTTTTGCATCAACTTATTGAGCAGCATCAAGAGCAGCATTCAAAGTTGCGCTTGGACGCATTACAGCATTTACTTTCGCTGTATCTACAGCGTAGTAACCACCGATGTCCGCAGCTTTACCTTGAACTTCAGCAAGTTCTGCAACGATTTTTTCTTCGTTGTCAGCAAGTGCTTGAGCAAGAGGAGCGAATTTCGCTTTAAGATCTGCATCTTCGTCTTGCGCAGCAAGTTCTTCAGCCCAGTATTTAGCAAGGTAGAAGTGGCTGCCACGGTTGTCAAGTTCGCCAGTACGACGTGATGGAGACTTGTCATTGTCAAGCAATTTACCAGTCGCAGCATCAAGCGTATTTGCAAGAAGTTTAGCTTTCGCGTTGTCTTCTTTGATGCCCATTTCTTCAAGAGAAACAGCAAGCGCCAAGAACTCACCTAAAGAATCCCAACGTAAGTGGTTTTCTTCTACAAGTTGTTGTACGTGTTTAGGCGCAGAACCACCAGCACCAGTTTCGTACATGCCGCCACCAGCCATTAGAGGCACGATAGAAAGCATTTTCGCAGAAGTACCCAATTCCATAATCGGGAATAAGTCTGTTAGGTAGTCACGTAGGATGTTACCAGTTACAGAAATTGTATCTAGGCCGCGAGCAACACGTTCAAGTGTATAACGCATAGCACGGACTTGTGACATGATTTGAATGTCTAAACCAGTAGTGTCGTGCTCTTTCAAGTAAGTTTGAACTTTCTTGATCAGTTCATTTTCGTGTGGACGGTACGGGTCAAGCCAGAAGATCGCAGGCATGCCTGAGTTGCGTGCACGAGTCACAGCAAGTTTCACCCAGTCGCGGATTGGTGCGTCTTTCACCTGACACATACGCCAGATGTCGCCTTCTTCCACGTTTTGAGACATCAACACTTCACCTGTTTCCAGATCCGTGATGTTGGCAACACCCGCTTCAGGAATTTCGAAAGTCTTGTCGTGTGAACCGTATTCTTCCGCTTTTTGCGCCATCAGACCAACGTTAGGAACTGTACCCATAGTGCGTGGGTCAAAGTTACCATTCCATTTACAGAAATTGATCATTTCTTGGTAGATACGCGCGAAAGTAGATTCAGGCATTACAGCTTTACAGTCGTACTGTTTGCCGTCAGCACCCCACATTTTACCGCCACCACGGATCATTGCAGGCATAGATGCATCTACAATTACGTCATTAGGTGAGTGGAAGTTAGTGATGCCTTTTGCAGAATCAACCATTGCAAGTGCAGGACGGTGTTCTTGGCAAGCATGTAAGTCAGCAATGATTTCTTCACGAAGAGAAGTCGGAAGAGTTTCAATTTTTTCGTAAAGACCAGACATACCGTTGTTGATGTTAATACCTAACTCATCAAACAATTTACCGTGTTTTTCGAATGCATCTTTGTAGTAAATCTTCACACAGTGACCGAAAACGATAGGGTGAGACACCTTCATCATGGTCGCTTTTACGTGTAGAGAGAACAAAATGCCTGCTTCTTTACAATCATCTAATTCTTTTTCGTAGAAGTCGCAAAGTGCTTTTTTGCTCATGAACATTGAGTCAATGATTTCGCCGTCTTGAAGCGCAACTTTTGGCTTAAGAACAACAGTTTCACCAGACTTAGTGATCAATTCCATTTTTACGTTGCGAGCGCGGTCTAAAGTCATAGACTTTTCGCCGTGGTAGAAGTCACCTTCGTCCATGTGAGAAACGTGAGTTTGTGACCACTGTTTCCATTCGCTCATAGAGTGCGGATGTTTCTTCGCGTAATTTTTTACTGCAGTAGGCGCACGACGGTCAGAGTTACCTTCACGAAGTACAGGGTTTACAGCAGAACCTAGGCATTTGCTATAACGTGCCTTGATTTCTTTTTCTTCCTCAGTCGCTGGGTTTTCTGGGTAGTTCGGAATTGCAAAACCTTTAGACTGTAATTCTTTAATGCAAGCAGTTAATTGGCCAACTGAAGCACTGATGTTCGGAAGTTTGATAATGTTTGTGCTTGGATCTTGGGTTAATTGTCCAAGCTCTGCCAAGTTATTTGGCACCTTTTGTTCTTCGCTTAGATAGTCTGAAAATTCAGCGAGTACACGTGCTGCAACTGAGATATCGCGTTTAACGATTTCAACGCCAGCAGGTTTAGTAAAGGTTTCAATGATCGGCAGCAGAGAGTAAGTCGCCAATAATGGCGCCTCGTCGGTCAGTGTGTAGATGATAGTTGACTTTCCACCAGCCATATATAGCCCCTTGCTTTAGATTGTGTCTTTGAGGTCCGAGCTTGTGGCTCGCCTCTATGAACCGATTTGCTTAAATAAAACTATGAAAGTATCGGGGTTCATTGCTTTTCAGTCAACGCAAGATCCTGTGATGTGGTCATTTCGTAGAAAAATGATACAAAAGAAGTGCAGTTTGACGCCCAATTTTAGCGCAAAACCGAGAAGGGGAATATTGAAAGCTTGTTATTCATAGCTTAAAGCTATTGAACAATTAAATTTATATCGTTTTCTTGGGCTGATCTGTTCTTTATGGCTCGTTCGAAATTTAGTTGTAAAGCAAAGCGTAGGACAGGTCAAACCGAATGCCTTAGCTTTTAGGTGTAGATTTGGTGCGTAAGTTCGAAAATTAGTCAGGATTGGTGACTTTATAAAAGAACGACGTGAGTTTGATGCTACGTTTGACTTTGAGCGCTCTCGGAATGTTTATACGATAACTTATATATCTGATGAATAAGGCATGGCTATTTTTTAGCTTCAGTCATTTGGGTGAATGAGTTCATGTACAGTAGAAGCATGAAACGAATCTTTAGCTCAGTTTAATAAAGTAAAAGCGAGCAGGTATGGTTTAACGCTCAAATGACACACACAACTGATAAAAACTAATAAATTAGTCTAATAGAAAAACTTAAAAATAGATTCATTTAGTGTAGCTGACTGAAACGAGCATCCTGATGAGCAATCTGGTCGTAGAATAATCATAAAACTCACTATTTTTTGTGATGTAGTTAAAGAAAATTAAACCCAGTTTTTTAGGTCTTATGTAAGTGAATATTTCTTTTAGTCATGTTTTTAGTTTGAATAAAACGCGAAAAGTACGATTTAAAATAAACAGTCAATAAAATTTAAATTAATTTAAGTTTCTAATTTTATTGTTTTAATTTTTGTTTTACCTTTAATGTTATGTTCTTTATAGATATTTTTATTTTCTAATTGGATGAAAGTTCGATTAAATAGCGCATTCGTAAATGATGTTTGTTTTTTTGTTGGGTTTTGTTGTTGAGTGTTTGGGCTATTTTTGCTATTAATCTTGAACAGAACAGTTGGTTTTTATCTTTAAGATAAACCCTGAGGAGAGCAACGGGATGGCTTTACGTTTACTGGATATTGGTACACAAACCGAATTATTAACTGCCTGTCGTTTGTCTTTATTGATGGGGGTTTATACGGACGACAACCGCATTGCAGAATTTTTAAAGTTCGCGCGTGGTATTGTGCAAGTCGATAATGCTGTCCTCGCATTTAAAAATGAACCTTATATATGGTATGCGTCAGAGCACATATTTAAGGCATTTATGGCCGAAGCTGATGATGATCGTCTAGATCAGTTTTTTGCTGAACGTTCTCGTATAGACCGAGACGCTGAAAATTACCAAGCTTATTCTAACTATATGCAAGAACTTGGATTAGGGCATCAGCGTTTAGTCGCTTTCGATTTAAAATATGATCAAGAATCTATCGGTAAAGTTATTTTATTTGATGATCAAGTCACTGCATTTGAATCCAAACAATTAAAAATCGTTGAAGAATTTGTACAAAGTCTAGTCAATATTATTCAACTTCGCGTTGAAAATGCCGAATTAAAAGAAGCCTATGAACAGCAGTCGGCACTTAATTTTAGTAAGACTAAATTTTTCCAAATTATTGCGCATGATTTAAGAGCACCTTTTCATGGTCTATTGGGCTTTTCTGAAGTTTTGGCGCAGGAACGCAATACCTTAGATGATTCAAGCGTTCAAAATATTGCAGACTATTTATATGACACCACACAGTCGACGTATAACCTTTTAGAAAGCTTATTAAACTGGGCTATGGCAGAAGGTGGTCGCTTTGTTTATCACCCGATTAATTTTGATTTACATCAGTCTGCAAAAATCGTAAGTGATGTCTTAAATAGCTTGGCTGTGAAGAAAAATATTCGACTGATCAATGCCGTGCCTGAAGGCATTAAAGTCAATGCAGATATCAATATGATCACATCAGTGATGCAAAATTTGGTGTCAAATGCATTGAAATTTACTCATACCGATGGACGAGGTGTGGTGACGATTTCTGCCGAACAAGATGGAGAACGGGTTGTATTCACCATTCAAGATACGGGATTGGGGATGACCCAAACTCAGATTGATGATTTATTTCAGCAAAAACTGACGGTTAGTATTAAAGGTACGGCAGGAGAACGTGGTACGGGGTTGGGTTTAGTCCTTTGTAAACGTTTTGTGGACTTAAATCAGGGTGAAATTGTGGTGAACTCGAAAGAAGGTGAAGGCACACAATTTAAAGTCTGGTTGCCACAGGCGACGAGCCTGCATCAAACCCTAAATACCGAGAGCAGCAGTGCACAGAAAGATGCGACCTTAAGTGAACTTTAATGCGCATCTATTGGTATAAAAGCCTAAAAATACTTTTCCCTAAGCGTTATCAACTGTTATAACTAGAAAAAAATCACGCTAGGGTTTGTGAAATGAATGCGGAGCAATTGCAGAAAACATTACGTGCCAGTCAATATGCTGAACAGGTGCTCGGAATCCATCAGGCCAGTTTAGAACAAGACTATGCAATTGATCAGTTTCAAACCTCGCTCAGTACAGCACAAATTCAACATTTTGTCGCAAGCAGCCTTGCCGATATCCAAGATGAAAATAGTTGGATGCGTGCAATTCGTGTGCTGCGCGCACGTCTCATGTTTCGTTGGATTTGGCAAGATGCCAATCAACTCACCGATGTCGTCACCTTAACTCGAGAGCTTTCAGACTTTGCCGATGCGTCCATCTGTGCGGCAAAAGATTTTGCACTAAAGCCGTTGATTGCGAAATATGGCGAACCGCTAAGCTATAAGGGGAAAGTTCAAGACCTGATTGTGGTTGCCATGGGAAAACTGGGTGCGCAGGAACTTAATCTTTCAAGTGATATTGATCTTATTTTTGCCTTTGATGAACAGGGTGAAACCAACGGTCGAAAATGTATTGATGTGCAGCAGTTCTGTATTTTATGGGGCCAGAAATTAATTTACTTGCTTGACCATATTACCGCAGATGGTTTTGTCTTCCGTGTAGATATGCGCCTTCGCCCATGGGGTGATGGTTCTGCCTTGGCAATCAGTCATGCGGCATTAGAAAAATATTTAAGCCAGCATGGACGCGAATGGGAACGCTATGCCTGGATTAAGGCACGGATCGTCACGGGCGGTAAAGAAGGCGCCGAGTTACTGGAAATGACCCGACCTTTCGTCTTCCGCAAATATGTCGATTACACCGCTTTCGAAGCTATGCGTGACATGAAAGCCATGATCGAACGTGAAGTGCTACGTCGTAATATCGAAGAGGATATTAAACTCGGTGCAGGCGGAATTCGTGAAGTTGAGTTTATTGTTCAAGTCTTTCAGCTCATCTATGGCGGTTCAAAACTCGAGCTGCAAGATCGTCAGTGTTTGGTGAGTCTGCATCATTTAGGTGAAGTTGGATTATTAGAAAATACCGCGGTTGCTGATTTAGAAGATGCGTATTTATTTTTACGTCGTATTGAACATGCGATACAAGCGCTCAATGATCAGCAAACCCAATCGTTGCCCCATGAGCCTGAACCACGCCAACGTATTTTAGATACTTTAGGTTTTGCATCTTGGGATGACTTTTTGAATGTACTCAATCAGAAGCGTGCCAAAGTCATTTACCAATTTGAGCATCTTATTAAAGAAAAAGAACCCGATCCGTTATTGGAAAGTTTTAGTCATTTAGAAGCCCAGTTGAACGATGTTCTAGATGATGATGCCAAAAATTTAATTCACGAATTTTGGTATGGACATGCGCTGAAAAAATTACCTGCCAAAGCTGTACAGCGCTTAAAAACCTTTTGGCCACATCTCATTGAGGCGATATTACAGTCAGATAAACCTCAGGTGGCCTTACTACGTCTCATGCCTTTGGTGGAGTCGGTGCTGCGCCGTACGGTCTATTTGGTGATGCTGATTGAGAGCAAAGGGGCATTACAACGATTAGTGAAAATGGCAACAGTGAGTCCTTGGATCTGCGAAGAATTGACGCATTATCCCGTGCTGTTGGACGAGTTTTTGTCGATGGATTTTGAGCTGCCAAAGCGTAAAGATTTAGAAGACTCTCTACGTCAACAACTGCTTCGAATTGAAATTGATCAAGTCGAAGACCAAATGCGTGTTCTTCGATTATTTAAAAAATCCAATGTCTTAGCAGTAGCTGCTAGTGATGTTTTGGCAGAAAGTCCGTTGATGAAAGTGTCGGATGCATTGACCGATATTGCTGAAGTGTCGGTGAATGCAACCTTGCATTTGGCATATCAAATTGTTGCCAAAAAACATGGCTATCCAATTGATGCAGAAGGGCAGCGTTGTTCGATTGATCACACGGCTTTCGCGGTAATTGGCTATGGCAAGGTGGGTGGCATCGAGCTGGGTTATGGTTCGGACTTGGATTTGGTGTTTATTCACTATATGGATGAACAAGCCGATACCGATGGACAGAAACCAATTAGTGGCTTTGAATTTGCCATGCGGGTTGCACAAAAATTTATGTCCTTAATGACCACGCAAACCCTAGATGGTCGAGTGTATGAGGTGGATACACGTTTACGACCTTCGGGAGAGGCGGGGTTATTGGTGACCAGCTTAAAAGCCTTTGAGCAATATCAACATAAAAATGCTTGGGTCTGGGAGCATCAAGCTTTAGTACGTGCCAGAACGATTGCAGGTGAGCACAGTTTACGGATTGAAATTGAAAACTTGCGCTGCAATATTTTGACTCAGCCACGCGATGAGAACAATGTTCGTGCAAAAGTGCTAAAAATGCGCCAAAAAATGAAAGACCATCTAGGTTCTTCTAAAGAGCAGCAAAAAGATGGAATTTTTCATTTAAAACAAGATGCAGGTGGTATCGTTGACATCGAATTTATGGCACAGTATGCAGTATTAGCATGGAGTGGGTCGAATCCCGATCTCGCCCATTACTCTGACAACGTACGAATCCTTGAGGATGCCGCAAGAACGGATTGCTTATCCAGCGCCGACGCGACAGCATTGATTCAAGCTTATCTCCGTGAACGAGCCGAGAGCCACCGTTTAGCACTTGCGAATCAATCCATGCAAGTTTCAGCTGACGATTGGCACGATACCCGAGTGGTCGTTTGCAAGCTATGGCAAAGATTAATTGATCCAACTGCAACGTTTGCATTGGATAAAAATGACTGTGTATAAAAATTTGGAGTGTGTGCCATGAACTTGGCTGATCGTGATGGTTTTATTTGGCAAGATGGACAATTAGTTGACTGGCGTGAGGCGAAAACTCACGTATTAACACATACATTGCATTACAGCATGGGTGTGTTTGAAGGCGTCCGTGCTTATGAAACTCCGAATGGAACGGCTATTTTCCGTTTAAAAGAACACACTAAGCGTTTATTAAATTCTGCAAAAATTTATCAAATGAAAGTCCCATTTGATCATGCAGCATTAGAACAAGCTCAAATTGATGTGGTTCGTGAAAATAAATTGGCTTCTTGCTATTTACGCCCAATTATTTTTATTGGTTCAGAAAAATTAGGTATTGCAGCAACTGACAATACAATTCATGCCGTTGTTGCTGCATGGAGCTGGGGTGCTTACCTTGGTGATGAAGCGATGGCGAAGGGTATTCGTGTTAAAACGTCTTCATTTACGCACCATCATCCAAACGTGACCATGTGTAAAGCAAAAGCATCTGGTAACTATACTTTGTCAATTCTTGCCCACCAAGAAGTGGCACATGCTGGCTATGACGAAGCAATGTTACTCGACCCACAAGGTTATGTATGTCAAGGTTCAGGCGAAAACGTATTCTTAGTTCGTGATGGCGTGATTCATACTCCTGACATCGCGGGTGGTGCACTTGATGGTATTACCCGTCAAACCATTATTACGATTGCGAAAGACCTTGGTTTTGAAGTGGTTGAACGTCGTATTACACGTGACGAATTCTATATCGCTGATGAAGCATTCTTCACAGGTACTGCTGCTGAAGTGACGCCAATCCGTGAATATGATGACCGTCAAATTGGTGAAGGTTGTCGTGGTCCAATCACTGAGCAAATCCAAACTGCATTCTTTAATGCGGTTCAGGGTAAAGACCCTAAATATGCGCACTGGTTAACTTACGTAAAATAAGCTGATCGGTTAAGATGAAAAGGCGAAACTAAGTTTCGCCTTTTTTATTGGCTTGAAGATATTGAATTTTTTTGGAACGAGACTATGCATATTGTTTATGTCAGTGATGGTAAAGCAGGACATCGCTCACAGGCTCTAGGTTTATTTAAGGCCATGCAGCGCCAATCTCAGGAAGCAGTCACATTTCAAGAAATTTCAATTGATGATTTGCCTATAGTGACACTTATTTCTGCGCTATTTAGCCATCAGCTTCATACTGTTGAACACGAGCCAACCTATATTTTTGGCGTCGGCAGCCATACACATTTTCGAGTATGGCTGTTGGGCAAAGTGTATAACAAAGCCAAAACCATTATTTTAATGAAGCCAAGCTTGCCGTTTGCATGGTTTGATTATGCAGTAATTCCACAGCACGATGGTATTCAGGCATCAAATAAAGTACTGACCACACAGGGTGCGTTAAATCCTATTGTGAATGAGGAGCGACATCAGCATGGTCGAATCCTGATCGCTTTGGGTGGCTCGTCAAAACGCCATCAGTGGAATGCGGCTAAAGTACTCCAAGCGATTGAACAAATAGTCGAGCAGAATCCAAATTCACAAATCATTCTGACCACTTCACGGCGCACACCACAAGCGTTTTTAGCAGAATTAAAACAGTTAAAGAATATTGAAAAAGTACAGATTTTCCCAGTTGAAGTCACTCCGCAAGGTTGGATTTTCGAAGAAATGCAAAAAGCTGAAGCGGTTTGGGTAACTGAAGATAGTGTTTCAATGATTTACGAGGCTCTCACCGCGGGTTGTAAAGTCGGGGTAATTGAAGTGGATCGACTCAGACATGATCGAATTACAACATCTGTCGATCACCTTTTTCATCAACAGTATATTACTCATTTTACTGCCTTGTCTAAGTTAGCTCAACCACAATATTTTGCTGAAGCAACTCGAGTTGCAGTTGAAATATTCAAATAATGAACAGATTCTTTAATATAAACATCTAGATAAATTAAGATACTAAAATGCAGTGACTAACGCTTACGCTTTTTTTGAACAATATCAATAAAATAAATGATGGAAAAAAAGCCGTAACTTAAGTACAGTGGTGTTCAAAATTTGTATCTAAGGAAAATAGCAGCAAGTCCTGATACAAGAACATTATCGGAGATAGGAATGACATTGCTTCTACATAAAAAGAGTGTAATTCACTTTTTTTATACATTTTTTTTAGTGCTTTTTTTGGGGGGGCAGAATACTTTTTAACAAAGAATGGCGTAGTAAGTATTGAGTTCTCAAAATATGTTGAAAGTTACATATTAGTTTTCATTTTATTTTATCTCAGTTTATTATCTGGGTATAAAACTTTTTCCTTAATTGTAACTAACTTTATTATTTACATTATTGGTTCCAATATTGTTTTTTTGACCTATTTTGGCCGTTTATTAATGCCTTATGATATTAGTCAATTTTTTTATGAATTTGCCGATATTATGGGAGGATTGTCTGGTGGAATAAAAATTTTCCTTATTCCGCTGTGTCTATATTTACTGCTGATTGTTTTAAATACTATTTATATTTTGAAATATGTAAACAATAAAGAAGCAGGATATAAAAAATACCTCTTTTTTATGGTTGCCGTATTAGGTTTAATGGGACTTATGATTCCAGCCTTAAAGGGAAAAGTCTTTGAAAATAATCTACATTACCCAGTTGTGAGAAATACCATTAATTGTATTTCCAGCTTTTTAATTGGAAGCAGTAAATCTTTATTTTCAGAACCTGAAGCTAAAAAAGTATATTCAAAATACAGTGTTGAAAATATTGATACAGTGCAAGACTTTAATGTGATTGTGGTCGTTGGTGAAAGTACTACATTTAAACATTTGGGCTTATATGGTTATGAAAGGCAAACCACCCCATTTTTGAGCTCACTTAATGGGCAATCAGGTTTTAAATATTTTTATGGCATCAGTCGAGGTTTTTCTACACGTATAGGTGTTCCACTTTTGCTTAATGTTATTTATGAACCAGATAATGCTGAGCAGTTATTATCCATGCAAACAAATTTATTTACGCTTGCTAAAGAGACTGGCCGCAATACCTTATACCTATCTAATCAAAAATCTGGCGTTCTCGCATCTTTAGTAAACATGAAAGATATTAATCAATTTCATGATGTTTTCTCTAAAGAAATGCCAGAGAATACAACTGATATGCGATTAATAGAGTTGATGGAAAAGAAGAAAGAGGCTTTAGTGAAAACGCCATATTTTATGGTTCTGCACCAGCGTAATAGTCATTTTGCATATGAAGAAAACTACCCGCAGGCTTATAATTTTTATACAGGCAATAAAGATGAGTTTTCAAAATTAGTTGATACTTATGATAACTCAATGCATTTTCAAGATGATTTTTTTAAAGCCTTGAGAGCCTCAGCTCAAAGAGTGAGTTCTAAGCCAACGCTTATTTTCTATACATCAGATCATGGTGAGTTATTTGGTGAGAATAGTTTATGGGGACATGGAACTCCAATTTTGCAGTCCGCTGCTGTGCCAATTCTGATGTTTGGGGTCAACGGTGCTGAAAAATGGGTAGATGATCTTCAATATTCAAATTGTTATATGACAAATTATGAATTGGGTAAAATTGTTGCTGCTTCATTTGGACGTAAAATTATTAATCCAAATGAAAATAACGATCAAATTTTTATTAATATTAATTTACCGCTGGATAGCTCTAGTAAATTTATAGAAGTAAACGCTAAAGAAGCCAAAGCCTTATGTTCACAATAAGGCAGCGCTCAATTTAAAAGGGACTTAAAAACTGATTTCTATTCAATATAGAATTCAGTTTTTTAATGGAATTTTAAATACACAATACGGCTCGCTCAATTTGAGAACTTTTCTTTTCTTATGAAGAGGACTGTGGCACTATTTGGAAAGGAACTTTGGTTTGGTCCATATTGTGATTTATATTTGTATTTTTACACTCATGATTTTACTCGCGTGGAGTTATAAATATGCTTGGTGGAAGCCCGCTGTAGATTGGAAAAGACCGCGTATTTTAATGTATCACATGGTGTCTGAGCATATCGATGGTGCAAAATTTAATAAGTTGCGGGTTAAACCTGAAGAGTTTGAGAAGCAAGTGGCTTGGATGAAAGCTGAGGGTTTTCATTTTGTCACAATGCATGAGTTGCAACAAAATTGGGGGCAGCATCCTAAAAAAACGGTAGCAATTACCTTTGATGACGGCTATTTTGATAACTTGGAAAATGCTTATCCAATTTTAGAAAAATACCAAGCCAAGGCGACGATTTATGTAGTGGTTGATCGCCATAACCGTGATTGGTCAACCTATAAAAAAGCCCATCACAATAGCGGTGAGTTAGCCCGAGAACCTAAACTGAATGATGAGCAAGTTCAGTATCTGGCACATAGTGGTCTTGTTGAAATTGGTTCGCATACTTTGACACATGCCAATTTGGATAAATTGGATGATGCAGCATGCTTGTTTGAACTTAGAGAATCGAAAAAACAATTAGAGCAATTAATTGGTATGTCTGTGAGTAGTTTTGCCTATCCTTTCGGTATTTATTCTGAGCGCGATGTGTGTTTAGCAGAGCAGGCAGGTTATAGCAATGCTGTGACCACCAAAGAGGGTATTGATGGCCTAAGTCCCGACTTTATGCAATTACAACGGATTAAAGTGAGTGGTAAGGACTCAATGTTTGCGGTGAAGTTGCGGATGAAATTAGGGAAAAGAGCTTAATTGCTCTCCCTGCTATTAATTTTCCTTACATGATTTAATTGATTGAAATAGCTAGTGAGTTTCATGTGGTGTTTGTCCCACGTTTGAATTGGATCAATGCGCGCAGCTAAATAAATAAGAAAGTCTGTAAAATTTTTCTGTGGTGTATGGCGTATACTTTTCCAATAGGTTGAAATCGCTTTTTTGATCAGTAGTTTTTTATTTTGTTCAGTAATATCTGGGTAATCTTGGATAAAATCATCAATTGTGAAGAACATATCATGGTGTTGTTGCTCTAGATGGCGAGATAGACGGTTTTCTCCACGGATAGATTTTGTTTCGGCTTCATCTAAAATAACAAAAACACTATGTAAGCCACTAGAAATTATTTTTTTTGAATATTTAGCTAAGTTTAAAGCTAGTGATTCATCTTGAATAAATATATTTTCATTGCAACCTTTAGATTTTTTAAATAAGTCACGTGTACACATAACGCACATCTGCATAATATTATTTTCAAGTACGTAATTTAAAGGTGTGGTGCTAAATTGCCATGTTGCAAGAGTATGCTTCTGAATTTCATTCAGATCGTGAATTTTTACTTTTTCTGCATAACATAAATCGGCATTTTGCTTTTGCATTTCTTCTAAAAACATATTGAGACGATTAGGTGCTAAAACATCATCAGCATCCATAAAAAATAGATAATCACCTGTTGCAGAAAATGCACCTTGATTTAAACGAACAGCTGGGCCTTTATTATCTGTATTTTGAATGATTTTAATTTTAGGGTAAGTATCTAGTAGATATTTACTGTTTTTGCACCATTCTGGGTCTGTAGAACAGTCATCTACCACAATAATTTCGTGTAAATTTTCATTTTGAGGTTGTAGTGATTCAATGGTTCTATTGAGTAATAGGCCTTTATTGTAATGAGTGAGGATGACTGAAATCATTTTAATATCCTAAATTACGTTTAAAAGCTTGGGTAATTGGGGTTGATGAGTTTAAATCTTGGGTATTTCTAATACTTGGATACTGAAAGATTTCTTCAAGCTTTTGTCGCTGCATGAGTTGAGCTTCAATATATTTCTTATTTAAAGGTTCTAAAATAGACTTGGGGCTATATATGGAACTGACAAAACGTCCACTTTGGATAGTTTCAGCAAGCATAGAAGTGCTATCTTCTGTGACAAAAATATAAGTGGCTTGTTGAATAAGCTGAATGAGAGACAAAGCTTTTTCAGTATGGATAAAATGTAATTGGATATTTTTAGGAATATCGGTTTTATTCAAAAATGTACTTAGATTTGGTGTGCGGCGTGAGTTGGTAATTAAGCCTTTAAGTTGATTGTTTCTACAAAATAGAATGAAGTTATTAATGATTTTTTCAAAATCTGTATAAGTAAAAGGGTGTTCATCTGTAGCCCCACCTAAAACGAGTAAAGCTGTTGTTTGATCGAGTTGATCATGTTGCATGTTAAAAAACTCTTTTTTAACAGGTGGTGTTGTTAGTACAACTTGATCTGACAGCGTGTTTTGTGGGAGTGCAGTAATTGTGCAGCTGACTAGTTTGCTGTTTACCTTACGTAAGTCACCTGCATAAAATAGAGGAACTTTTAAACTACGGCTTACAAAAATGCCATAGATTAGGTTGGGCATTCCAGAGCAAATAATGCAGTTAATATCATGATTTAAAATAAAATTTTTAAAAAATAAAGCAGCAAATAAGTCGAATAAACGCGGATACCAACTAATTTTTTTTAAGAGGCTGATTTGCCACTTTTTTAAGGTGGGTGTAACTATTTTATATAAAGTTGTTGAATAAGCGGTTTCTAGATTGTCGTAAACTCCTAAGCTAGGGTTTAAATGCCCAGCACGTTGGTCATGAATAATAAGAACAGCAAGGCTAGGTTTGCTTTTCATAAGATTTGAAAGTTTGACATATCAACTTTGTATAGTAGCAAAAATCTATTCTGTTGTCAGAGCAACCTTGAAGTAAGGCAAGATTCAGAGTGTTATTTTAAATTAGGTGGTGGCCTATTTAGGTTAATAATAATAAAATGTTTTCTAATCAGTAGTTAGCGCAATTTGAAAAAGGCTTTTCTTGAAAAAATTAAAAATAGTTCACACAGTTTATGGGGATGCTTCAGGTGGGCGTTGGCAAGCAATGCTGAACACTTTTGATGCATTAGAAAGCAAGGGGCATGAAGGTTTTTTGGTATATGGTGATGAAAATAAAAAGTTAAAATCTGAGAGTTATCCAAAGTTTGTACTCAATAGTTCAGGGTTTTATGATCTGATTGCAGCAGTAAAACTCGCTTTATGGTTACGCTCTTATCGGCCTGATGTTGTGATTGCTCATAGTGGACGTGCTGTTTACTTATTTAAAAATGCGATGTTTTTTTCACAAATCAAATGCCCTGTTATTGCGATGAATCATAGTCATAATGTGAAAAGGACATTACGCGCAGATGGATTTATTCATATTACTCCTTATGTAGCTCAGTGTGTTGCTGATGCTGCAAAAAAGAAGGGTGTGGATTTGAGAAAAAAACCACAAGCGGTTATTCCAAATTTAATACATTTGCCAGATGATGAACCTTCTTTTGCTAAAAAACTTGGGGAACCTGTGGTCTTAGGGATTATGACGCGCTTGGTTGAATATAAGGGTACACACATAGCAATTTCTGCGGTGGAGCAATTAAAGCAAAAAGGATACAGGGTCAAGTTGTTGATTGCAGGGGATGGTGAACAGAAAGAGTTTTTATTTCAGCAAGTTAAAGATTTGAATTTGGAGGGTGAAGTAGAGTTTTTAGGCTGGATTAGTGGGGAACAAAAAAGAAAGTTTTATAAAGATATTGATATTGCACTCGTTCCTACAATGAATGATACCCAACCCTTGGCTATATTAGATTCTTTTGCTTGGGGGAAACCTGTTGTTGCGAGTGATCATATTAGTGTCCAACAAATTATTCGGCAAGGTGAAAATGGTTTAATGGCAAAATGCGGAGATATTCAAGATTTGGTTAATAATCTAATTATTCTGATTGAATCCCCTGAGCAAATTAGTAGAATGGCACAGGTTGGACACCAAGATGCTGAAAATGAATATCAATTTTGCAAAGTTGCGGATAAGCTGATCGATTTTCTTGATTCTGCATATATTTAATAATGTCATTATGGTTTATTTGGGTTGGTTATGAAAATTTTAGTTACAGGCGGTGCAGGATTTATTGGTTCAGCTGTCATCCGCCATATTATTCAAAATACCAACAACCACGTTCTAAATATCGATAAGTTGACTTATGCAGGTAATTTAGAATCGTTAAAAGAAATCGATCAATATCCGAACTATGAGTTCAAACAAATCGATATTTGTGATACAGAACAAATTACAGCTGCAATAGATGCATTTCAACCTAATGCAATTATGCATTTGGCTGCAGAGTCGCATGTAGACCGCTCAATTGATGGCCCAGCAGCATTTATTCAAACCAATATTGTGGGAACTTATACTTTATTAGAAGCCGCTCGAAAATATTGGATGGGGCTTGACGCTGAAGCTCAACAAAACTTTCGCTTTCATCATATTTCAACTGATGAGGTTTATGGTGACTTAGAAGGCACGACAGATTTGTTTACAGAAACAACTTCATACGCACCAAGCTCTCCATATTCTGCCTCTAAAGCCAGTTCGGATCATCTGGTACGTGCTTGGTACAGAACTTATGGTTTACCTGTCATTGTGACCAATTGCTCAAATAATTATGGGCCTTACCATTTTCCAGAAAAATTAATTCCATTGGTGATCTTAAATGCACTGGATGCTAAACCTTTGCCTGTATATGGTAATGGTCAACAAATTCGGGATTGGTTGTTTGTAGAAGATCATGCACGCGCTTTATATAAAGTGGTGACTGAGGGTGTAGTGGGTGAAACCTATAATATTGGTGGTCATAATGAAAAACAGAATATAGAAGTGGTCAAAACTATTTGTAAGATTTTGGATGAGTTAAAACCACAGGCAAATGGTCAAGCGTATGAATCACTGATTACATTTGTAAAAGACCGCCCTGGGCATGATTTACGTTATGCAATTGATGCCACAAAAATTCAAAATGAATTGGGCTGGTCACCAACGGAAACATTTGAAACTGGAATCAGTAAAACGGTGCAATGGTATTTAAATAATTTGGACTGGTGTCATCGAGTGCAAGATGGCAGTTACCAACGCGAAAGATTAGGTGTAAATTCATAATGTCAAATACAACAAAAGGTATTATTTTAGCGGGCGGTTCAGGTACACGTTTATATCCAATTACCAAAGGGGTATCTAAGCAGTTATTGCCTATTTATGATAAACCCATGGTGTATTACCCGCTTTCGGTGCTGATGCTTGCGGGTATTCGTGACGTACTCATTATTAGTACCCCTGAAGATATTGATGGTTTTAAGCGTTTATTGGGTGATGGTGCTCAATTTGGTATTCAGCTTGAATATGCCGTCCAACCTAGTCCAGATGGTTTAGCACAAGCCTTTATTATTGGTGAAAGCTTTATTGGAAATAGTAATGTTTGTTTAGTGCTTGGCGACAACATTTTTTATGGTCAAGGTTTTACCCCAATGCTACGTCAAGCCGTTGCACGTCAAAAAGGTGCAACGGTATTTGGCTATCAGGTGAAAGACCCTGAGCGTTTTGGTGTGGTTGAATTTGATGAGCAGAAACGAGCAATTTCTTTAGAAGAAAAACCTAAACAACCTAAATCCCACTTTGCGGTCACAGGTCTATATTTTTATGACAATGATGTGATTCAAATTGCGAAACAAGTGAAGCCTTCTGAACGTGGAGAATTAGAAATTACCACAGTTAATCAGATGTATTTAGAGCGCGGTGATCTAAATGTGGAATTGCTCGGACGTGGTTTTGCATGGTTAGATACAGGTACACATTCAAGTTTACTGGAGGCAGCACAGTTTGTAGAAACCATTGAAAAACGTCAGGGTTATAAAGTGGCGTGTTTGGAAGAAATTGCCTTGAATAATGGTTGGCTGAGCAAAGAACAAGTTTTAGAAATTGGTCAAAGCATGAGTAAAAATGATTATGGGCAATATCTAATTTCTTTGGTGAATGAGATATGAGTCAAGAGTCAATTTATGTCACTCAACCTGTTTTACCTGAGCTTGCAGAATTTATTCCTTATTTAGAACAAATTTGGAAAAATAAAATTTTAACCAACTGTGGACCATTACATCAGCAGTTGGAAAAAGAGCTTTGTGAGTATTTGGGCGTTGATTATATTTCATTATTTAATAATGGAACGATTGCATTGGTAACAGCGCTACAGGCACTTGGATTTGAACAAGGTGAGGTGATTACGACACCATATACTTTTGTTGCTACAGCTCATTCGATAGTTTGGAATAAACTCACTCCAGTCTTTGTTGATATTGATCCGCAAACATCTAATATTGACCCAGTAAAAGTTGAGCAAGCCATAACTGATAAGACGGTCGCGATTTTACCAGTACATTGTTATGGCATCCCTTGTGATGTGGAAGTACTACAAAATATTGCTACTAAGCATAATTTAAAATTAATCTATGATGCGGCACATGCCTTTGGTGTAAAACATCATGGAAAAAGCTTACTCAATTATGGTGATTTAAGTGTAATGAGCTTTCATGCTACAAAAGTATTTAATACTTTTGAGGGGGGGGCTATTGTTTGCCATAGTGCTGAAATGAAGCAACGTATTGATCGTTTAAAGAATTTTGGTATTGTGAATGAGAATACAATAGATGAGATTTCTTTAAATGGTAAATTGAGTGAAGTGCATGCTGCACTAGGTTTGCTACAATTGAAATCTATTGATCGCACACTATTAGCACGTCAAAAAATAGATGACATGTATCGTCATGGACTTACAGGTATATCTGGAATTCACTGTATTAAACGTCCAAGTTTAGAAAAAGATAATTACTCTTATTTCCCAATCGTTATTTCTAAGCCGTATCCGCTTAGACGTGATGAATTGTTTGAAAAACTAAAGCTTAATGGGATTTTTGCAAGAAAATATTTTTATCCGATAATGACTGATTTGGCTATTTATAAGGAGTATCAATCAGACACCCCTGAAGCGAAACTCTTATCAGGGGGAGTGCTTTGCTTGCCGCTATATCCAAATCTTAGCCTAGATTCAGTACAGAAAATTATTGATTTAATTAAGGACAATTAAGATGGCTTTTTTAACAGAAGAGCAAATTAAAGCCATGGGCTTTCATCACGTAGGTGAAAATTGCTTACTTTCGGATAAGGCATCTTATTATAATTGTAATAACATAATAATTGGTAATAATGTAAGAATTGATGACTTTTGTGTACTATCAGCTGGTATAGGTGGAATTGAGATAGGAAGCCATATTCATATTGCAGTATATAGCTCACTCATAGGAGCAGGTAAAATAGTGTTAAAGGATTTCTGTAATATTTCATCAAAAGTAGCTATTTATAGTAGTAATGATGATTACAGTGGTCAGTTTATGACGAATCCTACAGTGCCTAGTAAATATACAAATGTTACAAGTTCAGATGTTATAATCGGAAAGCATGTAATTGTTGGATCTGGATGTGTGATTTTGCCTGGTGTTACTTTAGAAACAGGTGTTGCTGTTGGTGCATTAAGTTTAGTAAATAAAAATTGTAAAGAGTTTGGTGTTTATATGGGTACACCAGCAAAAAAAATTAAAGATAGAAAAAGAGATTTACTTATGCTGGAAATAGAACTAAAAAAAGAGAGATCGATTTAGTATGAATATATTGGTTTCAGTCTGTATTGTTACCTATAATCAAGAAAAATTTCTAGAGCAGACTTTACAAAGTATTCTAAATCAAAATACAAATTTTCAGTATGAAGTGATTGTTGGGGATGATTGCTCTACTGATTCAACTAGAAAAATAATAGAAGGATTTTTAATAAAATATCCTAATATTGTTGTTCCTATATTTCATAAAGTAAATATAGGCCCAATAGAAAATATTAAATCTGTATATAAAAAGGCTAAAGGCAAATATATATATCACCTTGATGGAGATGATTTAGCTCTACCAGGTAAATTGCAACGTCAATTTGATGTTATGGAATCCAACCCAGATAGTGTTATCTGTACTCATGATATGCGGTATATAGATGCCAAAGGAAATAAGGTGCGAGAATGGACTCATCAAAAAGGCAAATTTAATTTAGATTATTTATATCTAAATTTACCTTTTTTTGCACATTCATCAAAAATGTTTCGCAATGATTTTATATTTGATTATTTTGATAGTTTGCATCCTAAAGCATTAGATATTGAAATTCATATTGAGCAGGCTAGAAAAGGGTTTATTTATCACTTGGATGAAGAGTTGGGTGCATATCGTGTAGATGTTGGGATTAGTAATATTGGTAAAAAAATAAACCCAATTTTGCCTCTGGGTATAATGAGGGCATATGATAAAAAGCTCTCTGAAGAGTTGAGTTGTGAGGAGAGAAAAAGGTTGAATGCAGTGTATGCGAAATATACTTTTCGTTATGCAAGATATTTTTATAAAACTGGAAGTGATTATAATATTTATTGTTTGTTGATTAAGAAATCAGTTTCGCTAAAAATATTTACTATGCGTCAAATATTTTTTTACTTACTTGTTTTTTTACCAAAAATTATTATTTGGAAATTACGGTGATTTTTAAACTATTTGTGTATTGATTCAGTGTTATTGATGATAACTAGGATGTCTAAAGTATAAGGTAAACTTTATGAGGTTTATAGCTTTAAATTTTTATTGTTTAAAATGAAGTTTATGTTATAGATGACTGTTGTTAGTTAGTGTATGCTGAATTTTTATAAAGGCAACTGTGATTTTAAAATTTTACTTTAGTTTATTAATCCGTGAAGAACTCAGCTAAATGACTTCAAACGGAAACTATATTATCAGCTAAATATCTGATTGTATATAAAAACTAGGTCATATGATTATTGATAGATTTCGTATTTGATTTCTTTGGTTTGTTGGATTTAATCCTTTTTTACACTTAATGCTCAGGAATCATAGTTTTTATCTGTTTCATCTAAATCCAATTGCTTGTCTAAAATATGAGTAACTTTACTATCATGAGCTGCTTTATCTGAAATAATAAATTCGATTAAATTAGACTAGAATTGTTCATTCAGCATTGTAGGAAGCACCGATGGTAGTGATTTTGATTTAATAATTGAGTTTACTATTTTTATACACCAAAATACCAACAGGCATTAGTTTTATATGTGCTTTTTAAAGATATTTAGAATTGAATGTAATTTCCATTGAATATTTAGTTTAAAAATTTTAAAAAATATATTTTTTAATGGTTCTTCAGTGTACGCTAATTTGTGTAATAAGTTAACTCGTGGATCCATTTGCGTTTCTAAGCTGTACAGTTCTTTGACGCGGTGTGCGCCATTTTTTCCTATTTCTTTTAGGGCAGCGGGGTGGTTATAATAAAAAATAATTTTATCAATAATATCATTGGTGTCATATTTAATTAATACAATATCTTTCTCGTTAGTAAAATAGTTTTCTGCGGAGTTAAATTCATCGTGAGCAAAGATAGCACTACCGCGTAAAGCAGCTTCAATACAACTAGCAGTGGGGAAGCCATCAAATGATCCTGGAGAAATTTGACCACTAATATTGGGGGATAAAATTATATCAATAGTTTTGAATAAATTGTCAAAATCTTCTGGATCTAATGAACCATGAAATTTGATATGGTCACCTAATGTATCAACATTAATAATTTTAGAATCAAAAGACCCTATAACATGAAAGTAGATATTCTTATATCGTTGATGCAGTATAGTGGCAACATCTATAAAAATATCATATCCTTTATCTTTTCCATACGGAGTATATCTGTGCGCCATAAAACAGATATCCATGCGATTCTTATCAAATCCCCAATAATGTTTTTTAGTAAATAAATCTGTTTTGGATATCTCAGGCATTACAACTCCAAAGATCATTTGAATTTTTTCTTTAGAACACATTCCTTTATTTAAAATATAATCATAAGTTACTTGCTGGGTTACTATTACTTTTTTAAAACAAGGGGAACTAAAGATTCGTTTGAGCTTATGGTCACATATAGGATCGTTTAGTAAAAATCCTCCACCTGGATAAAGAGTAAATACAAATGGAGCTTTAGCGGACTCAATTTTAGGTAAAATTGCGAATGTGTTATTTAAAAAAGTGAGATAGACCAGATCAGTGCTCTTAATATGTATTTTTTTGCTTTCAAGTATTACTTTATGACTAAGATTTGGAAATTTTTCCTTATATTCTTGTACAATAATAGCTGCTGATTTTTTATCAAGTGACTCAATATTTTTTCCAGAAGTTATTATTACAGATTTTTTAAATTCCTGTAAGTATGTGGTGAACTCTATATATCTAAATCCACTTTTAGGAGAGGGAAATGTATCGTCAATGATTAATAGATTGAATTTGTCTGATTTTGAAATTTGAGTATTACTATTTAATTTTTTTTCATTGGAATTAATAAGCATAAAAGTGTACTCTTTTAAATTTAATAACTAATCATATATATTTATTTTTAATTTGTCATATATTTTGATCTAATTTTTTAATAGAATTTAATGTTTGGTTGTGTTGTTTTGGCACTATTGAATCAGAATTAAAGTTAGCTATCTGAAATTAATAGACACATTAATCTTAACTTTAAATGAAGGTCATTTATTTTCTTTGGAAACTAAATTTAAAATTTGTATTTCCATATTCTGTATGCATACTTTTTCTATACATTCATTATTATATATATAAGGGTCTGCTACACATTTTTCCAATGCATCACTTAAAGCTTGAATATTTTGTTTAGGAACTAATCCAAATTTTGCAGTATCAAGAGTAAATAAATCTGTAATACCAGCTGAAGAGTCATAACTAATAACAGGAATACCAAGAGCAATTGCTTCGGCTAATGTTACTGGACTACCTTCGTATAAAGAGCACATAACAAGACTCTTGCTTTGTAACATTAGTTGATGTGGTTCATCTACCCATCCAAGAAAATCTATTCTATCGGAAATATTAAGTTGTTTTGCTAGGTCTTTGAGTTTCTGGCATTCAGGCCCATCTCCAACAATGGCCATTCTTCCCGTGAGATTACTCATAGCAAATGCTTTAATGGCATGGTCTACTTGCTTAATTTGAACTAAGCGCCCAACAAAAATTACATCCCATTTCTTTTTAGTAAATTTAGATCGACCTATAAGATCATTAGGTAATTCTACACCATTTGCAATAGTGATAGTTGAATTTGGTTGTGTATGAATCTTTGCTTTATATTCTAAGTCACGGTTTACTGTAATTAGGTTTTTATTCTTAAATAATTTAGAAAACTTTCTTTTATTTCTAAAAAAACGAAAATACTCTTTGATTTGTTTTAAAGGATTGTTAAATCTTCTAATCTCTAAAAGATCTCCATGAATCCAATACCAGATGTTTTCTTTTTGGGTTAAGTATTTGCCTAGGTAATATCCATTATGAAAACCAATAATTATTAAATCAAAATTTCTCTTATTTATTAATGATGAAAAATTTTGCAGCTCTTTTGTCGAAAGTTCTTTAAACTTCCAAAGCTTACCAAATGCAAATTTTGTATCAATATTTAAGTCAATATATTCGATAGATGGGTCAACTATTAGTGTATTTCTACTCGAGTTTAAAACAGCAAGAGTTACTAAATGCTTGCTTTTTGCTAGAGTATGCGCAAGCGCGAGAGTAATTTTTTCAGCACCACCTTTACCTAAATCATCTACTATAAATAAAATTTTTTTCATATCATGTGCTTACTTTTATTTATTAGTTTTTATCCGCATTACCTTTCAACACCATATAAATCAAACCGACAAAGATTAATAATGCACCTGCAAGGCTGCTGACACAGAATAAAACGATTCGGTTATAGGTGGTTAAGTTGAATAATTCATTGGCTAAAATGTAGCGCATGAACAACCATTGTACGACAGAAAAAACAATCAACACGATTGCACGACGACGGACTTCAGGACGCATAGCCATAGGAGAATCACTTAAAGTGGAAATTGAGGCTATTATGCCACTGTCGATAATCGATCTCAATTGAATAAGGTGAATCTATGCAATCTTGCTCAACAATGAGATGTAAGGTTTTGACGGTAGTGCCAATAATTTTATTGACGATAGACGTTGATGTTCCCTAAACAATGTCTAAAGCGCTTATAAGACCAGATATATTGTTCAGGTGCTTGATTGATTATATCTTGCATCGCAATATTGAGTGTATCTACAGAGAGCTGTAAATCTCTAGACAAAATGTCATCTGAGAGATTTGTGCAATGTAAATCAAAACTAGATAGATCATCGTTGCGGATACAGCTCAAACCAATCACATTACATTGTGTTTTTGCAGCGAGTTTCGACACCAAAGTCACAGTTAGGGTATTTTGCCCAAAAAAATGGGAATAAATGCCACCAGAAGGCTTAGGTAAATGGTCTGGTAAAATGACTGTTAGGCCACCTTGTTTCAAATGTTTAAAAATGGCACGGATCCCTGTTTCATCTGTAGGAACGAGTGTTGCGTTAAACTTTTCTCGTGCTTCTAACAGATAACGATTGATCCCTTTATTTTTATTCGGTTTATACATAATCATCGGTTCTGTATACAGGTTCAGCCATGCATTGAGTAATTCCCAGCAGCCAAAATGCGGAATCACAACGATCACACCTTTTTTATTCGCAAGTGCTTCCGTGAGGATATTTTCACCATAAATGTTTTTCAATAAGCTCAGGCTATAACTTGGCGGCATCCCCCAACATTTAATAAATTCAATATAGGTCAGGCATTGGCTGCGGATACTTTGATTGATGAGCTGTCTCTGCGCTGTCTCGGACAAGTCTGGGTAGGCCAGTTGAATATTGATGCTAGTGATACGTTTGATTGATGAGTTAAACAGGTCAAGAATAAACGCGATCATCAAAGCCAAGTTTTGTAACAGCCAAAGTGGCAATAGCGCGATGATTTTGAATATAAAGTACATGGATCACAAGGTCTCAAAATTGACAGCATGGAATAAAATAAATTTTGCCAAGAGACCGGACTTATTCAATGAAAAGTACAAAAAGATCTGAATCTAAAAACAAAATAATCGGAAGTGGAAAATTGAGCTGTCCATTGCTCAAAGGATGTAGTGCAACATCATAACGTACTTGAAGCGTTTTGATATTAGCAAAGTCAATCAAATCTTTAATTTATGTTTTGTAGGTTTTCTACCACTTTTTATAGGTTGAAATAAAAAAACCCTGCATAGCGCAGGGTTTTTTGAAACTTAAAATCTAAATCTTAAAATGTAAGATTATTTAGATTCTTCAGCTTTTGGTTTTTCACGTAAGCGAATACCTAAGTCACGTAATTGGTTCGCTTCAACTGGCGCAGGCGCTTGGGTTAAAGGACATTCCGCAGTCTTAGTTTTCGGGAATGCAATCACGTCACGGATAGAAGATGCACCAGTCATCAACATCACTAAACGGTCAAGACCGAATGCTAAACCACCGTGAGGAGGCGCACCGAATTTCAAGGCGTTAAGCAAGAAGCTGAATTTCTCTTCTGCTTCTTCTTCAGAAATACCAAGCGCTTCAAAGATCGCTTTTTGCATTTCTAGATTGAAGATACGTAATGAACCACCACCGATTTCAGTACCGTTCAATACCATATCGTAAGCAACAGAAAGTGCAGCACCTGGGTTGTTCTTCACTTCTTCAACGCTTGATTTTGGCAGCGTGAATGGGTGATGAACAGACGTCCATTTACCGTCATCAGTTTCTTCGAACATTGGGAAGTCAACAACCCAAAGTGGCGCCCACTCGCAAGTTGCAAGTTTCATGTCGTGACCGACTTTAATACGTAAAGCACCCATCGCATCGTTTACGATTTTCGCTTTATCTGCACCGAAGAATACGATATCGCCATTTTCAGCGCCAACACGTTTCAATAGATCAAGTACGATTGGCTCGATGAATTTAACGATTGGAGATTGAAGACCTTCAATACCTTTTTCAAGTTCGTTGACTTTGATGTAAGCCAAACCTTTCGCGCCATAAATGCCAACGAATTTAGTGTATTCGTCAATTTGGCTACGTGGAAGCGCGCCAGCACCTGGTACGCGAAGCGCAACAATACGGCCTTTAGGATCTTTAGCAGGACCTGCGAATACTTTGAACTCAACGTCTTGCATCATGTCTGCAACGTCAACCAATTTCAAAGGAATACGTAAGTCAGGTTTATCAGATGCATAGTCACGCATTGCATCTGCATACGTCATACGTGGGAACTTGTCGAACTGAACGTTTAGAAGTTCTTTGAACATCTTAACCGTTAAACGTTCCATTAAATCCATGATGTCATCGTCACTCATGAACGATGTTTCAACGTCGATTTGTGTGAATTCAGGCTGACGGTCAGCACGTAAGTCTTCATCACGGAAACATTTCGCGATTTGGTAGTAACGATCAATACCACCCACCATCAACAACTGTTTGAATAGCTGTGGAGATTGTGGAAGCGCATAGAAGCTACCGTTAGAAACACGGCTTGGTACTAAGTAGTCACGTGCACCTTCAGGAGTCGCACGCGTTAAAATAGGTGTTTCAACGTCTAAGAAACCATTTTCTTCGAAGTAGTTACGAATTAGGTTAGTCAATTTAGAACGGAAACGAAGACGTTCTAACATTTCTGGACGACGAATATCGAGGAAACGATATTTCAAACGTACTTCTTCAGAAATATTTGTGTTGTCGTCATTCAATGGGAATGGCGGAGTTTCTGAACCAGCAAGCACTTCGATTTCTTTACCAAGAACTTCGATTTGACCGCTAGTCATATTCGCGTTTTCAGTACCTGCGTAACGACGACGTACACGGCCTGTAATTTTTAATACGAATTCTGAACGTGATTTATCAGCAGTCGCGAAAGCTTCAGGAGTATCAGGGTCAATCACCACTTGAACAAGGCCATCACGGTCGCGCATGTCAAGGAAGATTACACCACCGTGGTCACGGCGACGGTGAACCCAACCGCATAATGTAACGGTTTGGTCGATTTGGGCTTCAGTAAGTGAGCCGCAGTAATGAGTTCGCATCATAGCGTTAGAAATCCAACTATATGGGTTAAGGTCAGCGAATACGTAAACAGCGTACCGCTTTTATTCGAATAGGGGATTATGCCTCTTTTTGGCTGTTTTGTCACAAGGACTTATTGCTAAAACAGCCAAATTTACAGCAAATTTTCGGTCAATGATGGGCTTAAGCCGATGACGTTGAAAAAATATTGGTGCTCTTGCTTAAGATCAGAAATATCAGACTACCGAGGCTAAACGTGGCTAAAAATGCACGGAAAAAATAATTAATGGCTTTGCCGACATAGGCATACAAGTCATGCACAAATGCATCTGAATAAATACTGTCAGCAAAATAAAAATAACTTGCGATGCCCGCAGCTAAAGACAGGGCCGCTAAACCATATACATAGACTTTGATGGATGCGGGGACGCTTACTATACTTCGATAGTGAAGATGATGACGATAAATCATCCATGCCAAAACGGGGAGGGCCAAGCCAGATAATCCAATTTGCAACACACGATGTAGGGGATATGAATGACCGAAAAATTGAATCGGCAGACTTAACAGATCCTTAAAAGCAAAGGTGCGAAAGTCAACATGGGTCAAGCCATCCCAAACAATATGCGTCGAAGTTCCAATGATGAGTGCGAGGATGAGGCTGAGGATAAACCCACAACATTGATTAAGACTCTGTAGATGCAGCGGCTTATTTAAACCAAAAAAAGCAAATAACATCGGGCGATAGAGCACATACCACAGCACACAAAACAGCAAACCAAGGATTAAGTTTGGAAAAATTAACCCCGACCATTGATGTGAACCTGCATAGTCAGCATTAGTAAATAAACGGAATAAATCTGGCACCATGCTACCAATTGCGAGTGCTGCAATAGGCAGGCGATTTCCGCTTAATTTGGAAATAGGCGGTGCGAGTACAGCATGGGATATGGTAAAAGGCATTGAATTAAAATAAATATATGAATAAATACAATGTGGTATAGGTGAGTGTATATGATTTGGGCAAATTAGAATGTTTTTTATTGCAAAACGAATGAAATGTTATATTATAACATTATTCAAAAATAGCCTGATTTGAGTCTCTCCAACATGTCTTTTCATAAGAATTTAATCACAATCTCAATTTTTGCAGTGATTGCACCCAACCTTTATGCCGATGACCCAGAACAACAGGTACAAAAGCTCGAAGCCATTAATGTTCAGGTCCATCCCTTAAATCAAAGTGCGGCAGATTTTGCTGTTGCCGATAATGTCATTCAACATAAAGCCCTTGCACAAGGTGGCGTCACAATTGGTGATGCGTTAGCCGGACAGCCGGGTGTATATTCAAATCAGTTTGGTGCAGGTTCAAGTCGTCCTGTGCTGCGTGGTCAAGATGGCCCTCGTGTCAAAGTCTTAGAACACGCCTCAGAAACTGCAGATGTTTCGACTTTATCTCCTGACCATGCGGTTACGGTAGATCCGATTTTGGCAAAACAAATTGAAGTGATCCGTGGGCCATCAACACTGTTATACGCGGCAGGCACAGTCGGCGGTTTGGTTAATGTGACGGATCAAAAGATTCCTACCTCTATTCCTGATAAAGGTTATGAAGGGCAAGTTGGGGTTCGTTATAACTCAGGCAGTGATGAAAAATTGGCGAGTGCCGGTGTGACGGCTGCTTTAGGTGAGCAATTTGCCATCCGTGTAGAAGGTTCGAAACGCAAAGCCAATGATTATATTGCACCCAATTATTTTCATGATCATGATGGTGAATTAGAAAAAGAACGCCGCGTTGGCAACACTTTTGCAGAAGGGCAAAATGTCAGTGTGGGCGCGTCATGGATTCATGATCGTGGTTTTGCTGGACTGTCTTATAGCAACCGACAAGACCAATATGGCCTGCCGGGTCATAGTCATGAATATGAAAGCTGTCATCCACATGATGACCATCTACACTGTGATGGTCATGATAACCATGGGCATACCGATGAACATGATCATTCAGCGCATGACGAACATGATCACGATCATGATGCCGCAGGCCCATGGGTCGACTTAAAGTCAGAACGTTATGATTTCCGTACCGAACTTGCGAATCCGTTTGCGGGCTTCCAAAAACTCCGTGCACATGCAAGTTATACCGATTATCAACATGACGAAATTGAAGGTGATACAGCGGCAACGACCTTTAAAAGTCAGGGCTATGATGGTCGTTTAGAGTTGGTGCATAACCCGATTGCGGATTGGGAAGGGGTGATTGGCGCACAATACAATCAACAAAAGCTTAATATCAGTGGTGAAGAGTCACTGATGAATCCAAATAAAACCCAAAAATGGAGTGTGTTTGGTTTAGAGCATAAACAATTTGGTGATTTTCATGTCGAGCTGGGCGCCCGTGTCGATCAGCAGAAAATTCAAATCGATACTGCACAAAAAGACTATGATGATTATGGTATTTCCTACTCAGGTGCTGTGAACTGGGCGTTTGCACCCAATTATAAATTGTCCTTGGTGGGTTCTCATCAAGAGCGGTTGCCATTGGCGCAAGAGCTGTATGCAGATGGCAAGCATTTTGCGACCAATACCTATGAACGTGGGAATGAAAATCTAGATGTTGAAAAATCTAATAATCTAGAATTAGGTTTCCATTATGAAAAAGATCAGTTGGATTATCACGTTCATGTGTACCACAACTGGTATGACAACTACATTTATGCTGCAACTAAAGATAATTTTGAAAACTTCCGCTTAGTTGATTACACCCAAGACAAAGCCAAGTTCTATGGCGCGGAAGCTCAAGTGGGTTATGCCATTAATGATATGTATAAACTTAGTGTCTTTGGTGATTATGTACGCGGCAAAATTGATGGTGAAAATGCGCCACGTGTGCCTGCAGGGCGCTTAGGAACCAAGGTCGATGTTGACTTTGCTGATGGTTGGTCAGGTCTTGCAGAATATTCACATGTATTCAAACAAGACAAAATCACTGCATTTGAGCGTGAAACAGATGGCTACAACATGGTGAACTTGGGTGTGGCCTATAGTGGTCAGTTGAAAGATCAAAATGATTATCGAGTCTATTTCAAAGCCAACAATTTATTGGATGAAGATGTTTATTCTCACACGTCATTCCTTGCCAATATTCCACAAGTCGGTCGTAATTTTACAGTTGGTCTTGAATTTGGTTTCTAATTGAATTTGCACAGACTTTTCTAAGTAAGTCTAGGTAAAGTCACAGAAATCCTCTTGAAAAATCAATGAATAAAACCTAGTCTGAGCGCATTAGACTAGGTTTTTTCTTATGCGCATCATTCAACGAATACATCACAAGCTCAATTGGTCCCGTCGTCGCTATGTGGGTGTGGTCATTGGTTTATTGGTTTTAGGTTATTTGGCATCGGCAACCTATCACACGCTAAAACCACTGCCGGAAGGGCTGAACTACACGGGAAAACTTCGCCATGCCGAAGTGAACTTTTTAGTGGATGAAACCTATATCGATGCGCAAGGAAAGCAGCAACAGGAACATCGCATTTTTAAAGAAATGCTGAAAATGATTGAAGAAGCACAGTCGACCATTGTGTTGGATATGTTTCTCTTTAATCCGCAAGTTGGCGACTCTCAATTAAAACATGAACAATTAACACAGGAGTTGACCGATGCGCTGATTTTGAAGCGTCGACTATCTCCTCAAGTGGAAATTTTTGTGATTACTGACCCGGTCAATTCGGTCTATGGCGGCATTCAACCCGAGCATTATCGTCAATTACGACAAGGGGGCATTGAGTTGATGGAAACCAATTTGGTACCGCTTCGTGCTTCCAATCCTGCATGGTCAGGCTTTTGGTATATCTGCTGTCAAGATATTGGCAATAATCCTGAACAAGGCTGGTTACCGAACCCATTGGGAACCGAGAAAGTGACGATTCGAAGTTATATGGATCTGTTTAACTTTAAAGCGAATCACCGAAAAACTTTGGTGGTGGATACCGTAGATGGGTGGAAAGGCTTAGTCACTTCAATGAACCCGCATGATGGTAGTTCGCGACATTCGAATGTTGCCCTGACTGTAAAGGGAATGACTGCAATTGATCTGTTAAAGACCGAGCAAGCCGTAGGCATGATGTCTAAAGCTAATATTCCATTTGTGGTGATTAAGGATGTTGAAGCGGCGAAAACTCAGCCACAGGTTCAAGTGCTAACTGAAAAAGCCATTTATGATGCCACATTCGACTTAATTGATAGCGCGAAGAAAGCGGGTACAGAAATTGATATTGCGATGTTCTACTTGTCAGAACGTAAAATTATCAAGGCACTCATTGCTGCGCATGAACGTGGCGTGAAAGTGCGTGTATTACTCGATCCGAATAAGGATGCTTTTGGACGTACCAAAAATGGCATTCCAAATCGACCTGTAGCATCCGAATTACATGAGGCGGGTATTGATGTACGTTGGTGTAATACCCAAGGTGAGCAGTGCCATAGCAAGATGATTTTAAAACGTACTGCTTATCAAGCCGATATGATTTTAGGTTCTGCCAATTTCACGGCGCGTAACTTGAAAAATTATAATTTAGAAACTGATTTACGAGTGATCGGTGTGAAAGATGCTCAAGTTTTTAAAGAGGCAAATCAGTATTTTAATACGGCGTGGTCAAACCGTGATGGTAAGCAGATGAGTGTGGATTACGATACGTATGCCGATGAATCTAAGTTGAAATATGTGTTGTATCGCTTTATGGAATGGAGCGGAATATCTACTTTTTAATTTTCCCCTCATCCTAACCTTCCCCCAAAGGGGGAAGGAATTCCCTCTCATTTCAGGAGAGGGTTAGGGAGAGGTGTATTTAGCAATTATTAATTCTTCGGTACAGGATTCGGCGGAACGATTTGATCTAAATCTTTATCCGTCATTTGATCCAATTCTTTAATATCGGTTTTGATTTTCCATTTATCGGCATCATCTACTGGTTGTGGCAAACGAGCTTCTAACCAGTCACAGATGACATCTGGTGGAAAATCGGCGTGGTTACATTGAATCACCCAAGACAAGAATTGTTTTGCTTCGCCATTCATATATGGTGGCGGAGAAACCGGTAAAAATTGAGTCGGTAAGCGTTCATTTTTAGAAATATAGTTCAATACATGGCCCAATTCTTGAACAGTTTGCCATGCTAAAGGGTGATCTACATTAATTTGAAATTTAAACCACCAAGCAGTTTTACCATCGGTGCCGTAGGAGTCGATTAAGGCTTCTTGGATACTTGGTACTTTCGAAAAAAATTGATGAAGTCGGTCAAAACTTAATTCAGACACAGCATTTGATCCACTACGAAATAAAATCAATCTTAGCATAATCCAATGAAAAACAGGCTAGCTTGAAGGTGCGATCAGCTTGGTCGGAAAATTAACAAATTCTTGCATTTGATGGATTTTTATTCATTTTTTCTCCTAAAATGGGTTTTATACTTAATCTATATACCGTGAAGGAGAGCTTGAGTGAAAGCAACATTATTCTATGCAATGGCAGGTGTGATGCTGATAATGACTTCAGCCAGTACTTTTGCGGAAAACAAATGGTCAAACTATCAAGGTGTGGATACCACTAAGCGTCCACCTACTATGAATCGGCCTGGTTATCCCCAACATGGTCAAAGCTATCCACAGCATGCTCCCAATTACCCGCAGCATTACCCGAACTATCCTCATCGCCCTCAATATCCCAATTATCCAAACCGTCCATATCCACCACAGGTGCAAAATGGCATAAGTATTCAATATCAAGCACCGACTACGATTATCCAAAATTCACAAAGTTATAGCTGGGTAAATGGTGATCCTGCCAGCGCGAGTATTTCCAGTTCAACCTATACTTTTATCAGTGATTGGCAGCGTTTAGGTTTACCAGCACCACCCAATGGAATGTACTGGATCTTTGAAAATGGTCGCTATGTATTGGTGCCTAATCGATAAGGTTTATAACCTCTCTCTTGCGTAGTAGTGCTACTCGTCTCCTAAAAGGAGAAGGAACGAATTAGTGTTTAAGCCAATTCATCATCTTGCGGACGTGGGGTTTTTCCTTCAGGCAGTGGCTTCTCGGAATGCTTATCTCGAATAACCGAAGGATATGTCCAAGAGGCATAGCGCACAATCAAAATGGCCACAGCAAGGATGAGGATCGAACCTGTAGTAATGACCAAGCCCATATCCGCTTTATGGTCATGCTGAATGTCCGAAATCAGTAAACGGGTCAGGGCAGTAATAGCAATATAAATCAGGAAGCGAACAGGCATGTGGTTGGTTTTAAAATAAATACCAACCATGGCACCGAGTTCGAGGTAAATAAACAATAATAAAATATCGTCAATCGTGGCGAATTGCTTAACTGTAATAATTTCAAAAATGGTATGACCCGCAGACCATAAAATCATACAGCCGATGACAAACAGCGCAAGATAATGAAAACCTTCTACAGCAAGATTGCCAAGTCGGTCGAGGAGGGCTTCAATTTTTTCTACTTTAGGATCACGGTGTTTCATATATCTTCCTCCTGTGTAAATTGCGTGAATATTCAATCAAGAACAAGTCATTAAATACCAAGCAAATTTCATGCACATGAAGCGCATATGACAAAAATATTTTTTAGGTTAAATAAAGTCTTTAATGTTAAGTTTGAGCTTAAATTTTGTCCTATAAGAATGAAGCGACGATGTATCAACCAACGCATTTTAAACAGAATGAACTCCTTGATCTGATTGATCTTATGCGTAAGCATGCTTTGGCGACAGTAATACTGACGGCACCCAATGGTGAGTTGGAAGTGAATCATTTACCACTAGAATATGACACTGAGTCAGGCGAATTGGGTATATTGCGCGGTCATATTGCCAAGACCAATCCAATGTTTGAATTGCTAAATCAGTCAGCGCACGCCTATGTGATTTTTCATGCCGATGATGCATATATTTCGCCTAGCTGGTATGAAGGAAAACAGGAGCATCATCGCGTTGTACCGACATGGAATTACCGTGTGGTGCATGTCAAAGGCACAATTCGTAAAGTTGACGATGAAAAATATTTACGAGGGGTTCTGGCTCGGTTGACTCGACAACATGAAGCTAGCCAACCCGTGCCGTGGAAAATGGGCGATGCGCCTAATGATTTTATTGCTGAACAGTTAGAGAAAATTGTGGCGATTGAAGTCGATATCCAGTCGATGATCGGGAAATTTAAAGTCAGTCAAAACCGAAGTGCTGTAGATGCGATGAATGTGGCAAAAGCTTTGGAAAATGCGAATTCTGAAATGGCTAGGTCAGTCAGGAAATATTATCACTACAATGAATAAAAAAATGCCCGATAAATCGGGCATTTTTGATTTTGTGCGACTAATTAAGCTTGGTTGGTAAAGTAATCTTCAGAGAAGTTCATGATCACTTCAGAACCTGCTTTCACTTTAGCAATGCGTAAAGCCAATTCAGGCAAAATACGCTGCGTGAAGTAAAGAGTTAGTGCAAGTTTGTTTTGGTAAAACTCGCCATCTTTGTCTTTTGCTGCATCTGCAATGCGGGCAAACATATAGGCAAAGCTGAGTAGGCCTACAGCATGTAAGTAATCAACTGCTGCTGAGTTCGGGAATTCAATGTTTTCACGAGCAGCTTCAAGTACATATTGAGTCACAGCTTCAACTTCAGCTGCTGCATCTAATGTTGCATCTTTGATGTAGTTCAAGCTGGCATCTAAATTATTGGCAAAATCACGGATTTCTTGGATATATTCAGCAATGAATTCACCATTGCACTTAATGGTTTTTCGACCAATTAAGTCTTGCGATTGAACACCGTTGGTCCCTTCGTAAATCTGTGCAATACGGAGGTCACGGATACATTGTTCCATACCCCATTCACGAATAAAGCCATGACCACCGAAGACCATTTGCGCATCGAGTGTTGCTTGGAAAGCTGTATCAGTTAAATACGCTTTCGCAATCGGTGTTAATAGCGCAACACGGTTATTGGCTGCTTTGACTGCTTCTGGGTCAGTAGAGAACTTGGTAATGTCCAGTTGTTGACCAACATAAACCGCAAATGCACGAGACGCTTCATTGTTGGCACGTGCGTTCAGCAACATACGACGTACATCACCATGAACTAAGATGCTGTCTGCAGGTTTTGCAGGCGATTGAACGCCAGAAGCGCTACGGCCTTGTAAACGATCAGTCGCATATTGCGCTGCATTTTGATAAGCAAATTCAGAAGCACCTAGGCCTTGAATACCCATAGACAGACGTTCGTAGTTCATCATGACGAACATCGCTGCAAGGCCTTCATTTTCTTTACCAACCAGGTAGCCTTTCGCGCCATCAAAGTTCATCACACATGTTGCAGACGCTTTGATCCCCATTTTATGTTCAATAGAACCAGGGCCTACAGCATTACGCTCACCCAATGAACCATCTGCATTCACCAAGAATTTAGGTACGATGAATAGTGAAATTCCGCGTGAGCCCGCAGGCGCATCAGGCGTTTTCGCTAAAACTAAGTGGATGATATTTTCAGAAAGGTCGTGGTCACCGCCAGTGATGAAGATTTTCGTACCTGTAATGTTATAAGTACCGTCTTCATTACGTTCGGCTTTAGTTTTGATAATACCTAAATCTGTACCTGCATGCGGTTCAGTTAAGCACATGGTGCCTGACCATTCGCCTGTATACATTTTTGGCAAATAAGTTTCTTTTTGCTCTTGTGATGCATAGCTGTTTAACGCCATGCCTGCACCAACAGAAAGAAGCGGGTAGAGCATGAATGATGGGTTGGTTGCAAACAGCATTTCATCAGACAGAACAGTCAGCATTTTTGGCATGCCTTGACCGCCCCATTCTTCATCTGCGCCTAGACCAATCCAGCCGCCTTCAGCATATTGTTTAAATGCTTCTTTGAAACCAGCAGGAGTCGTGACATTGCCATTGCTATAGGTTGCGCCTTCTTCATCACCAGTGCGGTTTAATGGATGAGTGACGTTTTGCGCAAATTTTGCCATTTCTTCAAGAATGGCTTCTGCAGTAGCAGCATCAACGTGAGCAAGATTTTCGTTGTTTTGCCAGAATTGTTCTGCTTTAAAAACATCATTTAAGATGAATTTCATATCTGCAAGCGGCGCATTATAAATTGGCATGTTCGTTCACCTGTTTATTGTTTGAATCTATGGACTTGGGGCAATTTGTATCGACACAAAGCGTGGAGAAAATTGACCAAAGTAAAATTATGGGACTATTTATAAAGAAAAAGGACTGCCAATGCTATGACCGTCCTTTCTCTATTTCTGCACTCACGAGTACAATTTTTTGAATATGTTTTAGATATTCACATTAGAATGCAAAGTGTTCTGCATCCAATGCCATAAGAGGATCTAGGCCACCTGCAATCACTTCTACATGAGAGCGAACGCGTGGTAAGATTTTCTTGAAGTAGAAGCGAGCAGTCGTTACTTTTGCATTGTAGAAATCAACATCTGTTGTTCCTGCAGCTAAAGTTTCTTGTGCAACTAGTGCCATGCGAGCCCATAAATAAGCAAGCGTTACATAACCAGAGAAGTAGAGGTAATCGACTGCAGCAGCACCTACTTCTTCAGGGTTTTGCATTGCTTTCATACCAATCTGCATGGTTAAGTCGCCCCATTCTTTGTTTAGCGCAGCAAGCGGCTCAACAAATTCTTTCATGGCAGCGTTGTCTTTGTTAGCTTCAACAAATTTATGGATGATCTTGGTGAAGTCTTTCAACATTGCACCTTGAGTACCCAATACTTTACGGCCTAACAAGTCAATTGCTTGAATTTCAGTCGTACCTTCGTACAAGCATGAAATACGTGTATCACGTACAATTTGTTCCATACCATGTTCAGAAATGAAGCCGTGGCCACCAAATACTTGAACACCGTGTTTTGCAGATTCAGAACCTGTTTCAGTCAAGAATGCTTTAGCAATTGGAGTTAATAATGACAAGATATTGTCAGAGAACTTACGTTCTTCTTCAGTTGCACCTTGTTCCACGATATCGGCATGGAAAGACAATAAGTAAACCAGAGCACGACCAGCTTCAGCAAATGATTTTTGCGTAAGCAGCATGTTGCGTACTGCAGGGTGAACGATAATTGGATCTGCTTCTTTTTCAGGTGCTTTAGGGCCTGAAAGTGAACGCATTGCCAAACGGTCTTTTGCGTAAGCAAGTGCACCTTGGAAAGCGCCTTCAGAAGCTGAAAGACCTTGTACAGCAGTACCGATACGTGCAGTGTTCATGAATGTGAACATGCAGTTTAGACCGCGGTTTTCAGGGCCAATCAAGAAGCCTTTTGCGTTATCAAAGTTGATGACACAAGTCGCGTTACCATGGATACCCATTTTGTGTTCAATCGAACCACAACGTACCGCATTGCGCTCACCAATTGAGCCATCAGCATTTACATTGAATTTAGGTACGATGAATAATGAAATACCTTTCGTGCCTTTTGGTGCACCTGGAAGACGAGCAAGGACGATATGGATGATATTTTCAGCCATGTCGTGTTCACCAGCAGAGATAAAGATTTTCTCGCCAGAAATTGCATAGCTACCGTCTGCTTGTGGTTCAGCTTTAGAGCGGATAATACCTAAGTCAGAACCTGCATGAGATTCTGTTAAGCACATCGTACCAGTCCATTCACCTGAAACAAGTTTAGGAAGGTAAGTGTCTTTTTGCTCTTGAGAACCGTGATGTTCTAATGTACGGACAGCACCATGAGATAGACCAGGGTACATACCCCATGCCCAGTTCGACGTACCCACCATTTCTGAAATGATGTTGCCTAAAGAAACCGGTAAGCCTTGACCGCCGTATTGTTCTTCAGCAGATAAAGATGGGAAACCGAGTTCGATATATTTTTGATACGCTTCTTTAAAACCAGTTGGTGTTGTTACAACGCCATCATTCCAAGTACAACCTTCACGGTCGCCGACTTGGTTAAGAGGAGAAAGTTCATTTTCACAGAAGTCAGCAGCAGCTTCTAGATATTGGTCAACCAACTCACGGCTTACGGTGTCTGAAAATGCAGGCAGTTGTGCATAGTGATCTTCTGCTTTTAAAAGTTCATGCAGAACAAATTGCATATCACGTAAGGGCGCTTTGTATTGTGGCATATCGTTTTCCTCAATACTGGTTTCTACCAGCGTTAGTAATCCTAAATAAACATTTGAACGTGTCTTCAATGACACGTATTGGAATGGTTCTAATCGTGCAACATCTTCTTATTGGGTACAAGCATTTCAGGGCGATTTGTTGGTGACTGTAAAGTCAAAGAAATATCCCTTGAAAATGCTAAGTGCATTGAGTGTAAACACTTTTGGCTGAAAATGAATGACACAAATAGTCAAAAAGCGTAAAAAGATATGTCCAATAAAAAAGGCACTCCTGGGAGTGCCTTTTTTTACGCAATGATATTGCGATCTAAGTTTGGATTATTTTACTGGTGCTGGCGTTGGGGCAACAGGGGCTTTAGGTTGGAAACGCACTTCACATTTACCATTGATTTGCTGTTCGCCAACTTTAATGGCAACCGCACTGCCATCAGTCTTGCCTTGACATGCTTTCATAATCGCTTGTTGCTTCGCTTGGCGTTCTGCTAAACGTTGATCAAACTGTTTAGTCAGTTCTGCACGTTTTGCATCAGTCAGTGGCTCACCGCGTTGCATCTGACCACGCATATCGCCACGCATTGGACGGTGTTCACCGCGCATTGGTTTGTGTTCACCACGTGCTTTTTTCATGTCTTGGCGGTCTGCTTTGAACACCATGGTACATGTACCATCAATGCTATTATCGCCAGCTTTTACTTGAACTGTTGAACCTGTAGTCTTGCCATCACAGGCTTTTTGCATATCAGCAAACACTTGACGTTGCTCGGCACGCATTTGTTTAAAATGTTCACGTTGCTCAGGTGACATACGACGATCTTGATCACCATGATGTTGTTTCATCATACGGCCATGATCGTTATCTTTTGGTGCGGTTGTCGATTGACAAGCCGTCAATGCACCCATGCTCAATACGCTTGCACCGATTAAAGCCATTTTGGTCATTTGTTTCATAGTCTATACCCCACCAGATTAGATATTTTTTCAATGGTTAAAGATTAAATAATAAAGATGTAGAAACAATGGAGAGTTTTTTAGTAGCGTGTTCGCTACAATAATGAATATAGAAGAAAAATGAGAGTTCTCTTTTGAAAATACGTCGTATCCCGATTGCCTTACGCTTGTTTCTGACTGTGCTGTTGACGACGCTCGTCATCACAACGGTAAGTCTTGGCGTGTTGCATTGGAATATGCAGCGTAATTTCACCAAATATGTGGCCGATGTCGAGATGCAAAAGCTTGACCATGTCATTGAAAATTTAGCCGATGTGTATACGGTTTATCATGATTGGGGCAATGCGATTCAGGCGCAAATTTTGCAAATTGAAGGGCAGGCTGCGCCAGATGACTATGATCGTCTCTCTCGGTGGTGGCTGCGTCGTCAATATGACATTGCATTGCAGCAGCGCTATTTCCAAGATCATAGTTTGAATGCAGCATCGATGTTGGCAACGCCACAGCAAACGGCAGAACAAAAAACTGAAGAGCTAAAATGGCTTGAACAAAACTTACCGTCTGAGTTTCAACCTTTTGAAGGTTTAAAATTTCCTTTAAGCGCGAATCAAAATGTGTTCCGCCCCAAAGAGTCGAATGCGGATGAAAAAGATAAAGATGCCGGTCAATCCTCTCAAAACAATACCAACAATGGTGGTAAAAAACAGTTTATTCAAATGCCTGACCGCTTGGGCTTGAGTTCACGTTTATCTTTATATGATGCACAGCGCCAATTTGTGGTGGGTGAGCCGACAGATGAACAGATTTCTTATCGTCCGATTATGGTAAATAATCAAATCGTGGGGTATTTGGGGCTCAAACCTGTCCTCGAGCAAGATGATGCGATCAGTATTAACTTCTTTAGTAAGCAAAAACGTTATTTGTTATTGGTTTATGTGCTGACATTTATTGCAAGTTTAATTGCTGCACTGTTATTGGCGACCTACTTTAAAAAACCGATTCAGCGTTTGTTAATGGGAACACGTGAGTTAACAAAGGGCAATTATCAACATCAAGTCGCGGTGAACCGTAATGATGAACTCGGCGATTTATCAAATGAATTGAACCAGTTGGCTGTGATTCTTGATCAGCATGAAACGTCACGTCGTCAATGGGTGGCCGATACTTCACATGAATTAAAAACCCCATTGGCGGTGTTGCAGGCTCAAATTGAGGCGATGCAGGACGGTATTCGTAAGCCAACGCCAGAGCATTTTGCCTCAATGCTCAATCAAGTGAGTAGTTTGAAAAAATTGACCAAAGATTTGGCGGATTTGGCGCAAGCCGATGCACAACAACTGAATTGTTATTTGACCACGCTCAATCCGTGGGATGTAGTGATGCAAGAAGTTGAAAGCTTTAAGCCGAAGTTTGAGCAAGCAGATTTGAAAATTACCGCAACGGGCGAAGGGACTTCATTACAATTAGATATAGACCGTTTTAAACAGATTATGGTCAACTTATTGGGCAACAGTATTCGTTATACGGAAGCTGGTGGTGAAGTGCATGTACATACTGAGCAGGATGAAACCCAGTGGACCGTGTATGTCGATGATAGCCCATTTGGTTTAACTGATGAACAGTTGGCACGTTTAGGTGAGCGTTTCTATCGCGTGGATGATTCGCGCACGCGTGCAACCGGTGGTACAGGATTAGGATTGGCGTTATCCGTAAAAATAGCTAGAGCATTGGGCGGAGAATTGAGTTTTGATCATTCTCCATTGGGCGGTTTGCGTTGCAAATTGACATTTCCCAAACAGATGAAACATTAAAAGGAAGCATGCATGAAACATATCATGTTGGTTGAAGATGAAGTGGAACTTGCACAGCTAGTGCGTGATTATCTAGAGGCTGCAGGCTTTGAAGTCAGCATGTTTCATGATGGGCAAGAAGCCTATGAAAGCTTCACACAACGTAAACCGAGTCTGATGATTTTAGACCTGATGGTGCCTCGTATGGATGGCTTAACCATTTGCCGTAAAGTCCGTGAGCAGTCTGATTTGCCGATTATTATGGTGACTGCACGCACTGAAGAAATTGACCGTGTATTGGGGCTTAATATGGGTGCTGACGATTATGTCTGCAAACCGTTTAGTCCGAAAGAGTTGGTGGCACGTGTGCAAGCGGTATTACGTCGTTTAGAGCGTAAAGCAGAACCAGAGGTGAATGATTTATTCCGTATGGACAAAGCACAGCAGCGCATTTGGTATCAACAAAAAGCATTGAGCTTAACGCCAACGGAGTTTCGCTTACTGGAATTGTTCTTAGAGCATGTGGGGCAGGTGTATTCACGTGCGCAGTTACTGGATCATATCAATCCAGACAGTTTTGAAGTGGCTGACCGTGTGATTGACAGCCATATCAAAAACCTGCGCCGTAAAATTTCGGATGCTGCTGAAACTGGCAACCGCCATGAGTGGATTCAAGCTGTGTATGGCGTCGGCTACCGTTTTGAATATCCAGAGGATTAAAACATAGATTGTAAATTCTAAAAGACAGGCTTTGGCCTGTTTTTTTGTACATACCTAGCTAAATTAATTTTAAAAACAAGAAAAACAAAGCAATAAAAACATAAAATGTGAAATTTGCGCATTTAGTGGAAATTGGGTATTATTTTGCTTGAATATTGACCAGTATGTTTGGGCTGGCAGAGTTCAATGTAGAGATAACAATTTTAAAAATGGAAAATTAGAGGGCAGAACAGATGAAAAATAGCGCTTTTGTAAAAATAATAATGGTCACGGGTGTCTTGGGTTTAACGGCATGTGGCGGTAGTGATCGTGACGAGACAGGGAGTGTACCGCCAGAGGCAGTTGCCGATGCTATGGTTCAAAAAAGCGTAGAAGAGCTGACTTTATTAGATGTGAATAATCTTGCTTTAAATGCTGCATCGATTCAGATTTTAACTGATGAAGAATGGCAAAAAGTACAAGCAGGCAGTCTGAAAATAGCAACGAATACAATTATAGCGGATGATTCTGAGCAGTTCTTTCCACCGATCAATAGTTTACCGACAGCAACTCATTTTAAAGGTCAAAGTTATCTTGCCAATGCTCAAGGCATCGTTAAACTGCCTAAATTGGCTGCAGGCACATATTATGTTTTGGTCACTAAAAATGGACAGTCTACAGTTTCGGCATTCTTGATCCATCCTAAAAATACCAATAAGAGCATTGTGTTGAATGTGGTTCTCAACTGCTTAGATCAAGACTGTCAGACACTAAGTGATGCACCAGTCAATGATGCAGTGGTCGGAACATTGTCTGGTCAAGTGATTTTTAAAGGGAAACCTTTGGCGAATGCGCAAGTGTCATTGTCTGGCGGTACAGCGACCAATGGCGCATTTGTTAGTGCTTTGACTGATGCCAATGGATATTTCACGCTTTCATTTAATGTGAGCAATGATCTGCTTGAAGCATTGAAAAATGCCACGCTCACCATTAACGGTGCAGGAATTAACACTATTACGAAAAAAGTTATGGTCATTGCTTCTTCTGCATCGGGCTATCAATTTGAAGTGCTGCCTGAAACAGCATCTGTAGATGCGGTATGGCGTGAAACTTTTGAAGCGGATTCTGCTACTCGCAATGCATGGACAAGGTCGCAGCCAAGTGTGGCTAATGTCGATTGGCAGTTGCTAAACAAAGGTCACAACATTCGTAATAATCAAGTAAATCAGCGTGTGCGCTTAGCGCCGAATGATCAGAGCCAAGGCAAGGTGCCTGAGCCACTGCAAGGTAATACGGCATATTGGTATGGTGACAAAGTAAATGGCAACTTTATTGGTGCTTTAAGTGATTCATCTACGGCTCCAGAGTTTGATGGCGGCACCTCGCAGTATGACAATAGGGGTGAATTGATTTCACCTTCCATTAATCTAAGCCAGTATCAGGCGCCTTTGAGTTTAAGCTTTAAAACATGGTGGGAAATTGAGTCGGTCAATCCAAATAATCAGGGATTCGATTTGATGAATATTTTAGTTTCTACCGACGGCGGTAACAGCTTCAAGACTTTGGCTCGATTAAACCCGCTGGCAGATCCATCCTCGGCATATGAGCGCGCGCCGATTCCATACAGTAATTTAGGCTTTAACCTCGCACCGGCTGCTGTTCAGCAAGAAGCAATTTCATTAGATGAATATGCAGGCAAGGCCAATGTTCAGCTGAAATTCCAATTCAGAACAGTCGATCAACTTTATAACGGTTTCCGCGGTTGGATGATTGATGATGTGGTGATTCAGAAAAAAGCCGGTACTTTCCCATTATTTGATGGTGCGAGTTTTGATGAAAATTCAGATAGTTTCTCTCAGGACTATAGTGGCGTCGCTGCAAAACAAGCGGACACTGTGCTGAAAAGCACGAAGAGTTATGCACGGTGGGCTGAAGTTCCACAGCGTAAATAACGATTTACATGGTGGTGCAGTATGAATGGTTAGAATAGGTTTAGACGTACTGTATTCACTATCAATCATCCATCAAGTGAAGTGAATGCTAAAAAGCAGCTCTCTATTGAGGGCTGTTTATATTTAAAGGGACAATATATTCAGCCACTTAAGTATGCTGGCAGCTAAATTTTCTGGCTGTTCTAATAGAACCATATGGCCTATATTGTCCATCCTATCAAGTTGACTATGTGCTATAGATTGATGCAGCTCACGCACTGTATTCCATAATGATTCATACAGAAATGATTTGCGAATATTTGGCTGCAAAGAGCTGCACAGGCTACAATCCACTTTTTTATAAGATGAGAACGTGTTGTGAGCAGCGAAATGCCTCAATTGCAGCGCCGATTAAAGAACCGTCATATTCAGCTGATTGCAATGGGTGGCGCAATCGGGACAGGGCTATTTTTAGGCTCTGCGCATATTATTGAGTCGGCTGGACCATCGATAATTCTGGGCTATTTGATTGGTGGTTTGATTGCTTTTCTGATTATGCGCCAGTTGGGCGAGATGATTGTACAAGAGCCAGTCACAGGTTCATTCAGTCATTTTGCTTTTAAGTATTGGGGCAAGTTTGCGGGCTTTTTAACGGGCTGGAACTACTGGATTCTGTATATTTTAGTAGTGATGACCGAGCTGACCGCGATAGGCAAATATGTCAATTACTGGTGGCCGCATGTGCCTGCTTGGGTTTCAGTTTTGGTGTTTTTTGCTGTGATTACGCTAGCCAATTTAGCCAATGTCAAACTGTATGCAGAATCTGAATTTTGGCTGTCGATGATTAAAGTTGTGGCGATTGTTGCCATGATTATTTTTGGTATATATCTGCTACTTACAGCAGGCGCAGACTCTACCGCTTCGATTAGTAATTTATGGGTACATGGCGGCTTCTTCCCGCACGGTTTTGAAGGCTTATTCTACATGCTAGCCTTTATGATGTTTGCTTTTGGCGGCATTGAATTAATCAGCATGGCGGCGGCTGAAACTGAAAATCCTGATCAAAATATCCCGAAAGCGGTGAATCAGACCGTGATCCGCGTGTTCTTATTTTATATCTGTTCCTTGGCGGTACTGCTGTCGCTGGTGCCGTGGAATCAGTTGAAACTTGGCGGTTTGGATCATAGTCCTTTTGTGATGATTTTTAATCAGATGGGGATTGATTGGGCGGCACATTTGCTGAACTTTATTATTTTGACTGCATCCGTTTCGGTCTGTAATAGCGGCATGTATGCCAATAGCCGCATGCTGCTCGGTTTGGCAGAACAGGGCAATGCGCCAAAAACGTTTAAACAGGTAAATAAACACGGCACGCCGATTGCCGCGGTTTTATTTTCTGCTTTGCTGATTTTTGGTTGCGTGCTGCTGAATTATTTCTTGCCTGAAAAAGCCTTAAGTTACCTGATTTATATCGTGGTGAGTGCTGCGGTGCTGAATTGGATGTTAATCAGCTTGATTCATTTGAAGTTTAGAAAAGCGATGCAGCAGCAGGGTATACAGACCAAGTTTCCTGCTTTATTTGCACCGTTTACCAACTACTTTGTCTTAGTGTTCATGCTGATGATTTTGTACATCATGTGGAATCAGGGCTTTATGCTATCGGTGTTGATGCAGCCGCTATGGATTTTACTGCTGTATGTGCTGTTTAAAGTGATGCAAGCAAAGAAGGTTTAATACCATGAAGGCTTAGGGAAGAGCCTTTTGAAGTTTTAAATTCTTGGTTTAAAGTTGTTTAACAACGATTTTGAAAGAGTTTTATTAAATTGCTTGAATTAATAATTTGGTTTATTTAAGTAATTAAAATGTAAGTTAAAATATGTGATTTGTGTTGATTTTAGAATCAATAAATTTCATTTATTTTCTTGAATGATAAGTAAAATGAATAATTTATCAATTAACTCTCCTAATTCTCGCTGGGTTAAATCTTAGTTTTACTTTGGTTGCTTTAAGTTTCTTTGGGCTATCAAAGGAGCTTGCTTTAGCAGGAGTTTCAAGTACTTTAGGATTCTTATGTTTTTGGTGTCTGTGGAGTCAAATGACGGGGGGAATCTATCAAGAATTTTTTAAAGTGGATGATCAAGTGGCGAGTAAGTCTTATACCTATTTAACACTCATTGCTACTCATGAATTTCATGATGATCGATTTATTACCTAATGGATGGTAATAAAAATGAAGCATACTACATTAAGTCTATTTATTTATTTATTTATTTATTTATTTGAATTATATTAAAATATTTAATAATGGAAGCAGAAAAGATTTTAAATTTTAGTTTTAAATTCACCTAAATGACTTCAAAAAATTAAAGTCATTTAGGCGTACTTTCACTTTTTATGGATTGAGGGCTTCTTTAAACATTGGAACTAAAAGCTTATTTCCATATTCACTTAAGTGATTACCATCACGATAAATCGGGCGTCCTTTATACTCAGAAATACATTCATTTCCTTTACATAGATGTAATGCAGGGTCTAAGACTTTGGCCTGACATTGCTCTGCACTTTCTTGAATAATTTTGCGAATCTCTCCTGATCTTTTTAAATATGTGTCGTGTGAAATAAATATTTTTTCATTACGCTTGTAGAATACATTCTTAATGATTCTTTGCGGTAAATTGAAACCAACTTCTGGAATGGGTTGCACGATATAAACAGGATTGGTCTTAGAGGTCTGACACAAAACTTCAGTTAGATTCTTTTGAAATGAAATCATTCGATTCTTTTGAGTGATGTTTGGATTATCATCAAAATAAACAATAGGTTTAGAACTCTTAGCATCCATGATATCAGGGTCATTTTCTCCAATTAAATAGCTTGGGTACCTTGCAATGAAAACCATTGGAATATTTTCATATTTTTTGGATGCAATTAAGTTTAAGCGTTTCTGATTAATTTCTGGGCAAGGACTTTTATCTTTGTAAAACTGTAGATTGGGAATAAATGGGCAGGCAGAAGTTGTAAATGAAATGATACCGTCAGCTTTCAAATTAAAAGTGGTTGCCACAGAGGTGGTCATTGCATCAGCATGGCTATCTCCAATAACAATGGCTTTAATTTTAGTTGGGTTTCCTATAATACATTCATGCAACTCTTGTTGGTCGCAATCATAAGGATTGGTGTTATTGATTTCTTCGTTGGCTATTTTAGCTGCTTCTGGAAGTCGCGAATCGACACCATCATTAGATTTGAGGAAATGGCCAAAGCCTAAAAGGAATAAAGCGGGATAAATTGCTTTCACTTTATAAATTTCTTTCCAAGATGAATAGCGTTGGAAACGATGCTTTTCAATAGCGTGATAACTTAAGAAACCGCATAAAATTGACAGAGGGATTCCGTATATCCACCAATTTTCGATGCCAAGATAGAAACCCAAAACAACCAAGGGCCAGTGCCAAACATAGATGGAATAAGACCATTTACCAATGTGACTAAAAACAGGATTGTTAATGAAAACATTCTGTTGGTACTGACTCACAATAATTAAATACGCACCAAGGACGGGAATAAGCGCCATATAACCTGGCCAAAGAGTATCTTTAGAGATAAAGATATACGATGCTAGAATCAGCACGAGCCCTAAGCACTGGGTCATAAGCTGTGATTTTTTGGTGTTTAAGGACCAAGGATAGAGGAATGCTAAACCACCTATGAGCATTTCCCATGCACGGCTAGTCAGTAAAAAATAGGCAGTTTTGCTGTCTTTATAGGTTGCATATATACAATAAATAAAGCTGACTAAAAACAGCCCAAGCACTACACGTTTTAAATTATGAAGGCTTAAATATTTTTTTAGAATCAAAATGATAAGTGGAAAAAATATATAAAATTGCCACTCAACAGACAAAGACCATGTATGTAACAACCATTTAGTATGCTCAGCAGTATCGAAATAGCCCCCACCTTTTGAAAAAAGAATATTGGAGATAAAGAAAGAGCTTTTTTCGATTTGTCGCCCTAAATCTTTATAATCAACAGGGGCTAGATAGAACCAGCCAAATATGACTAAAACGATAGTCATCGTGGCTAAAACAGGAATAATTCGGTTTGCACGTGCGGTATAAAATTTAAATAGATTAAATGTATTTTTTTCAATTCCAATAAAAATAATGGCTGTCATCAAAAAGCCAGAAATGACAAAGAAGACATCTACACCAGCAAAACCACCAGTTAACCAGTGTGGACAAAAGTGAAAAAGTACAACTGCCAATACAGCTATGGCCCGTAATCCATTGATATCGTGTCTGAATTGCATAAATAAAATAGCTAATCATTTAATTTTGGATGATTCTAACTTTAATTGGAGAGTGATCGATTAAAATTTCCATTTTTTTAATTTTTTGTTCAAAACAGGCAGACTGTTTTCCAATTTGATTTGAAATGATTTTAGATCAGTGAGGTGCTGTTTTTATTTTGAGTTTTGAATTAGAAAATAATAGTTAAAAATTAAGCTATAGACGTTGGAGGAGCTCAATCCTCTGCCGCTGTCCTTTGTTTAACTTCGATACCACCAATTCATAAGAGTTCAGCACCAAATCTTGCAGAAGTTCTTCTTCTAATTCTTCATCTGTAAAAACAGAAATCCAATGCTGCTTATTCATATGCCAGCCCGCACGAATAAAAGGATAAATATCTCTGAGCATTGAGCCATTGTCTGGCAGCACCTTTAAGTTGATGGCCGCTTTGCCTTCCAAATGAAAACTCAGCATAAAGACCTTCTCCATCACTTTAAACACATCACAGCCTTCACCAAAAGGCTGGCTACAGGTGGTTTCAGGCAGGGCTAAGGCCGACTTAGCAGCTACAGTGTGTAATGCAATCATAGGGGATAACCTAAAAATAAGCCTGAGTTTTAAAGCCTAGGGACGAATATGTATAACGGTATCATTATTCACCAATTGCCAAATTTCATCCATATCAATATTACGCACAGCAATGCAGCCCCAAGTCCAATCTTTTTGTGGGAAATAAGTCATCAGTTGTGGTGCAGCTTTCATTTGTAAACTGGTTGCCGAACCATGAATCATAATGTCACCACCTGCAGAAACACCTAAATCTTTAGCCTTTTGTTTATCGGTCGCATTGGGGTAAGAGATATGCAAAGACTTATAAAATGAACTTTGCGGATTGCGCCAATCAATCATATAGCTGCCTTCAGGCGTTTTGCCATCACCTTCTTGAACTTTATGTCCAAGCGGTTGAAAACCCAGACGCATCGGGTAACGCCGAATGACTTGATCCTGATGTTTTAATTCCAAATAACGCTGAGCCTTATGTACCTGAATATTGTCGATCGGCGTTTCTATGCGAATTTTTTGAATTTGCAAATCGCTTAATTCAGGTGGAAAGGCCAGTGCATTGGCAGATGTAGGTAGATATTTTTCAAATTTTTGATAGGCAAAGTAGGCTACCGCAATACAGAAGAGGGTAGCGAAGCTTAAGATCGTGATATTTTTTCTTGTCATTATTTTTTAGAGGATGAAGTGCTTTCGCAGTCCATCGATTTCTGAATTGTGGATAATGTTTAAATTATCCACAATTATGACCCGATTAAAGTGTGGTTTTGTGGATAAATGTTTAAGACGAGCAGCTCACCATCACTTCAGGCACATCACTTGGCAAAGGTCCTAAATCTTCTGTTGTTTCCAGTTCAGGCTGTTTAATAAATGGTTTACTGAGCAATGTAAATAAACGTTCTACCTCTGAAAAATCATTGCGTTCAGCAAGCTCAATCGCTTTTTGCGCCATGTGATTTCGCAAAATATAATGCGGATTGGCCTGTGCCATTTCCGCATCTAAAACATCGGTGTCCTGATGCTCACGGATACTTTCATATTGTGCCAAGAAACCTTCAAAGGCGCGGCGGTCTAAGCAGTCATCTTTAATGGCTTCATATTCATGATTTTGCAGACGGATAAAACTTTGCGTGTAATCCAGTTGCTCACTTTGCAGAATACGCAAAAAGGCCATGGCGCAGTCGAAGCTGTCTTTATGAAAACTCGGCAGGCCCATTTTTTGGCTTAAGCCCAATTTATAATGTTCCAAGAAGGTCAGTTCAAAATGCTCTAAGCACTTAGCTAAATCTTCTTTCCACTGTTCTTTGTCATAGTCCGTAGGGCAGAGCGGAATGAGATTATTCAGCCACTGCCAGAGATTCCAATGCCCGATACTTGGCTGCTGCTGATAGGTATAGCGGCCTTGGTAATCCGAATGGTTGTTGATCCAGTTTGGGCGGAAGCGCTCCATAAATCCATAAGGTCCAAAATCGAGCGTTGAACCAGTAATATTCAGATTGTCAGTATTCATCACGCCATGTGCGAAACCAATGAGCTGCCATTTGGCAATCATCACTGCGGTACGCTGAATGACTTGAGTGGCAAAAGCTAAAATCGGTTGTTCGGCATCCAAGCATTCAGGGTAGTGCCATTCAATGCATTTTTGCGTGAATTCAGGTAGTAAATCGCTTTGATATTGATTGATCCATTCAAAATGCCCCAATCGAATATGACAGTCAGATGTACGTAGCATCATCGCACCAAGCTCGAGTTTTTCACGCTGTACGCCTTGTTCAGAGCTGGTAAAACCCACGGCATTGCTTGATGCAACACCTAAGCTGTTCAGCGCATGTCCTGCAAGATATTCACGAACTACTGAACGTAGCACTGCACGGCCATCACCCATGCGTGAATAAGGCGTAGAACCTGCACCTTTGAGATGGAGGTCAATGGTTTGCCCATGTTTATCGATGATTTGCCCAATCAATAAGCCGCGTCCATCGCCCAATTGGCCGGCCCATTGTCCAAACTGGTGACCTGCGTAGACCATGGCCAAAGGTTCAAATTCTGCAAAGGTTCTTTGACCGCTGCAAATGTCTACCCAAGCCTGTTTATCTGTCTCAGACCATTGCAGCTCATCTGCAAGAGCCGCATTAAAATGCCCAGCTTTTGTGCCTTTTAAGGGTACAGGCTGTTGATGGTGGTACAGGCGAGGCGGCAGGGTGTTATAGCGGGCATTGAACTGCATAATGATCTTTAAAAAATTCAAGTTATGTTGGAACTATAGCAAAGACCAGATAGAAAAACTGTAGCTTAAAATCAATAAAGCCTCCACAAGGGAGGCTTTACATTTGAGAGGCTTAAAAGAATTAAGCAGTTTTCTTTTTCAAATTACGCATCAATTGATTCAATGCTTCACGGTGCTGTGACAAACGCTGTTCAACTTGTAGGAATTCAAGTTTGAGTTTGTCATCCATCTGATGAATTTTTTCAGCAACTGCAGTTTTCTTCGCTTGAATTTCCTGTTCTTTTAATTTTGCCCAGTCATTCAAAGTTTGCGAAAACGCATCATATTCTTGAGAAATACGTTGCTTAGCGGTCGCAATATCATCGGTCATGTTGAGACCATAGATCGCAAGGTCTTGTTCCGCATACTTGAACTTCATAGCCAACTCAGCTTTTTTAATATTAAAGCTAGGAATACGGCGTAAATTTTTGGCAAGGCCTAATTTAGAGCAGCTCCAAATTAACCATTTTGTTGGATCGTATTGCCACCATTTCACACCATTACGGTAGTCGTATTGGAAAATGTGGTGATAGTTATGATAACCCTCACCCCAAGTAGCAATAGCGAGCCAGAAGTTATCACGAGCGGTATTTTCGTCAGTATACGGACGTTTACCCCACATGTGGCACAGTGAGTTAATAAAGAACGTCACATGATGGCTCAAGATTAGACGCATTAAACCGCCCAATAATAGAACGCCCCACATGTCGCCAACAGCCCAACCAATTGGCACTAAAATCGCTGCATGCACAGCAATCACCAGTGGAATGTAGTATTTATCTTGGAACAAAACGACTTTATCTTTTAAAAGATCTGGCGCGTTTTTGTAGTTCGGTTCTGCTGCTGGATAATCACGAAGCATCCACCCGATATGGGCATACCAGAAACCACGATTAATCGAGTATGGATCTTGGTCAATATCGTCTACATGACGGTGATGTGTACGGTGACCAGAAGCCCAGAACAAAATACTGTTCTGAACAGCAAAAGTACCCATGAGCATTAAAATGATTTTTAAAGGCAAGGTTGCTTCATAAGCACGGTGTGCCCATAAGCGGTGATAACCTGCGGTAATACCTAAACTGCTGACACCCAGTAAAACAAACATACTGATCCAAGCAGCGGCACTAAAATCATGATTAATGGCATATAACGGAATTGCAATAACTGCGACAATAGGTAAAAACACCAATGCAAAAATAGCAATCCAGTTCATTGGGGCTTTGGGTAGGGGAGCATTCATCTCCAACAGCACTCCTGAAACCTTGGGAGGTATAGATAGGACTAATCCCATTAATTTTTTAAGGGATTTTAAACGTACAGAATAGTAGCACGGGAAAACCCGTTTTCACCACTGTTATTGTACAGTTGTATTGTTCTAAACAGTAACATAATACGACTGAAGTTATTTGACTTTTTGTGGGGTAAAAAAGATGCTAAAAAAACAGCAAAATCGTCAAAATAATCCGCAATTTTTTGTCAAACACTGTATCTGTGGCGGCTTTCTGATCAGTTGTCTTGGACTGATGGCTTGTCAAAATTCTCCTACACAGACAGTGACTACAAAGTCACACGGAAAATCACTGGGCAACAGTATTGAGCAGCCATTAAAACTTATTCGCGTGAACGATGGGATACAAGATATTCCATGGACGATTGTGAAAATCGCTGTACAAAAAGCTAAGTTCTTTCATCATCAACCTTATCTTCAGTTCAATTCGCAATTTCGACAAATTCAGGGAAATACGGGATGTAACACTATCAGTGGCACTTATGTGATTGATACCTTAAAACACAGCATTGATCTGAATGCCCGAGCAGGTTATTTCAGCTGTGATTCGGCTTTGGCTCAAGAGGCTGAACTTTCAGATGCCTTGCAAGCCGCAACACAATTCCAAATAAAAGGGAAACACATGACGATGCAAAACAGTCGGGGACAAACTGTATTGGTTTTGGAAAGAAAATAGACCGATTGAAATATCGACGTGTTGATCGAGAAGTGAATTACACAAATCTAGGTGAATAAAGCAGCATTAAAAATGCTGCATCATTAATTTAGGATAGTCGGTAATTAAGCCGTTAATGCCCCAATCTTTAAGCTGTTTAGCACGATCAACGTCGTTGACAGTCCATACGCTCACATTTAATTTTGCCTGCTGCGTGGCCTGAATAATGTCTGAATTGGCGAGTTGGTTCATCCAACCGATTTGGATACAACCTAATTCAAGTGCTTGTTCAATCGCTTTAAATTTTACGTCTGTTTCAACCAAAAGCCCGCGTTTGAAGCCGGATTTTTTTTGTTGCAAAGCAAGATGAATTTTAGGGTCAAAACTGGTGATCACCGCGGAATGTTCGAAACCTTGGAGCTGTTGTTCCAAGGTTTCAGTCAGCGCTTCAGCTTCAGTCTGTGTCTTCACTGCTTTCACTTCGACTTCAATATGATCGAAGTTATGAATAATTTTGAGCGTTTGTTCGAGCAGTGGCGTCGGCTCAACTTTATTCCATTCTGACCATGTCACTGCATGGTTATACGGTTCTAGTTCAGAACTTTCGCATTCATAAAGATACTTATCTTGGCCGGTGGTACGGATGAATTGATCGTCATGCATCACAATTAAGGCGCGATCTTTTAGTTGTCGCACATCAAATTCAACTGAGCGTATGCCTAAATCTTGAATATATTGGAAACCACCTAGGGTATTTTCAGGTGCTTCACCACGAGCGCCACGGTGACCGATTATGCGCATAAAGGGCCTGCAAAATTGAAAGATAAAAACATAGTGTCCTGTAAGAATGACAGGGAGATGACACTGTTATTTTGATCCGATCATCCTGAAATACAAGAATGATCGGACGAAATGTTTCGATTTATTTCAATGTAAAATAGACTTTTAATTGGTCAAAGGATTTGAGCAATTTTTGAATCCAAAACTTATTGATCAATCGTGTCGTTAATATTTTTCTGCCACAGCACCTCAGAACCACCTTCAGCGCGTTGTAATGTACGCGATGCGACAAATAACCAGTCAGAGAGTCGGTTAAGTAGCTGCAATGACGGTGCTTGAATGTTCTGGTCACGGTTATGTACAGCCATTAAACGACGTTCTGCACGGCGGCAAACTGCACGCGCTTGATGGGCAAAGCTGCACACCAATGTTCCTGATGGCAGGATAAAGTCTTTGAGCATTGGCAGTGCTTCATTCATACGGTCAATGTCATTTTCCAAAAACTCAATTGACACAGGTTGTACCAAGTTGAAGTTTGGAATGCAAACTTCACCGCCAAGGTCGAATAACCAATGCTGAATCAGGCTGAGCGATTTATCCCAAGCCGCTTTGTCTTCAATACTGCTTAGTGCGATGTGCGAACGCAGAATACCAATGCTTGAATTGAGTTCATCGACATCTCCTAAGGCTTCAATACGTAAATCATCTTTGGCTACGCGTGATCCGTCGCCAAGACCTGTCGTACCTGAATCGCCTGTGCGGGTATAAATTTTACTTAAGCGGTGGCCCATTTTAATTGTCCATTTTTTGATTAAAAGTTGAATAAATCAGTGTGAAATTAATATCTAACTGTGATGCCAAAGGAAGCCAAACGGCCGCCATTTAAATAGAATTTGCCGTCGAAATTGCCAGCAGAAGCCGTTTTATATTGAACATCGCCGACATTTTGAATATTGGCAAAGAAGCGCAGTTGCTCGTTGGGTTGGTAATAACTATTGAAATCAATCTGAGCATGTCCAGGGATCACATCCTCATCATAATTACTGCTGTCTGAATGGCTGTTCGCACTCAGTGTTGTTGACAGCCCATAATGTTCATCAGCCCAACCAGCTGACAATGCCAGTTTTTGACGTGGGCGGCGGCTCAAATCCAAACCTGTTTTATCATTTTTTGCTTGATTGTAGCTATAACTGGCCTTTGTAAAAAATGCCTCATTGCTCCAATTCACATAGACTTCTGAACCTTGAATGGTCACTGCATCAATATTGGCAAACTTCCAGTTATTGTTGGGATCAGAATCAATAAGGTTATCAATTTCAGTTCTGTAGATAGACAAACCAGTTTTTAGTTGTGGTGTCATTTGTAGGTCTAGCCCAATTTCATAGGATTGACTTTCTTCGGGTTTTAAGTCAGGGTTTGCATAGTCGCCATAATATAAGTCGTTCATGGTTGGCGCTTTAAATGCTGTACCAATATTGGCATAGCTACTAAACAACGGCGTGAAAAAATAACGCGCAGCAACTTGTCCGACCGTGTGTTGACCATATTTTTCATGGTCTTCACGACGAATACCCGCTTGAGTTTTTAATTTATCAGTTTGATATTGGTGCTGTAGATAATAACCCGTACTGTTTAAGTCTTGATGAAAAGACTCTGCAGTTTTTAGCGTTGATGTTTCTAGCTGCCGATGGGTGATGCCTGCAATGATGTTCTGAGACGGCGTCATTTGCTGTTTTGCGGTCAGTTCATATTCAGTGGATTCATAATGGGTCTGTTCAAAGATTTTGAGCTGTTCCAACTCATCTTTAAAATAAGACACGCGAGCATTCAGGGTCAGCTGATCTGTGGGGTTGAAGTGTGACTTCAGGGTTGCAATTTGATTTTTAAAATCTTGCGACTTTTGCTCATATTGCAGTGAATTCCAGCTGTATTGCTCATATTGAGCATTACCTTGGTTTTCAGAATAATCCAATGAAGTGCCAAAGCGTGTTTCTTCATAGCCAAATTTGGTAGACACGCCTTTTTGATTAAAGCTAGAAGCTCTGGCATTTTCATGTTCATGAATCAATGTGCCGTCGGTTTCTAAACGCTGTCCACGAATTTGCGCATAAAAACCTTGCTTGGCTAGGTCTACCCCGACAGTACTTTTATAGGTTTGATTTCCACCTATTTCAGCGCTGATAAAAGCTGCATTTTTTTCAGGGGTTTTGCTAATGATTTGTACCACACCACCAATGGCATTGGTGCCATAAAGGACAGATGCTGGGCCTTTTAAAACCTCAATCTGCTTAATGTCTGTGGTATCTATAAAATTATTTGGCGCTAAACCGCTGGCATCATTATTTAAACGGACACCGTCACGCAATACCAAAGTGTGGTCTGACTCTGTGCCACGTAAAAAAAATGAAGCTTGTTGTCCATAGCCACCCAGCTGCACCATATTGATAGAAGCATCACTCATTAATAAATGTGGAAATGATGCAATTGGTGATTGATCTATGAGCGACTCATCAATAATGGAAATACGTGCTGGCACATTTTCTAATTTTTCTTGTGAGCGTGTTGCCGTGACGACAATGGTGTCCAATTTAGGTTGTGCAATGGAATCTGCTGCAACAGATATTTGGGAGCTAAAAATACAAAGGGCAGATATGCCAGCTGCAAGAGCAGTCGGCTGAAAAGGAAAAGGCATACAAAGCTCCATGCATTTACCCCACGTAAATGATTGAGTGATAGAACACAGTGAGCAGGTATCGGACTGGCAAGGCATTGCTTGCGCACCGTTGCGGGGGCAGTGTTGTGGAAACTTCCCATGCCAACTGTTGTGAATGGCTTAAGTATAGAGAACTCCGATTTATCGAACAATCAAATCTATCGGGCATTTTAGTGTTGCTGCATATTCAGCTTGACTTGCTGTGGGGCAGAAACTAATCTGCCCATGCTTCAGGTGCTTCCTTAATTGAGAAGTGAAACTGGGAAGTCAGTCCAGCAGTATAGAGCTGTTGTTATCTGACACTGCCCCCGCAACGGTGAATCGTTATTCATAACGTAAGTCCGGAGACCGGCCTGATGCAGACCTATTCATAATGCGGCGGGCGTTATAGCGGGATTGCATGCTTTTGTCTGAAAAATGGCAAGCCTTGTCTTACCCCAAAACCGCCTCGCGTTATCCAACTTTTATTTCGCACGGGCGGTGCGATCGGGGAATACAGCATGCATTCTTTCTCTAAGACTCTTATCGGGTCGCTTTTTGTTTTATCTCCACTTTCTGCTGCGATGGCAGCAGACCAAGTTCATCAGCTTCCAGTGATTACCAACACGGTTGCCAATATTGTTGAGCAAGACACACAAAAAACTTTGGCAGCAGTGACTGTAATTGACCGTGAAGAAATTGAACGTAAGCAATTTACTTCTTTACAAGAATTGCTTCGTACAGTGCCGGGCGTAACGTATAGCAATACTGGCGGTTTAGGTAAAGTTACAAGTGTTTCAATTCGCGGTACGGGTAATCGTCATGCATTGGTCTTGGTGGATGGTCAAAAGGTAGGTTCAGCAACGCTTGGTGAAACTGCTTTTGAACACTTCCCAATTGATCAAATTGAACGTGTAGAAGTTTTACGCGGTCCGCGTTCAAGCTTATATGGTTCAGAAGCCATTAGTGGTGTGATTCAAATCTTTACCCGTAAAGGCACGCAAAACGGCATAAAACCATTTGCATCTTTTACCTATGGTTCGCATGAAACGTATCAAGGGAATGTTGGTTTAAATATTCGCCAAAATGATACTTGGGCAACACTGAATGTTGCAGGAACAAAAACTCAAGGCATTGATGCGACAAATATTGCGGAGCCTTATGACCTTGATAAAGATGGCTATGAAAACAAGTCAGCATCTTTACGTATGGGGCATAAATTCAATGATCAGTTTGATATTGATGCAAGTGTTTTAGTTGTTGATGGTGAAAATGAATATGATAATAGGGATGACTGGGGTTCTCCTTATATTGATGCAAAAAATGTGCATAGTAAAATCGAGCAAAATGTTTACAGCATTGGTGCTACCTACAAGCCATTTGATGTGTGGACTACAGGATTAAAGTTAGGTCGCTCTGAAGACAAGTTAGATAGCCGAGATGGCTATCCATCAGTGATCAACACTCAGCGGGACAGCTTATCTTGGCTGAATACATTGAACTTTAATCAGCAAAATACATTGATGCTTGGCTTTGATTATCAGAATGATGAAGTCTCAGGTACTAAAGCTTATGCTGTTAAAGAGCGTGATAACAAAGCTTATTTTGCGCAATATCTAGGTTCATTTGGTAACTTCGATGTGCAAGGTGCAGTCCGTCAGGAAGATAACGAGCAGTTTGGTAATCATACGACTGGAAGCGCAACTTTAGGATATCGCTTCAATGATGCCACACAAACTTATGTCAGCTATGGCACTGCATTCAAAGCCCCGACATTCAACGATTTGTATTGGCCAGGAAGTGAAAGCCCGACATTGGTTCCAGAGGAATCTGAAAACTATGAAGTTGGTTTCAAGGGCGTGGTCAGCAATGTTCAATGGGAGCTAAACGCTTTCCATAATGAAATTGAAAACATGATCGCATGGGCACCAAATGCATCGGGGAACTATGTTCCAAGCAATATAGATAAAGCCAAAATTAAAGGCGCTGAACTATCACTTACTCAGCAGTTGAATAATTTTCTTTGGAATATCAATTATACCTATCAAGAGCCTGAAAACGAGACAGCAGGACTTCATGGCAAGCAGTTGTTTTTAAAACCAAAGCAAATCTTTAATGCTTCAGCAGATTATACAATGGATAAGTGGACTGTCGGTGCTTCAGTTCATGCCGAAGATAAGCGTTATACCAATGCTGCAAATACTGCTGAATTGGGCTCTTTTGCCACAGTGGATACGCGAGTAACTTATCAAGCCACGCCTGAATTCAGTGTTCAAGCCAAGCTTGCCAATATGTTTGATAAAGAATATTCGACAAACTACAGCAATAGCACTTTATATAACCAAGATGGCCGTACTGCTTGGGTAACTTTACGTTATGCGATGAAATAATCGATTCAATAATTCAAAAAGCCCTGAACATTCAGGGCTTTTTATTTTTGCGCAGTAATCATGCTGAAAATCCACGCAATGCATGAAAATTGCATTACAATGATTCGCCTTTATATTCATAGATAGGCTATGAATAGGGCGGAGTCAGAGCCAAAACAACATGCGAACCCGTGCCAAAATCTGCGGAATTACACGTACTCAAGATATTCAGTCTGTCGTCCAAGCTGGTGCAGATGCGATAGGATTTGTATTCTTTGCGCCCAGCCCGCGCAGTGTAACGGCAGTGCAGGCCGCTGAACTGATTCAGCATGTGCCGCCGTACGTGCAGACCGTGGGTTTATTTGTGAATGCGTCGGCTGTGGACATACAGGCTATTTTAAAAATTTCACCTGTAGACATACTGCAGTTTCATGGCGATGAAAGCCCTGAACAGTGCCAAACGATTGCGAAGTCCGTTGGACGCCGTTGGTATAAAGCCATTCAAATGAAACCTGAATTGGATGTGATTGCAGAAATCCAAGCTTTTCAGCAGGCAGGGGCAAGTGCCGTACTATTGGATGCATGGCATCCAGAGTTGAAAGGCGGTACAGGGCATAGCTTTGACTGGGCACAGTTCCCAAAACTCGATATTCCTTTAATTTTGGCGGGCGGTTTAAAGCCTGACAATATTGAAGAAGCGATTCAAACCACAGGTGCTTACGCCGTAGATGTGAGTGGTGGTGTAGAATCGGCAAAAGGTATTAAAGACCAACAACTCATAGAACGCTTTATGCAAGGAGTCCATCGTGGATCAGCAAAATAAGATTGACTATACCCAATTCCCTGACGCACAAGGGCATTTCGGTATTCATGGCGGGCGTTTTGTGTCAGAAACTCTAATGGCAGCACTTAAGGACTTAGAAAAGCTCTATTTCCGCATGAAAGATGATGCCCAGTTTTTGGCAGAATTCGACCGTGACTTGGCGTATTACGTCGGTCGTCCTAGTCCTTTGTATTATGCTGAACGATGGTCGAAAGAGTTGGGTGGTGCGCAAATTTATTTAAAACGTGAAGACCTGAACCATACAGGTTCACATAAAGTGAATAACACCATTGGTCAGGCTTTGCTGGCTAAGCTTTCAGGTAAAAAACGTATTATTGCGGAAACTGGCGCAGGTCAGCACGGTGTAGCAACGGCAACAATTGCAGCGCGTTTAGGCCTTGAATGCGTAGTGTTCATGGGTGCAGAAGACGTAAAACGTCAAGCGATGAACGTGTACCGTATGCGTTTGCTTGGCGCGACAGTTGTACCTGTAGAAAGCGGTTCAAAAACATTGAAAGATGCCATGAACGAAGCGATGCGTGACTGGGTAACCAATGTTGATTCAACTTATTATGTGATTGGTACCGTTGCAGGTCCGCATCCGTATCCGCAATTGGTTCGTGATTTCCAATCGATTATTGGTCGTGAAGCGCGTAAACAAATTCAGGAACAAGCTGGCCGTTTACCAGATGCGCTTGTTGCATGTGTAGGCGGCGGTTCAAATGCAATGGGCTTATTCTATCCATTCTTAAATGATGAAGATGTGAAAATGTACGGTGTTGAAGCTGCAGGCTACGGCATTGAAACGGGCAAGCATTCTGCACCATTAAACGCAGGTCATGTCGGTGTACTTCACGGTAACCGTACGTACTTGATGTCGGATGATCAAGGTCAAATCATTGAAACACATTCAATCTCTGCAGGCCTGGACTACCCAGGTGTAGGCCCTGAGCACAGTTTCCTCAAAGATATGCACCGTGTGAACTATGTGCCAATCAATGACACTGAAGCGCTACAAGGCTTCCGTGATTTAACCCAAATTGAAGGTATTATCCCTGCATTGGAAAGCTCACATGCGATGGCTTATGTGACGAAACTTGCGCCGACCATGGACAAAGACCAAATCATTATTGCGACTGTATCAGGCCGTGGTGATAAAGACTTAATGACCGTTGCCCGCATTGATGGCGTGGAAATGGTTGAGATGTAAAATCTCCCCCAACCCCTCTTTAATAAAGAGGGGAAAAGCCCTGCTTTGTTAAAGGTGAGGATTAAAAAATCGCGCAGAAGCAATTCCGCGCGATTTTTTTTATGACCATAAATGTAAGTCTAAAAAGGCCTACAAAAAACAAGCAAAGTTAAAGAGTGAGATAAGTCACAATATTGCTGAAATTTATAGCGTTGAAAGACTCAATAATAATGACATTTACACACTTGGTTCGTGCTGAATCATTTCCTCAAAAAATCAGTTGGAATGCACGGGATACTTTTGCGGTACTCATCATTCCTTTGATTTTGCTGAATAGCTTTGTCTTGGATCAATTGTTCGGTGCGTCGGTTCAAGTTGCTTTGGGCGATTCGATTTTTCGCGGCATTTTATTTATTGCTGTATGTTGGCTCTATAAAACGATGCTGTATACGCACTGGCAAAAGTATAAGCAGGCCTTTTGGCGCTCAAGCCTGTTGGTGGTTGTCGGTGCAGTCGTCTTACAAGTGGTGATTTCTTTTACACGCAGTCTGTTGCCCGTTGGTGAGAACATTGAAAAAGAATCGACCATTGATCCCAATACGATTGCGTTTTTTAGCTTGCTGATCATCAGCCTTGGGCCATTATTTACCGCATTGCTCGAAGATATTATTTTCCGCTATACCTTGCTACAAAAGCTATTTATACAGCCGTGGCTATGGCGATTGATATTGGTATTACTGAACTCAATTTTATTTGGCTTGATTCATTATCATAATTTCGATGGCGATTTGATTGCGACCATCAGTTTTATGGTTGCAGGTCTATTTCTCAACCTCATCTATTTGTGGACGCGTAACATTTGGCATGTCTTACTCATTCATTTCGTCAACAATGCAGTACTCTCTTTAGGCGGCGTGATTTTATTGAAATTGCTTCAGCCCTATGTGGGCAGTTGAAGTCAAAAATAGGGGGAAGATTGTGTCCAGTTTATTTATGGTGATGCTCGGCGGACGCCATCCAAGAGCAAATATTGAAGTGCATGACGTCATTCTTGCAGTGGGTAACGCATTAGAAGAGGTTTATCCGCAACTGAGAACGGCATGGTTTGGTGAGCAAAAAGGCTTACATATTGATGCTTGGGCACAAGTACATACAGTCAGCACTGAAAATCGGCATTATCGCATCCAATTTTGTGATGCCGCGCCCCGAGCTGAAGATGAAAAATTATGGCTGATTAATCTCGGGGGATATGATGCCCGCGAATTTGGTGAATTACATCGTTATGTTTTGGTGACAGGACAAAATGCCGTTGTTGCAAAACAACGAGGCAAGGCTTTTTTTGAGTCACATTGGCAAAAACAGCATACCGACCGAACCCTAGATGTTGATGATTTTATTACGATTGATCATGTGTATGGGCGCTATATCAAATTGGTTGAAACGCCGCATAGCCAGCAAAATTCATGGAAAAATGATTACATCTTAATAAATGAACATTTGTGATGATTAAGAGCTGAAATGTCAGCTTTTATATTTTTTTGTGATATTCGCCTGAAATCAGATGGATTGTCTTTTCAGGCGTTAAATAATAGGCATAATAACATTCAGGATTTAGACCTTAAACCTCAATGGAATGGCGTATATGGATTTAATACGGCCGAATGGACAGCCGCATTATGGGCGTTTTAGTGAACTTCCCAATCGCATCGATTTAAGTAAGTATGAATATAAGACACCGTATGGAAAACGACTTGAAGGTTGGCGTAAGCGTTTAAAATATAAAAAATTTAAATTTTGTTGTATTCAGCATGAACATTATACGATTGGTCTAGCAATTGCCGATATCGCGTGGGCAGGGCACGGTTTTGTCTATGTGTATGACCATATTACGAATGAAGTGTTGGAATGGAATTCGATTAATTTCCTGTCACGCAATACCGTTTTAGATGAACAACCTTTATTTAATCAGAGTCATTTTATTAAGTCAGGGATTCAACTGGACATTCAGCATGCCAATGGTGTGCGATACATTCAAATGTCGAAACATGGCGAACTCAAACTGAGCGCTCGAGTGTTTTGTGCGGGGACTGATCCGCTGAGTATGTGTAGCCCCACAGGGATTAATGGTTGGACCTATACTCAAAAATTGACGACGTTAGGCTGTGAAGGTTTCTTTATCAATAAGCAAGGCAAAACCATTCAATTCCATGACCGGACATTGGTGTCTTTAGATGATACCTGTGGTTTTCTTCGTCCTGAAACCGCATGGTTTTGGCTTTCGTGTAACTTTTGGGACAGTCAAAATCGACGCGTTGGGATCAATCTTGCCTCTGGTGTAAATGAAAGCTTTGGCAATGAAAATTGTCTGTGGGTCAATGGACATCTGTATGCCATGTCTGATGTGCTGTTCCAGCAACAAGGCGATAATCAATGGAATATTAGTTCATTAGACAACAGCTTAAATTTGATCGTCACCACAGGTTGGCGGCGCTATGAAAACCTGAATTTAAGATTGGTCGGGAGTCAGTTCAGTCAATGGCAGGCAAAAATTAGCGGTACAATTCAACGTGATGGCGAAGAAATTGTATTCTTAAATGAATATGGTTTACTTGAGCAGCACTATGCAAAATGGTAAGTCTAAGCCTATAAAAAAGCCGCAATCGATGCGGCTTTTTTTATTCAATTTTTATTTTGCAGCTTGCCAAAACACTTCTGCAGCTTGAATTGGATCATTGGTTTCTTCATAAGTTTTTAACCAAAGATCATAATTTTGCACAATGGGATGCTGACTCGGATGGAAGTCTTTTTTAAACCAATCTCGATATGGCTTGCTCATACGGGTGAGGGTGCCATTTTTACCAAAGAACCACGGTAAGCCTTTCATATTTAATTTTAAACGTTCAGTGAAGCTGAACCCGTCATGTTTCAGCATCACATTAGCACGGTATAAGGTAAAGCCGAGCATCAATCCACTGGTCCAAACCAAAGTGAATTTCTTTAAATTTTCATCGACCTTCGCCACATCTTTCATCACATCAAAAGCCACATCGCGATGTTCCATTTCTTCTATCGCATGCCAAATAAATAATGCACGGACATAAGGATGCGCAGATTCTAAGACGGACTTTTGGCTACAGAACGTTTCAGCCATCAGCGCAGTTAAATGCTCGGCGGAAGCCGTCATGGCAATGTTGTATTCTGGTGAGCGCTTGCTCAGTTCAAATTTAAAAATTTTATTCAGACGTTTAATGAACGCATCGACAGGCATGCCTTGTTGTTTCATCAACATATTCATTTTGTCATGCGCCATACCGTGCTGCGCTTCTTGACGAATAAAGTCAGCGACACGTTGTTGTAAATCAGGGTCTTGAATTTGACTGCGGAACAGACGTACAGATTCAATAAAATAGCGCTCGCCATCAGGAAAGGTCAGGCTCAAGGCATCAAACATACGTGTTAAAAAGGGGTCTCCGCCAAACCAATAGCGCGGGATTTCTTCTAACTTAAAATTTAGCTTTGTGCGAACAATGGGTTCGACTTGATATTTGACGATAGCATTCATGATATTTTTTCTGTGCGAGTCGTATTGATTGCAGTATGTCGGAGAAATTGCACTTTGTTTTGACAGATATTGCCAATTTTTATACATTTTACGCCATGAAGAAAATATAAAATGTCAGAATTGGCAGGTCAGAAAGAGGGGCGAGATGGCTGAAATTCAGATCCCAAATGGTTACTTCCAACTATGGAATATGGTCTTACTTGAGCGTGAATTAAACTATACACAGCTCGAATGGATTGCGCCGTATGCTGCGCAAATTCAGCATGTGCTGTCTTTGCCGATCGACTCTCAATCGCCGAATTCTTTTTTTAACAGCATCATGCAACTGACTCAGCAGCATCTGGATTGTCCGCAATTGGTTTTTGAAATGGCCAAGTATATTCGTGCGGAGCATTTTGGGGTGTTAGGCTATATGGCGACACTGAGTAATAGCGTTGCAGATGCTTTGCAATATGTGATGCGATTTAGTCGTTTGGTGATTGATGGGGCGCAAATTGTGCCAATGAATATGAGCCATCAAGATCATCAAATTATTCTGTCTTGGCCACAGCATGATGATGAATATGCTTTGGTGAATGAGTTGACCATGGCCTGTATGGCACATTTGGCCAAGCAAATTTTTCCAGATTCTTTAAAGTTACTCCGCATTCATTTTGCCCATGCGCCGCGGATGGCACGTTATCACTATGAAAAGTTTTATGGCTGCCAAATGGAATTTTCGACCCTTAAATATTCATTTGTGATTCATGCAGACAGTTTGGATTTAAAGTCAGAACTTGCTGACCCATCGCTGATGCAATTGTTATTACGTCAGGCCGAAGAGGCGATAGCCGCGCGTCCGCAACATGCAGATCCAATTCTACAGATGCAACAATGCATCGCAGATTATCTCAAATTACAACAGCAAGCCCCTAAAATAGAGTGGTTAGCAGAAGAGTTACATCTGTCAGTGAGAACCCTGCAACGACAGCTACAGGAGAAAGACACCTCGTTTAAACGACTTTTGGAGATTGAACGGATGAAACGCTGTGAATATCTACTTTCACAACAAACCCATTTGACAGATATCGCTTTACAGCTAGGTTATTCAGATCAGTCTGCTTTGGCACGTGCTTTTAAGGCATATAGCGGAGAGACATTATTAGCGCGAAAAAAAGCCTTGAGATTAGAATAAAACGTGCAGATTGCTCGTTAAGAAAAGCCTTTCAAACAACATTAAAAAAAGCGGTCAAACGACCGCTTTTCTTTAAAGCCAAACTTATGCCGCAGCTTTTAATTTTGGATACCGAAGTAAAATGGCAAGGATGGCAAAGATTGCCAAGACCCAACAGTAATACACACTACCAATCAGTTCCACAGGCGAAAGTTTTGCGATCGAACAAGCCAGTAACAGCTGTGCGCCATAAGGAATGAGACCTTGGACTACGCAAGAGAAAATATCCAAGAGCGCAGCAGCACGTTTAGGGTCTACACCATATTCTTTGGCGACTTCACGTGCCATGTCACCAGATAAAATAATTGCGACAGTGTTGTTTGCTACAAATAGGTTAGAGAAAATCACCAAGAAACTGATACCAATTTCACCTGCGCGTTCAGCACCAACTTTAAAGCAGCGTGTAATGCTGTAAATACGTTGAATCAGCCACTCTAAACCGCCTTCTTTTTGCATAATGGCAGAAATACCACCTAAGAAAATAGAAAGCAGGGCAACTTCAAACATGCCGGTAAAGCCCTCATAAATAGAATTATTTAAGCTTAAAAAATTAAATTCAGGTTGAATCACCAAACCAATCAAACCAGACAGTAAGACACCAATAGTCAGCACAGCAAGCACGTGCAAACGTGAAAAGGCCAAAATAAATACGGCTAAATACGGCAGGATTAGCCACGCATTATAAGCTTTGTGTTCAATCGCTTGTGAACCTTGACTCATAATTAAATAGATACAGATGCTGACGATCGATGCAGGAACAGCAATCCAGACATTGACCTTAAATTTATCGCGAAGTTGAACTTTTTGACTGTTCGTTGCAGCAATGGTGGTATCTGAAATCATCGACAGATTATCACCAAACATAGCACCACCGACCACAGCACCAATGGCATACACCACTTCAATTTCGGTGACTTGTGTAAAACCAAAGGCAATTGGCGCGCAGGCTGCAATGGTGCCCATGGAGGTTCCCATCGCTGTGGCAATAAAGGCCGCAATAATAAACAGCATGGGCAGCACGAACTCAGGCGCAATCATCGATAGTCCCAACTGCACTGTTGCATCGACACTACCGATGGCACTGCTGACACTGGCAAAAGCACCAGCGAGCATAAAGACCATGAACATTAAGATCAAATTCGGGTGGCTAGCACCTTTCATAAAGGTATCAATCGCGTCATTGATCTTGCCGCGATAGAGCAAAATTGCCAATACAATTGCAGGAAGAGCAGCGACTGGGGCTTTCACTTGATAGAACGCAAACTCAGTTCCAATGATGGAATGGTAAATACCACTGCCCAAAAAAATGGTCAGAAAAACAATAAGCGGGAGCAGTGCAAATGCCCGAGCAGGCACTTTCACTTGTGAATCGGAGGACATAGGAGATAAAAAAATAAAAGTATGCGGCTAGTATAAAGCAGGTTTTGCAATTTAAGGAAAATTAAAATGTAAATGCTAAGCCTGTTATTTTTAACATTTTTTTGATGATAAAATTAAGTTAATCTAAAACCTTATAATTTTGCCAGATCCTAAAATTAGGCATCTTTGATCATTGTGAAAAAAACTGAAATATCGGTAAATGATGCTTTCGGGTTGTTCTGGAAAATTATGTTTGCATGAGAAATGCCGACGGAGGATTGTATACCCTGTTCAATGGGTAAAAAATAGCGTTACAATGCGATGTCTTGTATTTCGACAAAACCCACATCATAGTTTTGATTCATTCAAGGAAAGTATAACCCTATGTCACGTTTAGCCACTCGATTTGGAACGCTTAAATCTCAACAGCGTAAGGCCTTGGTTTCTTATGTTATGGCTGGTGACCCTCATCCACAAGTAACGGTACCTTTGTTACATCAAATGGTTGAGGCAGGTGTAGATGTGATCGAATTGGGTCTTCCATTTTCAGACCCAATGGCGGATGGTCCTGTTATTGCACTTGCCGCTGAGCGTGCGCTTGCTGCAGGAACCAATACTCTAGATGCCTTGAACATGGTGAAAGAGTTCCGTAAAAACGATACAGAAACACCAGTAGTACTGATGGGCTATTTAAACCCTGTTGAAGTAATCGGCTATGAAAAGTTTGTTGCCTATGCACATGAATGCGGTGTAGATGGCGTGCTCTTGGTGGACCTTCCACCAGAAGAAGCAAAAGATCTAGATGCAGTATTGAAAAAATACGACATGGATCAAATCTTCTTACTTGCGCCAACATCCACTGACGAACGTATTCAGCATGTGGTGAAACAAGCTAGTGGATTTATCTACTATGTTTCTTTGAAAGGTGTGACAGGTGCAGCGACTTTAGACGTTGCTGAAGCTGCGGCACGTATTCAAAAAATCAAATCGTATACTCAGGTACCTGTCGGCGTTGGCTTTGGTATCAGTGATGCAGCATCGGCGAAAGCCATGGGTGTTGCTGCGGATGCGGTGATTGTAGGTAGTGCTTTTGTTAAACAATTTGCAAACTTAGCGCCAGAACAAGCTGTAATCGAAACAGTGAATAAAGTGAAGGAGCTTCGAGCTGCGCTCGATGAGTTAGTATGAGTCAAGACGCAAAAACAGGCAAAATTCTGAGTGCATCTACGCCATGGACAGAGCGTGCGGTACCAGGTATTCATGTACCTGATGAACAGCAAGCATTAAAGGCGACATTTACTGAGCCGACGATTGAATGTCCTGAGTGTCATGCACTTGTGACTCGTACTGCAATGTCATTTAATGCCTACGTTTGTCCGCAGTGTGATGAACACTTGCGAATGAAAGCGCGTGATCGTTTGAACTGGTTCTTTGACCAAGTACAAAAAGAATTGGGTCAAGAATTTAAAGCCAAAGATCCACTTAAATTTGTAGATAGCAAAGCGTATCCAGACCGTATGTCTGAAGCGCAGAAAAAAACCGGTGAAACAGAAGCTTTAGTGGTAATGCAAGGAACGCTGAAAGGCATTCCAATGATTGCGACTGCTTTCGAATTTGATTTCATGGGCGGTTCAATGGGCACTGTGGTGGGTGACCGTTTTGTTCAAGCGGCTGAACTTGCGATTAAAGCTAAACAACCGCTTATTTGCTTCGCTGCTTCTGGTGGTGCGCGTATGCAAGAAGGTATGTTGTCATTAATGCAAATGGCGCGTACTTCTGCTGCCATCCAAAAAATGAAAGATGCAGGCTTGCCTTATCTAGTGGTATTGACACATCCTGTCTATGGTGGTGTGACTGCATCATTAGCAATGCTCGGTGATGTTCATTTGGCTGAGCCAAAAGCCATGATTGGTTTTGCTGGTAAGCGTGTGATTGAGCAAACTGTACGTGAAAAATTGGACGAACCGTTCCAACGTGCGGAATATTTGCTTGATCATGGTGTAGTCGATCAAATTGTCCACCGTCATGCATTACGTGATACAGTTTATCGTATTGTAGCGAAATTGATGAATTTGACTTGAACACAGCACCACTTGCATCTGATTCTTTAAGTACATGGCTCGATTATTGGAGCCATGTTCATGTTACGGGTATTGATTTAGGTTTGGAACGGGTGATTCCTGTTGCAGAACGACTCGGTGTAACCCAGCCTGATGCGAAAGTGCTGACGGTCGCGGGAACAAACGGTAAAGGTTCAACCACGACCACTTTGGCTGCGATTTTAAATGCCCAAGGGTATAACGTGGGGCTATACCAATCACCGCATATCTATCGATTCAATGAACGTGTAAAGCTTCAAGGTGTTGAAGTGGCCGACCAAATCCTGATTGATGCTTTTGTAGCCGTTGATCAGGCGCGTCGTGAATGTGAATTAAGTTTATCTTTTTTTGAAGCGACCACTTTGGCCGCTTTTGTTATTTTTAAACAGCAACATTGCGATGTATGGGTACTTGAAGTAGGCCTAGGTGGTCGACTTGATGTGGTCAATGTCGTCGATCCAGATGTTGCAGTGATTACCAATATTGGTTTAGACCATACCGATTGGTTGGGCGACACCATTGAAAAAATTGCTTTTGAGAAAGCAGGAATTATTCGTCCAAATATTCCCGTAATTTTTGGCGGGCAGCAAGTTTTGCCTGAAGCCATTCGTCAAAAAGCAGAAGATTGCCAAGCTGCTTTACATGTACTCAATCGTGATTATTTTTATCAGTACAGTGATGACGGACAATCTTGGATGTTTGCTTCATCAGGTACAACTTTAAAACTGCCCGTGGGTTCTTTGGCGCTCGAAAATATCTCTACGGCTGTAGCAGCAATATTGGCCAGTGGTTTAGTGGTCTCTCAGCAGTCGATCGCTCAGGGGATTATCAATGCCAAGTTACAAGGCCGTTTTGAAGTTAGAGAAATTGCAGGTAAAACGGTGATTTTCGATGCGGGACATAACCCGCATGGTGTTGAATTTTTGTTAAAGCAATTGCGAAATTTCCTCCAGTACAATAAACAATACACAGAAGTGATCAGCGTTTTCTCCATGCTGACTGATAAAGACATAAATTCTGTCGTTAACTTATTGAAAGATACGGTAAGAATGTGGAAAATTGCACAATTAAATGTGCCACGTGCGGCATCTATCACACAATTGGATAGCGCACTGCAGCATCAAGTCGTAGAACATTATGACAATGTGCAATTAGCTTTTAAGTCCGCGCTGGAAGAAACAAAGAATAATCAGCTGATTCTGGTATGTGGTTCATTTCATACCTTAGAAGCGGTATGGGAGTATCTGGAAGAATGTCAATGAATAACAAACAACGCTGGATGGGTGGTGTTGTTTTATTAGGTGGTGGTGTACTGCTGGCCGCACTTTTACTTAAAGGCAAAGAAGAAATACATCAAAATCAAAGCCAAACCCCTGAAATGGCTCAAGTTGAGCAACAAGGTCAGGGTGCGGGTAAAATGTCATCATTGACTGTTGATGTTGAAACTGAAAAGCGTTTGCTCGAAGAACAACGACGTACCCGTGAAAAATCGGTTGCGGAGCAAGAAGCACGTGCAGCAGAATTTTTAGCGATGCAACAACAAGCGGAAGCGGATGCAGCACGTAAAGCAGCAGAAGAATATGCAGCTTTAAACGCACATCGTTCAGCTCAACAAAGTTCGGATAATATTCCTCCCGAATTGGTTGAAGATGAAAAAGCCAAGCAAAAGCGTTTAGCTGAGGATAAGTTGGCGGCTCAAAAAAAGTTAGAGACTCAGTCGGCGCAGCAAAAGGCTGATCAGGCACGTATCGCAGCAGATAAACAAAAAGCCGAAGCAAAACGTAAAGCGGATGCTCAAAAAGAAGCTGAACGTAAAGCACATGCTGAAGCTGAGAAAAAAGCAGCAGATAAGAAAGCAGCCGAAGCGAAGCAACAGGCTGAAGAAAAGCGTAAAGCCGAAGAAAAACACAAGGCAGAAGAAAAGCGTAAAGCCGAAGAAAAACACAAGGCAGAAGAAAAGCGTAAAGCCGAAGCCAAGAAAAAAGCTGAAGCTGAAAAAGCACGTGATCTGTTGGAAAATGGCGATAAGCAATGGATGGTACAAGTTGCTCTAGCTGCCAATGAAGCCAATGCAGATGCCGTCGCTGCAAAATTACGTGCAAAAGGCTATAAAGTGACGAAGAGTCCTACATCTAAAGGCATTCGTATTATGGTTGGCCCTTCGAAGGACCGTGATGCTGCGGACGCAACACGTAAAAAGATCAATTCAGATGCAAGTTTGAATATGAAATCGGCTTGGGTGATTGATTGGGTACCTCTCGATAAACGCTAAGTTTATTTGAGAAATGACCTTTAATAAGATGGATTCAGTAGTTGTTGCTGAATCCATTTTATATTTTCAGGGCTGAATAAACGGTCAATATTTTTCCAAATAGGGTGGAAGCCATAGCCACCTTGTTTCATTTCACGTTTTGCTTCCTCAATGGACCAATGCTGAAAAATTATACGGTACATGGCCGCACTCGCGCCTGTACGGTCTGAGCCGTGGTAGCAATAGATTAATACTTTTTGCTGCTGTTGTTCAGCCACTTTTATGGTTTTCATCACCGCCAATAAATCTTCACGATCGATTTGCCACGTGTGTATCGGAATATGTACAAAATTAATCTTTTGCATATCAATAGCGTTGTCTAAGCGTTCTGGGTCATGATGCCGCGAACGTAAATTTATGATCACATCGATGTGCTGTTCTCGTAGAATAGGGGCGAGATCTGCATCAGGTTGTTCACTGCGAAATACTGTTGGGCTGATCTGATAAAAATTATGCTGTTGATGAACGACTTTTCCCCAATGCTTAGGACGTTCATTTAACGGTAATGGATTTGATGTCATGCAACCCGTGAAGCTGAAGCTAACACTAAGGAGGATCATTGGCAGGATTTTAGCGGTCATTGCTTGTGTTCTGATAGCGAGCGAGTTCGAATGGGTCATGTGCGCAGATGAGATCGATGTCCGGATGCTGTGCTAACTGCTGAATCTTATGAAGTGTGTGCAGTCGCTGTGTATTGTCGGTGGCAAATAAACGCTCAAGCTGATTTAAGGCCCGCGAATGAAAATTTGGATTTAATTGATGCTGTGAGTAATAAGCATCGCCGCAATATAACAACCAGCGATGGTTGTTTTTAATCGCAATACCGGCATGACCCGCGGTATGTCCCAAAAGTGGGAGCATTAAAATATCCTCTTGAAAAATAGATAGACCGGCAGTGTGCTCTAAGTTAAACCATGCTTGCGTCCCGATGTTTTCGATAAAGTTCCAATAACGATGCTGTTGGAACTGCTGTGGTCGATAGCGCAGTCGTGATTTTAAGCTATGAAGATTTTGAGTGGCATTATATTCACTGGCTAAGACATGCACGGTCGCCTGCGGAAAATCTGAGATCCCGCCAGCATGATCAAAATCTAAGTGTGACAACAAAATGTGTTGAACATCTTGAGCCTTAAAACCTAATTTTTGAATTTGATGAATCGCACTTAGTTGCGGATTAAATTTAATCTGCGCTGTGCGTGAAATAAACCGACCTAAACGATTTTGTGGATGTAAATAATCTTGTAAGCCCAGTCCTGTATCGACTAAGACGAGCCCTTTATCAGTTTCAATGAGCAGGCAATGACAAACCAAATGTGCGCGAAAGCCTTTCTGTCCAAATAAAGGGGCACACGTTGGACAAAAACTACCACAATGTAAATGATGAATTTGATGAATCACGGTTTGTTATTTTCAAGTTTTTCTTAGTTATAACGGATTTGAGAGGTTTAACCAATCTAATCCCTGAGAGGAATTTGTAATCAAAAAAAGCTCATCCGAAGATGAGCAGGTTGGAGAATTCCAGAACGGGCTCGTCATTCGTTCTGAGGGGAAAACTAAACTAACTATGGTTATGATCCATCGTTGACTCAGGTGCCGCGCTTAAAAATAGTTAAAGTTGTACCTTCGCTTTGGTCACTCGCCGCAGAGCTTCTTATCTTGCGCTCGGACAGCGTAATGCTCCGTTTTATCCTTACTTAGGTTGAGGCGTTAAACGAAGGTAAGGCGTAACGGCGTTATACCCTTGAGGAAAGCGTTGTTTGATTTCAGCTTCATCTTTTAATGACGGCACAATTACCACATCTTCACCTTGTTGCCAGTTAGCGGGTGTTGCAACTTTATGGTTGTCTGTCAGTTGCAAAGAATCAATGACACGTAAAATTTCATGGAAGTTACGCCCTGTAGATGCAGGATAAGTAATGATTAAACGGACTTTTTTATTTGGATCGATGATCACCAAAGAGCGAACAGTTAATGTCTCGCTGGCATTGGGGTGAATGAAATCATAAAGGGTGGACACTTTACGGTCTTTGTCTGCAATGATCGGGAAGTTCACCGTGGTATTTTGAGTATTATTAATGTCGTTAATCCAACCATGATGCGACTCAACATCATCAACAGACAGGGCAATGGCCTTGACACCACGTTTGCTAAATTCATCTTTTAGTTTTGCGGTAAATCCAAGTTCTGTGGTGCAGACTGGGGTGTAATCGGCAGGATGCGAAAATAAAATGCCCCAACTGTCACCTAAAAAGTCATAAAAATGAATGCTGCCTTCGCTTGAGTCTTGAGTAAAGTCTGGTGCAGTATCACCTAAACGAATCGTCATGGAATATCCCCGTATTTATTGAATTTGTTTAACTTGAAAATAAATATGAAGGATTTTTTTTATGATTAAAAATAGTGTTTTTTCATTTCTTTATGAATATATTTCATATAAAACAGTTTTATTGGGGGATAAATGCGAAATATCTCACGACAGAGTCACTATGTTGTCTGCAGAAAATTTGTTACATTAGCTTGCCTTAAGTCTCCGGGGCTAGAACCCGAGCGCAGAATATTTAAGGGGATTTTTGTGCAAAACCCTTGTACTTCGAATTTCTAGCACCATAATAACGACTAAGAAAATATATTCATTTGACAAGCAAGATTTAGAGAGTCTATTCATGTTGGCAAGTCTGATCGGAGGAATCTTCGGTACCAAAAATGAGCGCGAACTCAAACGCATGCGTAAAATCGTAGAGAAGATTAATGCGCTCGAGCCGACGATATCTGTTCTAAGCGATGCAGACTTATCTGCAAAAACTGAAGAATTCAAAGAACGTTATAAAAAAGGCGACAGCCTTGATAAATTATTACCTGAAGCGTTTGCTGTTTGTCGTGAAGCTGCGAAGCGTGTCATGGGCATGCGTCATTATGACGTACAGCTGATTGGTGGTATTACCTTGCATGAAGGTAAGATCGCAGAGATGCGTACCGGTGAAGGTAAAACCCTCATGGGAACGCTTGCTTGTTACCTCAATGCGATTAGTGGTGAAGGTGTTCACGTGATTACGGTGAATGACTATCTCGCACAGCGAGATGCTGAGTTAAACCGTCCATTATTCGAATTTTTAGGTTTAAGCATTGGGATTATTTACTCAATGCAAGACCCAACTGAAAAAGCTCAAGCGTATCGTGCTGACATTACTTACGGTACCAACAACGAATTCGGTTTCGATTACTTGCGTGACAACATGGTGTTTTCTGCTGCTGAGAAAAAACAGCGCAGCTTAACCTATGCCATCATCGATGAGGTCGATTCGATCCTGATTGATGAAGCACGTACACCGTTGATCATTTCTGGTCAATCAGAAGACTCATCTCAGTTGTATGCTGCAATTAACAGCATTCCACCAAAACTTCATGCACAAAAAGAAGAGAAGGTACCAGATGGTGGTCACTTCTGGATTGACGAAAAACAGCGCTCTGTAGAAATGACCGAAGTCGGTTATGAAACTGTTGAAGCTGAATTGATTCAAATGGGCTTGCTTGCTGAAGGTGAAAGTCTATATTCATCTGCTAATTTAAACTTGGTGCACCATGTTTCTGCGGCCATTCGTGCGCATTACCTATACCAACGCAACGTGCATTACATCATCCACGAAGGTGAAGTGATCATTGTCGATGAAAACACTGGTCGTACCATGCCGGGTCGCCGTTGGTCAGAAGGTTTGCATCAAGCAGTGGAAGCAAAAGAAGGTTTGGAAATTCAACCTGAAAACCAAACACTAGCAACGACTACATTCCAGAACTATTTCCGTCTATACAAAAAATTATCAGGGATGACGGGTACTGCAGATACTGAAGCTGCAGAGATGAAAGAAATTTATGGCTTGGATGTTGTACTGATTCCAACCCATCGCCCGATGATTCGTAATGACCAAAACGATTTAATTTATTTAAATCGTGAAGGTAAATACAACGCCATCATTCAAGAAATTCAACGTGTTCATGAAGCGGGTGTTGCACCGATCCTGATTGGTACAGCAACCATTGAAGCCTCTGAAATTTTATCAGATAAGCTGAAAGAAGCTGGTATTCAACATGAAGTACTCAATGCGAAACAACATGAGCGTGAAGCGGATATTATTGCGCAAGCGGGTTCACCTCGTGCAGTGACGATTGCTACCAACATGGCCGGTCGTGGTACTGATATTCTGTTAGGTGGTAACTGGAAAGCGTTGCTGGCGAAGATTGAAGAGCCGACTGAAGCAGATGAAGCACGTTTGAAAGCAGAGTGGGAACAAAATCATGAAATGGTGCTGAACTCTGGTGGTTTACACATCATTGGTTCAGAACGTCATGAATCTCGTCGTATTGATAACCAGTTACGTGGTCGTGCGGGCCGTCAAGGTGACCCAGGTGTATCACGTTTCTACTTGTCGCTTGAAGATGACTTGATGCGTATCTTCGCAGGTGATCGCGTAGTTGCAATGATGCGTGCCATGGGGCTGAAAGAAGATGAAGCCATTGAGCATAAAATGGTTTCACGCTCGATTGAAAATGCACAACGTAAAGTTGAAGCACGTAACTTCGATATTCGTAAAAATCTATTGAAATACGATGACGTAAACAACGAACAACGTAAGATTATTTACTCTCAGCGTGATGAAATTCTTGTTGAACCGTCTTTACAAGATTACATCGAAACGATGATTCAGGATGTGACTAAAGGCATGATCGAAATATATATTCCACCTGAGTCTATTCACGATCAGTGGGATATAGAAGGTCTTGAAAAGGCGCTACGTGAAGATCTATCGATTGAATTGCCAATTTCGCAGTGGTTAGAGCAAGATCGTCGTTTGGATGAAGAGGCTTTGGTTGAACGTATTACTGATGAAGTTCTTCAGCACTACCGTTCACGTCGTACGCAAATGGGTGACGAAACGGCTGCAATGCTCGAACGTCACTTTATGTTGAATTCATTGGACCGCCATTGGAAAGAGCATTTGGCAGCAATGGATTACTTACGTCAGGGGATTCATTTACGTGGTTATGCGCAGAAAAATCCTGAGCAAGAATACAAAAAAGAAGCCTTTAATTTATTTGTAAACATGCTTGCTGTGATTAAGTCAGATGTCGTGACAGATTTATCTCGTATTCATGTGCCTACAGCCGAAGAGCTTGCAGAAATGGAAGCTCAAAAACAGGCTCAAGCTGAATCAATGAATCTTCAATTGTCACACAATGACTTTGATAATTTGTTGGCTGAAGCCAACGGTAATGATGTTATCGATGCGCAATATACCCCTGCAGAGCAAGTGATTGTTCCGCCAGAAAGTCGTAACTCACCGTGCCCATGTGGTTCAGGTCTAAAATATAAACAATGTCACGGTAAAATTTAAACAGCATTGTTTAATTTCAAATAAATCAGAGCCATCGCGCTCTGATTTTTTATTTACTCAGCTGATCTGACCTGAATAGTATTTGCAGTGCAGCGGATTAAATGTTATTTAGTTTCTATCAATAACCGTAAGACGGAAAAGACAATGAAAAAAGTACTAAAACCGTTCATGATTGCTGCTTTGGCTTTGCCAACTTTTACCTTTGCAAACGCTCCTCAGACGACTTCTGTCGAGAAAGTTCAACAAGCAGTTGGTCCAACAACAACTCAAGTACAGATTGGTACTGACGGTCAAGTGACTGTAGCAAGCCCGCGTACGGGTATTCGTTATACCTTTGCCAATCCAAATCGTCCAATCGTATTGCAAACTGCAAAAATTGCAGCAGCCAATGCGGCGAATGCTGACCGTATTGTGGCTGAAAACCCAGCCCTTTCTGCTGCGAGTCAACAAAAAGCGAAACAAGTGCTTCTTGATGAAGCAACTCAGCTTGCGCGTAACTAATTTACGACGAACAGCGATAAAGACCAGTCGAAAGGCTGGTTTTTTTATGTGCAAAAGAAATGCACAATAAAATTACAGCAAAACCGTGCTTCTGCTCGATTTTTTATAGATTTTGCACTAAGCTGTATTTTTTATAACTCATATAGTTGGACGTTGAAAAATGGCAGTTGGTGACGTATCTATGCCACAGATGCATGTGGTGAAAGGTGTAAAAATCGGTTCGGCTGAAGCGTATGTGCGCTATCAGAACCGACGTGACCTTGTCATTTTTGAATTTGCTGAAGGTTCTAATGTCGCAGGCGTTTTTACTCAAAATGCATTTTGTGCAGCACCGGTCCATATTTCGAAAGCGCACTTATTAGCAGGTAATCCACGTTATTTAGTGATTAACACCGGAAATGCCAATGCAGGTACTGGCAAAATCGGTATGGCAAATGCTGAAGCGACATGTGCGAAACTGGCGGAACTGGCAGGTGTTCAAAATACAGAAGTCCTTCCTTTTTCAACGGGTGTAATTGGCGAGCAATTACCTATTGATCGTTTGGTTCAAGGCTTGCAACCCGCATTAGATAGTTTACAAGAAGATGCTTGGTTGGATGCGGCAACAGGCATTATGACCACAGATACCACACCTAAAGGTGCATCTGAGCAGTTTGAGCTAGATGGGGTTCTGTATACCATGACGGGTATTTCTAAAGGTGCAGGCATGATTCGTCCAAATATGGCGACCATGTTGAGTTATGTAGCAACTGATGCACCCATTAGCCGTGAGATGGTGCAACAGCTTTTGAAAACCACTGTTAACCTGTCGTTTAACCGTATTACGGTGGATGGTGATACCTCAACGAATGACTCATGTATTTTGATTGCAACGGGTCAAGCTGGTGGCGTAGAAATTACTTCAGAAGCTGATTCACGTTATGCTGCTGTTTTAGATGTGTTAACACGTGTGATGAAACGTCTTGCACAGCTCATTGTCCGTGATGGTGAAGGTGCGACGAAGTTTATTACTGTGGCGGTAGAAGGCGGTGCAGATACTCAAGAATGTTGTGATATTGCTTATAGCATTGCACATTCACCGTTAGTTAAAACTGCAATCTTCGCATCAGATCCAAACTGGGGTCGTATTTTGGCAGCAATTGGTTATGCCGGTGTGCCAAACTTAGATGTTGAAAAAATTCAGGTCTGGTTGGGTGATGTTCAAATCTGTAAAGACGGTGGTGCCGCAGCAGATTATACCGAAGCAGCAGGGGCTGCGGAGATGGAAAAATCTGAGATCACGATCCGTGTAGATTTAGGGCGTGGCAGTGCTCAAGATACTGTGTATACCTGTGATCTGTCGTATGACTATGTCAAGATTAACGCAGATTACCGTTCATAAGATATTTGATGTTTTTGAAAAGCCTCCGTTGTGAGGCTTTTTTATAAGTGGAACTTTTTAATGACCGGTAAAAAATAGCCAAGTGCCATATTTATGGGTCAGTTGTGAAGCACCTGTGTAGTAGCAGGCATTAAGGATAGAGAAGACGTTGTGATGAATAATGCAAACAACTTAATTGCAAATGAAGCAAAATCAATTGTACAAGCGCATTTGGATCGTTTGGGCGATGTAAAAGAGCATCACTTAACGGAAGCTGCAAAGCTTGAAAAGTTTGAATTAATTAAAGCGGAACTCAAAAAGCGTAACGCTGTCCTTGTTGCACACTATTACTGTGATCCTGAAGTGCAGGAACTAGCAGAACAGACCGGTGGATGCGTTTCGGATTCACTTGAAATGGCACGTTTTGGTCGTGACCATCAAGCAACGACGTTGGTGGTTGCAGGAGTGAAATTCATGGGGGAGACCTCGAAGATTTTATCTCCTGAAAAAACCGTACTGATGCCTACTCTGGAGGCAACATGCTCACTTGATTTGGGCTGTCCGGTCGATGAATTTACCAAATTTTGCGATGCACATCCGGATCATACGGTTGTGGTATATGCCAATACCTCGGCAGCAGTGAAAGCGCGTGCAGATTGGGTGGTAACCTCGAGCTGTGCTGTTGAAATTGTTGAGCATTTAGATAGTTTAGGTGAAAAAATTATTTGGGCACCCGATCAGCATCTCGGTCGCTATATTCAAAAGAAAACCGGTGCAGACATGTTGCTATGGGATGGGGCATGTATTGTCCATGAAGAGTTCCGTGCACGTGGTATTGCCAATATGAAAGCGCTGTATCCCGATGCAGCAGTTTTGGTGCATCCAGAGTCACCAGAATCTGTGGTGGATATTGCAGATGCCGTCGGTAGCACCTCGCAATTGATCAAGGCTGCACAAACCTTGCCACACGAACGTTTAATCGTGGCAACAGATCGCGGTATTTTTTATAAAATGCAGCAAGCTGTGCCGAATAAAATTCTCATCGAAGCACCGACGGCAGGTGAGGGAGCGACATGTCGTTCATGTGCGCATTGCCCTTGGATGGCGATGAATGAATTGGATGGCATTCTGGAAGTTTTACAAAAAGGTGATCAGGAAATTTTTGTAGATCCGGCATTGGCTGAGCGTGCTAAATTGCCTTTAGATCGGATGTTGAATTTCAGTGCCAGTTTAAAACGTTAATTTTTGCTTGAAAAATGATTAAAGTGCTTGATAAATAATCGCTTGAAATGATTTTTTATGTTTTTTTGAAGATAGGTGTTGACGTTAATCAACGTCACGCCTAGAATGCACACCGTACCGCACGATATGCGATACAGCGAAAGCTGAGATGAAACGGAGCATAGCACAGCCTGGTAGTGCACCTGGTTTGGGACCAGGGGGTCGTAGGTTCGAATCCTACTGCTCCGACCAATTTCTCAAGGCAAAAATCGCGTGATAGTCTATGTCATCGGTAATGCGCCTGTAGCTCAGTTGGATAGAGCATCCGCCTTCTAAGCGGATGGTCACAGGTTCGAATCCTGTCAGGCGCGCCATTTTAATGGTGTTCTGATACTAGAATCTGAAACTTGTTGTGATGGTGGATGTAGCTCAGTTGGTAGAGCCCCGGATTGTGATTCCGGTTGTCGTGGGTTCGAATCCCATCATTCACCCCAATTCGGAGCATAGCACAGCCTGGTAGTGCACCTGGTTTGGGACCAGGGGGTCGTAGGTTCGAATCCTACTGCTCCGACCATTTTCTTAAAGAAAACGGTCGATAAAAGATACCGCATACAGCGGTTTTTTTATGCCTGTAATTTAAAATGCGTTATATTGGTTATTCACAAGCAAGAACATGATGGTGGATGTAGCTCAGTTGGTAGAGCCCCGGATTGTGATTCCGGTTGTCGTGGGTTCGAATCCCATCATTCACCCCAACTTTTAAGGTTGAAAGCGGAGCATAGCACAGCCTGGTAGTGCACCTGGTTTGGGACCAGGGGGTCGTAGGTTCGAATCCTACTGCTCCGACCATTTATCTCAAAAGCAATACTGTAAAAGATGCCGCATTTAGCGGTTTTTTTATGCCTGAAATTTATAAAAAATAAAAAAGCCACCTTATGGTGGCTTTTTTATTTTTCGCTATTTATGGAACGATGGTGATATTTACACGACGGTTGATGGCACGATTTGTTTCGGTGTCATTAGAGACCATCGGCTGTTCAGCACCACGACCAATAATTTGAATATTTGAACTGTTATAACCTTGCTTTAAGAAGACGTTTGCGACGCTTTGCGCACGTTTTTCTGACAGTTGTTGGTTATAATTGGCTTGTCCAACATTATCCGTATGACCAATAAACTTAATTTTATTTAGGTCATATTTAATCAGTTGAGTGGCGAGTGTATTTAACTTGCCTTGTTGGTGCGGTTGAATTTGATAATCATCAAAACCAAATAAAAGACGTTCTGGTAAGGCAAGTGTCCAACCATCATTGGTTAAGACAAAACCTTCTTTTTTAAGCATGCGTGCTTGTTTGTAGCTTAAATTACCTAAACTCATGCAGGCTGTCATAGTGGCCGTGAATGCAAGTATAAATAAAACTTTAAATGCGTTCTTTAACATAGCAAATCCTATGAGTTGGGGAGTTGTGGTGCAATGCACCAATGATTATTCGAAAGTTTAGCATCATACATGGCGCGATCCGCATCTGCGATCAGATCTCCTGGTGATTTCGCATTTTGGATCAGTGCCACACCAATATTAGCTTGTAATGCAATATTATGTTGCTCATAAACAAATGTGGAACCATAGCATTCATGTATTTTGTGACAAAAGACTTCGAGTTCTGTCAAGAAATTTAAACGATTGATAATAATTGCAAATTCATCACCACCGAGTCGCGCAACGAAAGCATCATCTGGCAGTGCTTGCTTTAAACAGTGTGATGAGGCGCGCAGTACAGCATCCCCAGCTAAGTGTCCATATTGGTCATTCACATGTTTAAAGTTTTCAATATCGACAAAGAACACGGCAGCGTTCGCTTGTAAGTCAAATAGCTCAAACAGCTTTTCATAAAAATAATTGCGATTTGGTAATTGGGTTAATGCATCATGACGTGCTAGATGAATTAGCTTGTCATTTTCTGAAATTAAGTTTTTATTTGACTGTTCAATTTCACTAAGTAAACCATTAAAGGCGGTACTGAGTGCGTGTAATTCTTGAATATCAGAGTTTGAAACCCGCATTTTATAATCTTTCTTAATACTAATGGTTTGAGCTGATTCAACAATAGAGCGAACGGATTGCATTAAGTATTGATAAACAGAGTTCACCGACCAAAACACAGTAGCCAATAAAAGAATAAAACCTAAAAATAAACCCAGCAAAATTTTATGGAAGAAACTAACTAAATCTGAAGAGTTTCCATATACGATCAGTTCGCCATAACTTTTCTGATCATGATGGATATCTAAACGAATCGGTTGGCTAAAAAAGAAATAATCTAAAATCGCTTGGCTGGAAAATGTTGAAATTTCTTGTTGCTCGGCATGAGCAAGCGATGCATTTTGATGGTTTGTAATTTCAATAGAGCGAATAGGATACAGTTGGGTGTATTCATTTAAAATTTGACGCATCGTTGTTTGGTCATTAAAGACCACAGCAGGTTGAACGCGTTCGTTTATCGCGTTCGATAAAATCGTTAAGCTGTTTTTTGCATATGTATGCATGGTATAGGTGGAAATCACCAAAAAAATCGCAGAACAAATCGTAAAAGTTAAAGCAAAGATGGTGAGCTGCGAACGTGTAAATAATTGGTGTAATGTAATTGGGTTATAGAGTTGTTTCATTCAGCTGACTCCGATGACTTCGCCAGTAATAAAACCCGTGGATCAATATGTATTTGTGATTGCGTTAAGCTTTCCATATTAATTTTAAACGAATAACTCTGATTTTTTTTATACAAACAAAATGCACTGCCCGACTCACACTCACTATTGTTGCTACTTAGAGAGAGGGCAGGGAAATTGACATGATTGTTTAAAATGCTCTGTTCTTCTTTTGCTGTTAGGTTGGAAAAAAATAAAACTTGGCAATGACTGGATTTGATGTCATTCACATTGATGGCTGTAATTTTATAAGTGCTGTGGGTTGGCGCAAGTTTTTTAAAATCATTGACTAAACTTGAATTATTAATTACGCAAAATTTGGGTGAAGTGGTTTCCCACTTGGCATAACTCAAAATAGAGAAAGTGGTTGTGAAAATATTTGCTGTGGGAGCTGCATATAATAAGGGGGAAATAGAGCACGCCATTATTAAATAGGCAGTTTTTTTAAAAACAACCATACGAAATCAAAAAAGTCTTAAATTAAATGGAAAGAAAATTGGGTGTATATACGTTTTATTATATGAAATAGGGCGTATATAGCCCAATAATAATACAAAAGAATGTTTATGTGTTTAAAAAAGCGACATGCGTAAAATAAATCATAAAAAAGGTGTTGCAACGAATATGAAATGCTGTAGAATGCACATCCATCGGCGGTGATGAAGATTAAAACTTCTGATAAAACAATGACTTGATTGAATTGATTAAGTTGGGTTTTATTTGATAAGTTTAAAATAATTTGAATTACCGGTTGACTCTTTAGAAATAAAGAGTAATATAGCCGACCTAGCTTGCTGGTGACGAACCAACAAGAAGATCATTAAGAGATTATGAAGAACAACTTGTGTGGATTTTTACTGATTGATCGA
>NZ_VOYA01000011.1:0-126865 GCF_013420465.1 Acinetobacter sp. YH01005 | reverse complement strand
GAATAATTCAAGTGAATTTGTTTGAAAGAAGAACTTTAAAAGCTTTATTTTCACCCGATAAAATACCCATAAAACAAGAGGAAGCTCAAATGAGCTTCCTCTTGTGAAAAATTGTGGGACAGCAGTGCCTAATGGGTCGCTTTTTGTTATGGGAAAGGATGCTGAAATTAGCGTTTCTTTAACCGTTTCGGCCGCCATTCACTCACAATCACACCCAGAACAACACACAGTCCGCCAATGAGAGCGAGCGGTGTTAAGCGTTCACCTGCAAGCCGCCCAATGATCGCGGCCCAAACCGGTTCACCTGCATAGATGATTGCTGCCTGTGCAGGATCGACCATGCGCTGCGCCCAGTTCATCACCAGTTGAATTACGGCGCTGGCCAGCCCCAATCCGCAGAGTACAGCGATTAATGGCCATTCAAATTTTGGCAAAGTGGTTTCACCCACTAGTGGGGCAAAGCAAAAACAGAACAGAGAGGCAAATGCCAACTGTAGAACCGTCACTCTGCGCAGATTGACGCGGGGCGCAAAATAGCTGATCAAGATAATTTCAAAGGCAATGGCAATCGAACCGAGCAGCGTAATGATTTGTCCAAAATTGAGCTGAATAGCGCCAAAACCATTACCAGTTAAAAAGACCAAACCAACAAAAGCCAAACACACACCCAGCCATGTCATCAGATGTGGTTTATGCCGAAAACAGAGCCACATAAAAATCGGAACCAGCGGGACATACAGCGCGGTTAAAAAAGCCGATTCGCTGCTGCTGATACTTTGTAAGCCGACCGTTTGTGTCGCATAGCCAATCGCAATCACAGCGCCAATACTTGCGCCCGCAATGACATCGTATTGAGAAAAATGTCTAAGATATTTGAGCGATAACAGACTCACAGCCAGTGCAGCTGCGGCAAAACGTAGACCGACAAACAGCACGGGACTGCTGAAATTTAAACCGTATTGCACGGTGATAAAACTGGCACCCCAAATCATGGTAATCAGGATGAGTGCGAGCTGCGGGAACTTGGCTTTCCAAGCAGATTGGACGGTTGACATGTGTATTTGATTGTTCGAAGAGGGGAAATAAAAATGAGAAATAAAAAAAGAGGCCCGAAGACCTCTTTTCTGCTCGGGAAAATTACAAGCTTTGTTGATCAAGCAGTAATTGAGCTTCACGAAGGTTCAATGTGCCTTCATAAATTGCACGACCGGTAATCGCACCTAAAATACCCGGCTGGCCTTTTAAGTTACGCACGTCGTCAAGGTTGGTCACGCCACCCGATGCAATAACAGGTAAGCCTGAATACGTTGCAAGGTTAACGGTTTGTTCAACGTTCACACCTTGCATCATGCCATCACGTGCGATGTCGGTGTAGACAATGCTTGATACGCCAGCATCTGCAAAGCGTTTTGCCAAATCAGTAGCTTTCACGTCTGTGACATTTGCCCAACCATCAGTTGCCACCATGCCGTTCATGGCATCGATACCGACAATGATATGGCCTGCAAATTTTTTGCACGCTTCTTCAACAAATTCAGGCTCTTTTACTGCTTTTGTACCAATGATGACAAATGAAACGCCGGCATCAAGGTAGTGTTCAATGGTTTCAAGAGAGCGGATACCACCACCAATTTGAATTGGCAATTCAGGCTGTGCTTTAGCAATCGCTTCAACCACAGGCTTATGAATCGGTGTACCAGCGAAAGCACCGTTTAAATCTACCAAATGTAAGCGACGCGCGCCTTCATTTACCCAATGCTGTGCAGTTGCCACTGGATCGTCAGAAAATACGGTATCGTCTTCCATACGACCTTGTTTTAAACGGACACATTTGCCATCTTTCAGGTCAATTGCAGGGATGATCAGCATGCTTTCGCTCCTTGCTCAATCAAATTAAGAATGAATTTGTGCCTAATCTTATCAAATAAACGGCTATTCACTAAATGCTAATATCAGAATTGATGAATTAAAAAAGCCTGACATGTGTCAGGCCAGTGTAAATAGAGGATTGGATTTTATTCTTGGTCTATAAAAATGCGCTGTGTATTAGTGTTTTTAGTCATTAAACATAAGCGGTTGTTTGTAATAAATCGATGTTTACGGATTGAAGTAAGCTACCGACATCGTATAAGCCTTGATTGAGGGCTGTGGTACTTTCACCGACCACTTGAACGAGATCACCGACTACAGGAAGTTCAGTGGCAATCGATGTAATCGGTGCAATGTCATCCAGTAAGGCATCTAAAGTGCCTGAAACATCTTGCACGACACCACCTACACTTGCTAAAGGATCGTTCAGGACGGATGTTAATAATTCGGTAGGATCAATACTGGCTACATAGTCGCCCGTTTCAGCCAACAAGCCTGTTAAATTCCCCGTAGTTTCGCCTACTGCATCCAATAGACCGCCCAGCAATGGCAGGTCAGAAAGTACATCTGTGATTGGTGCAGCAACACCACCTATATGATCAACTAAACCTGCAACTTCCGTCACGGTTTGGCCGACCACACCAGTTACGCCATTGAGAGCGGTTTGTACACCGCAGAGAAGATCACCTGTCGCTAGTTGATCGGCTACCGCATGTAAGCCATCACCTAAGGTGCCAACCAACTGATTTTCAACCGCGAGTACTTTTTCGATGGTCCCACCAATGAGCGGAAGCTCAGTCAGTGCATCCGTTAAGGGCGCTGTTAAGCTACTTACGGTCTCTAATACGCTGTCTACAGTATCTAAAACAGTATTTAAAACCAGTCCAACCGCTTTACTGATCCCTTGTAAAGTCAGGCTGAGTACACCGCTGATTTTTCCTGTAAATAAGTTCAACATGTCAGGTTCTCCAAGCTTTTAAATTATGATGTGTTATGTATTTGGCAGACTTGTTTTAGCAAAAGGAGATTGATGAAAACAAATTATGAAAGTATAGAAAGAAGGAGATAAATCATGTAATTCTGCTAGAAAACCCAGAGAGATCAAAACCTTAGCTGAATAAAAATATAAATGTATATTAATGTAATTAAAATGAGTTAAATCAAAGATATAAATGTACTTAAAAGGTGCGATTTTATTGTTTTTAGACTGTGCTGTGACTATTTTTAAGGCAATAACGTACTGTTTAAATCTCTAGTGCAAATAAACTGCAAATTCATTGGCACTCTTCAGCCGATCTTTGCACTTGGTCATGCCATAGATTGGGGCAATATCCAGTTACAGAGCGGTTACATCGCTGAATATAAATTAAATCATTAAAATAATTAAGGATTTATAAATTCATGTGCGGACGAATTCTTAGTTTGAGAGAAGTATTGGGAATGGTTTTGGGCAATAAGCCACGTTGTAATAATTCTTCAAAGACCAAAACAGGGGCATAGGCATCGGCAGCGGCATAACGAATTTGCTCCGGACTTAAGCGCTTTTTGGCCCAATTCGAAGTGCTGACCGATTTAGATTTTGGAAAATTCACACGAAAAAGCAGTGCCATGGCATTTTTTAAACCGACGGGTTGGCTTAAGCCAAAAGAAGCAAAGCACTTGGAGAGTTCCAATACACTATTCAGTTCGATGCCTTTTTTACGAAATAAATGCGCATCATTTTTTAAGCCAAAACCCACTTTAATTTGATCACGATTACTCAAGATTGGTCTTAAAAAATCCCAAGTGCATTCGTTCATTTGAAACAACCACGCCTGTTGCGCCGTCGCAAGTTGGATTAAATGTGGACCGGTAGAGACCTCACCTTTACGAAAAGTCGGCTTAGATTCAGAGTCGAAACCGAATAAGGCAGTCGTCTGCAATTCATCGGCCCAGTGTTGGCATTGTTCTGCATTGTGAATGACATGGATCTGCTCTGGCACTAAATTTTGGAACAATGGAAAATTTTTAATCTGTTCTTTTGTTGGCAAAATAGGTGTCGGTAGAGCATCAGTCATTGTGATTTAATTCAAAGGCTTGTTGTTGCAGCCTAGAGCGTTTAGTAGGGAAATGCAAATACCGAGATGCGGCGTTGAGCATGAGCCTTTGACTCACCTGCCTGTCATAGCGCGTTGCTATGACAGTGATGAGAGGACTTAAAGACAGTGACCAATAGGCTTAAAGTCAGTGACGACTTAAAATAGAAAACGCGCAGTAAATAATACATTTACCAAGATCAGTAAGAATAAACCGATAAAGAGAAAGGCGAGAACCACCTCCCATGTTTTGGATGCACGTGGCTCACCATATTGATTGGCATTTGCAGACCCGGGGATGAGCATCAGCGCAATGCACATAACGATATTGAGCAACGGAATCAGCTCTAAGAGTGCAAACCAGCCTGAGAGATTAAAGTCATGCAAACGACGCACTGAAAAAATCATCAAAGGGATCAGCATTAAAACATTTAGGATAAATCCAATCACTTGCGTCATTGGATTTTCAGCGTGAGCTATTAGGGCATTGAGAGTATTGGGCATCATGCTGACAATCAGCAGCATCAGTATGCTTAGCATGAGGCCATAGAAGACATTCCAACCGATAAATGACATGCGATTAAAGCGACCGTCACGGTTCCAGCCAGAGTTAATATTGGGTGAATTATTCATATTAAATGATCTTAAATTATCGTAAAAAGTATTGTTATCATTCATTTTTAGCCGCAAAAAATTGAGCTAAAAACGACATAAAAATGTGAAAAAGTACAGGATTTGATCCTGTACCAAAAAAGCGCGTTGATTATAAAGGTAAAGTACAAAAAAAGCCCACTTGTGTGAGCTTGTTTGAGTAGATGTATTGCTGTTTAGGACAATCTCGGCGGCATCTAATGATTTATCATTATTGTTGTTGAATCGTGGTTTGTTGAGAGCGGATCACATAGTTTTGGTAAGACGGAATCATGATCGCAGCAAGTATCCCGACTATAAACACCACGATATACAAAACAGCCAGCACGGTTTCCCAGCCTTTGGTCGGGCGTGGTTGTCCAAAGCTATTACTACCGCTATTACCCGGTGCAAATAACACATAGAGCGCAAATAATATATTCACTACAGGAACTAAGATCAGCAGTGCAAGCCATCCAGAATGGTCACGATCATGTAAACGACGGATTAAGAAAATGACGCTGTAATAAATGACGATGGCATACATGATAAAGAAAATAATCATGAGTGGCGTCGACATTGCACCCTCAGTCAACGCATTTTGCGCACCGGGTATGAGCAGGCCGACTACAACAGCAATTAGCGTAAAAATAATGCCGAGAAGTAGATTCCATGCAAGATATGCGCGCCGGCTAAAGCGACCACTGGCTTGGGTCGGTGAGTCAGATGTGAATGTATTCATTATTATTCCTAGGCGTTGGTATTTTTATAAGTAGGCAAATTCTAAAATGAATATGTAGAAAATAAAAGGATGAAAAATAAACAGTACAAAAAAGCCCGCAAGGAGCGGGCTTTTTTGCGGTGAAGGAATTTTAAATATCCCATTCCACAAAGTTTTTCAGCAATTGCAGGCCGGCTGTATGACTTTTTTCTGGGTGAAATTGTGTCGCAAACAAGTTTTCCTTGTGAATTGCGGTACAGAATTCCAAACCATAGTCACAGGTTGCAGCGACAATGCTTGAATCTTGCGGCTCTACATAGAAGCTATGTACGAAATAGAAACGTGCATCTTGCTCAATGTTTTTCCACATCGGGTGGCTAGGGTCTGCCTGATGCACTTGGTTCCAGCCCATGTGCGGCACTTTTAATCCCTCTACATCAGGAAAGCGTTTAACCGAACCTTCAAAAATACCCAATGCATCTGCACCGCCATTTTCTTCGGAATGCTGCATTAGGGCCTGCATACCGACACAGATCGCAAGCACAGGTTTATTAAATGCCGCTTTACGGACAACTTCATCAATGCCTGCATCATGCATGCCTTGAATACAGTCACGCATTGCTCCCACACCGGGGAACACAATTTTATCTGCTTGTGCAATCAGCTTAGGATCATTGGTGACATCAACAGTTGCGCCCACGTGTTCGAGGGCTTTTGCTGCTGAGTGAAGATTTCCCATGCCATAGTCAAGAAGGGCAATACGGGTCATTACAATGTTCCTTTGGTAGACGCAACAGTATTTTCGGCACGCGGGTCAACTTCACACGCCATACGTAATGCACGGGCAAAGGCTTTAAATACGCTTTCAATTTGGTGGTGGCTGTTTTTACCTTTTAGGTTGTCGATGTGCAGCGTCATTAACGCATGGTTCACAAAACCTTGGAAAAATTCAGAGAAAAGATCCACATCAAAAGTCCCGATGCGCGCGCGAGTGAATGGAATATCCATCCAAAGACCCGGACGGCCAGATAAATCTACCACAACACGACTCAGTGATTCATCAAGTGGCGCATAGAAGTGACCGTAGCGACGTAAACCTTTTTTATTGCCCAGTGCTTGAGCAAAAGCTTGACCCAGTGTAATCCCACAGTCTTCTACGGTATGATGATCGTCAATTTCAAGATCGCCATCACAATGAATATCAATATCAAACAGACCATGTCGCTTGATTTGATCAATCATATGATCTAAAAATGGAACACCAGTGTTTAAAGTGCCTTGACCAGTACCATCAAGATTCACACGAACTCGAATTTTGGTTTCGTTGGTGTTTCTTACCACTTCACTGATACGATCTGTCATAGACACGTTCCTCAAATACGTCAAAATGATTGATGTAAAAATATTTTCGCTGTGACGAAAAGTCACCGCATATTAGATTGCTCAGGAGGGTTTATCAATGCCTATTACCGTACATGCCTATACTTCTTTAGAAAATGATGAAGTGCGCAGCCAGCTTGAGCGACTGTATGACACCAGCCCTGAGTTTAGCGACGGTTCCGATGCGATTGAACAACTTGAGCAGAACTTAGCTCAGTATACCTTAGTTTATACTGCAGAATTTAATACAAAATTGATTGGTGCGATTTGGTGTACAGGCCAAGGTGAAAGCAAAACCCTTGAATATATTGTGGTACACCCTGCAAATCGTGGGCGTGGTGTTGCAGAGCGCTTGGTCAGTGAGGCCACCCGTATGGAAGAAGAAAAAGGGGTGAAAACTTTTGAACCAGGTTGTGGCGCGATCCACCGCTGTTTGGCACACATTGGAAAAATTACTGCGGCTGAATAACCTGCCCTCCAATAATAAAGCAGCCATTGAGCTGCTTTTTTGTTGGATAAATACAGTTTCGTCACTGTAATTTCAGCTGTGGAAATTTGAAATCACTCAAAAAATAAGCAAATAGTGTGAAATATTGATTTAAAAATAAACATTTGCACAAAAAAGCGCAACGGATGCTTGACGCCATGAGACTGAAATTGTTTAATACGCCCCATCGGCGTGATAGCTCAGTAGGTAGAGCAACGGATTGAAAATCCGTGTGTCCCCAGTTCGATCCTGGGTCTCGCCACCATATTCAAAACTGATTTTTCAGTTTATCAATCCCTGATCCCATCAGGGATTTTTTTTGCCTAAAAAATATGCATACGAAAAATATTTTTATAAATATGATTGACTAATTAACTGAGATGCGGCTTAATACACCGCATCGGCGTGATAGCTCAGTAGGTAGAGCAACGGATTGAAAATCCGTGTGTCCCCAGTTCGATCCTGGGTCTCGCCACCATATTCGAAAAACCTCAAACGATTGTTTGAGGTTTTTTTTCGTCTGCTGTTTTTCAGGTGTTGATATTTCGCACAGTTTAACTGCTACAATCGATGCCAGATGATGGGCCCAATTGCTATAAGAAAATTATTAAAAAATAAGGGTTAAGGTTATGAAAAAAATATTATTTCCTGTTTTGATCGGCATGATTGCCTTGCTGAGCGCATGTGGTGGCGGGGGCGGTAGTAATGTCGATTCTTCCTATTCTAAAACCATTATTCAAAATGGTGTGACCTATGAATGTAAAAGTGAAAATGCAGCAGCGCTTTGTGATAATGGCAATTGTTCTTCTTGTGAATCATCGCTCGATAAAATAATCACAGCATCATGCAGCACCAGTATTTCCGCAGGGCAAACAATTTTTGCCGTGACCAAAACGGGCTGTGTATCCAATATGAAATCGGGCAGCAGAATAACTGCAGCATGTGATAATGGTCTGCTTAAATTAAAAGTTGGATCTAACTTTAGCTTAAATCAGGTGATTAACACGGGTACGACGATGAGCTCTGGTGAATATATTGTCGGCACAGAAGTGCTCCGCTGTAGGCTTTAATCAAATGAACATAGATTCGTGGAGTGACAGTTGAAGCGACTTCAATATGCGGCGATCGGACTGCTCTGTTTTGCACTGGGCTATATTGCGGCATCGTGGAATGACCAACCAAGCTTGACGTCACCGCCACCTGAGCACTCGCTTGTCTCTTTGGCGACGAGTAATCCTGTGGCACTCTTGGCTTTAGATCAAGATGCCTCGGATCAACCTCATTCTAAAGATATACAGCAACAACTCAAAAGCCAACATCGTCAGCTAAAGAGTATTATTCAGCAGACTTCAGATCAACAATTGGGGCGATATTTACAGCAGGCATTTCCCAATTACAGTTTTGCAGGGATTCAAAATAAGCAGCAGTTTGCGCAGCAGATGTTAGACGAATTTCTACAAGCCAAAAATGATCCGCAGCAGCGATTGGCAGGGCAAGCGTATGTGACAGATCAATCACAGACAGATGTAGATAGTGTCTTGCCTCGTGAAATCTATGTCACACAGCCGTTGTATGCACATTTTGATACCATGGGTAAAGTTCCAAAAAATATGCAAGTCATGGTGCGTTGGACGCATCGTGATAGCGGTGAAGTGCTGCTCTTTACACCACGCAAAGTCAGTGAGCAACAGCAACAAAACTGGGTGAGTTTCTATCCCATGACTGGATGGAAAACTGGTCATTATGATGTGAAATATTATCAAATGAATGATCAATTAAGCCCGATTGCACAGACCAGTTTTTATATACAGCATGTGATTGAGTAAATATTTGAAGCTCAAATGTTATCGCTGAAGCTAGGACTTAAGTGCTAGTTTACGACCTTAAAAATTCGATTAAACCGATAAAAAATAACCAATGAATTTTTACAATGAAAGACCATTTCTCTATTGGGAGTGCGCTGTATCAACAATCACGTCCAAGTTATTCTGCTGAAGTCGTCGATAGCATCTTGCAGCATGTTGCCGTGCGTGAACTGGCATGGGACTGCGGTGCAGGTTCAGGTCAATTTACCAAAGGTTTGGCGCCCTATTTTCAACAGGTTTTAGCGACAGATCTGAGTACCGAACAATTGGCACAAGCACCCAATTTAGATAATGTACGTTATGAGCAAGCTAGCGCAGAACATTGTCCGCTTGCAGACCATTCAGTGGATTTAATCACAGTTGCGCAAGCGATTCATTGGTTCGATTTTGCTGCCTTTTATGCGGAAGTACGACGAGTATTGAAACCCCATGGTCACATCGCCATTGTGGGCTATGGTCTGATTCAATTTGAACATGCGAAATTAAACCAGCTTTTACAGGATCTGTATTTTGTCACCTTAAAAGGCTATTGGGATGCTGAACGTCGTTACATCGACGAAGAATATCACAGTATTCCGTTTCCATTTCAGGAGTTAGCGACACCTCAGCTGTTTTTAAATTACAGGTGGCGTTCACAGCAAATTTTAGACTATCTGCAAACATGGTCTGGGCTTAAACACTACCAACAGCAACATCCGACACTTCAGCCATGTGCAGCTTTGCACGATTTCTTTAGCCGCCATCCGCAGCAAGAGTTTGCTTTGTCATTTCCTGTGCTGTTAAGAATCGGGACCGTATAAAAAAGAAAAAGCAGCGGCAAAGCAGATCGGTATAGGATGATATTTCAAGTCTAGAATGAGCAATGTGAGGTTTAAATAGGCTGTACTCTCCTGCCGTTTGTCGGGGTTAAATCCAGTGAATTGATTAATTGTTGTACAATAATAGCAGTGTAAATTTTTTCAATTTTCTATTTTTAAATCTCTCGGAATGAACATGATGAATCTCCCTAAATCTGTTTCCGTTTTGGTTTTTGTTAGTGCAGCAATGACGGCTATGAATGCTTTGGCTGCGGAAAAAGCCACTACAAAAGCTGATGAAACCGAACAACAAGCTATTCAGATGCCTGCTTTAACCATTATGGCAGAGCGTGAAATGCGTGCAGAGACGGGCATTGTTGAGTATCAAGAGCAGGTGGATCGCCGTAAAGCCTTACAGCAACGGGTGATGCAACTTGAGCGTGATACTCAAAACAAAGGTGTCGATGCAACAATCGTGTCAAATATTGATATCTTACCTGCCACAGCAGTGCCAGATATGTCGAATTTATCGCCTTTGATGCAACAGCATGTTTTAAATATTGCCGCAGGTTTGCAGTCTTCTGACCCACGCAATGGTTTATATATTATGTTGCAACCCTTTGGGATTGACCGTAATGCGACCAATGTGCAAATCAGTCGTGAGCAAATCAATCTCGGAAACATCGACCGTCAGTTAAATACCAATCCGATCAAGACCCCATAATCGAATACACCTCTACAGCAAATTGAATGCGAAAATTCATGCTTTATCCATGAATTTTCGTTTTGATGGCATGCGTAATTTAGGTCTTTCTACATTGATGAAGTTAAATAGCATCGCTAAAAAACATGGCTATTTTATCGTCAATCTTCAAACTTTTGGTTAAACTGAATAAAAGGGCATTCGGAGCTCATTATGCCGCGTATCTTTGTTGTCTTGGCCAGTGCTACGGTATTGGTGTTTGGATGGATGTTTTATCAATATTCAGTACAGCAAAAAGAAGCTGTGCAACTCTCGACCTATGAAACGGTTTTGCGTGAAAAAACCGAGCAAATTTTTCAGCAAGCTCAGCACTGGGAAGAGCCGATACAACTCAATGTGACAGATGCACGGCTAACGGGGGATTATAAAATCATGTCGGATTTTATTTTGAGCCAAATGCTGCAGCGTGCAGAAGCGCGGAATCAATATATTCGTGATCTTAAAGCACTGAATTGGGATAAATTTCTCGATATCGATCGCTTATTAAAAGATAAAAAAAACCAATATCAAGAGACTGAGCAAATGCTGCAGCAGGTGCATGCAGTGGTCGATGCTTATGAACAAAAAACCACACAGCAAGAGGAAAATGGTTTAGCGCAGGCCAAACAGTTGGCGGTCAAACAGGTGTTTCGTCAGCAAATTGCGCAGAGTTTAAGAGACAGTCGTGATAGTGATGAGTCGCATGCTTTATTTGAGTTAGAAAAGCAAAGCTTGGCGAAGGCTGATGAGCTCTTTGCTGTGCTGAAAGCCAATAAATGGGAAAAGAAAAATAAATTATTTATGTTCTATGAAGATGCGCCTTTAAAGCAGTTTAATCAGCTTTATACAGAGATGTTAGCGCTCAATGCACAAATGGATGAGATCCGCCAAAAGAACCGTTCAGAGTTGAAACAAAAGCTTTAACTGACTGTCATCTCTCTTTCAAAATTGCGCGATAAAGTGGCTTTTAGCAGAGTTTTACATCATATAGAGGTCCATGCTCATGCGAGCTATTCAGATTTTTGATGATATTCAGCAGGTCTATATCGACTTTATCGCGAACCGCCAATATCCACGTTTGGAAAGTTTAAACAATTGGGGCAAGAACCGTTTTTTCTTCAGTCAGTATTTTCGCATGATTGAAGATTGGCATCTGACTGAACAGATTGTGATTGAATTTAATCAACAATTTTATAGTTTGGATACAGGGACGGCGCCTGACTTTATGGATCAAGATAAATACATGGCTTGGTTGATGGAACAATTACAAATATTAAAATAAGTCCTTTTCATTCAAATTATTCAGCACAGCTTCGAGATATGTTATGCAATTCAAAGCCATCCTTTAGCGGATGGCTTTTTTTGTTGCTAGCGAACTTAATTGGGGGGAGCGTGGTCTGAGCTAGTATGAATGGCGCAGAAAACGTGAGCCCTAAAATTGTCCTGAGGCATTGGATTTGCAAATTTAATACAACTATCAATCAATAGTGTGACTTAAATCACTTAAAATACGCCGAAAATTTAAACATAAATTTTTAGCCAGCAGCCCATAACTCATAAGAAGCTGAGCTGTATTGAACTTGCAAACATTCTAACCTTAGACCGATTGGCTTTGAATGAAAGGTTTATCGCCATCTTTAGAGATGATTTTTTTAGCGTATGAAAAAATTAATACTGCTATGGCTTGCCATATGTGCGGTTTCATTGGTGTCGATAGGCTATACCTATGAATTATTCATTAGCCCTGTTTGGGTGGTAAATGCATTTGCTGCCTATGGCATGATTTTAATGCGGAAGCATTTAAGCCACGATTTACTGATCGTGCTCTATGCTTTTAGTGCGATCTTTGTGGCTTCGCTGATGGTCGATCCTGCCAAAATCTTAGAAGATAAATTTCTCCTGTATGCGATTTCGGCATTTCAGATTTGGGTATTTATTAAAGCCTATTTAGCGCTGAGCCATTTAAAAAAACGCCGCTTTAAGCGAACCCTAATGTTAGCTGTTCCGAGTATCGTGAGTGCTTTTGCAGGCAGTCTCTTGTTTGTGGCGTGCTTTCAGATGGACAACCAATACTTTGCCTTTGTTGATTATTTTCTAGAGCAATTTGCAACAAGTTTGGCTGTGGTGTGTTTACTGTTTGGTGTTCAGCGCTGGATGAATGTGCCGTGGGTGGATTATGGCTATCTGATCGTGGCACTGGCCGTCCAATATGTGATCTCAAATGATCAGATCTTCTATGCCTGCATGGTCTTGCCTTTATTGATGTGTTATTACGCGATCAAATACGACCTCAAAACCTTTTGCTGGCTGATTGGCTTAATGACGCTGATCTGTGGCTGGTATGGTGCCATGCCATTGGCTGGGCAATATTGGTCGGATGCACAGGTACATATGCTCTCGCGGATCAGTTCTTATCGTTTGGCATTGGGTATTTATCTGATCATTTTTCTGTTTATTTGTGAGCTGTATGCACGAAATAAACGCCTGTATTTGGCTTTGCAACGTGTAAGTTTTTGCGATGAGTTGACGGGGCTGAAAAATCGCCATGCCTTTAAAGAACAAATATTTATAGAGGGTGCGGTTGATAAAGGCTGTGTCATTTTGCTCGATGTCGATAATTTTAAAAAAATTAATGACCAATATGGACACCAAATGGGGGACAGTGTTTTGGTGCATTTGGCAAAAATTTTAAAAAATTGTAGTCCACGCGCTAGTTTTATTAGTCGTTGGGGCGGTGAAGAATTTTTAATTGTCCTCGAAGGTGCCGATTTGGAACAGGGTAAAAAGTTATGTGAAACGATATTGGAACGCTGTGAACATGTGCCGTTTCGAAAAGATCAATTAAGGCTAGATGTCAGCTTTAGTATGGGCTTGGCCGAATTTCAACAGTTGAGTTTATCCAATTACTCCACGACTTTACAACATGTCGATGCCTGCCTATATCAGGCGAAATCACAAGGGAAAAATCAGTTTGTTTATCAAAAGATTATTCCGTTGTCAGAAAGCAGTATTGCAGTCTAAATGGGCAAAAAAAAGATGCCGTGAAGGCATCTTTTTTTTGCATTTAATCAACGATTAAGCTGCTTTTTTGAACCAAGAAAAGAAACCTTTTTTCTCAGCTTTTGCTGCTTCAGCTTTTTTCTCTGCACATTTTTTAGCGCAGTCTTTTTTCGCTTCAGCTTTTACTTCTTCAGTTTTAGTTTCAACAGCTTCTTTTGCATCAGTTGCTTTTTCTACAGCTGCATCTTTTGCTTCAACAGTTTTTGCAACGACAGCATCTTTAGTTGCTACAGTTTTTGCTACAGTCGCGTCTTTTGCTGCAACAGTGTTTGCAACAACAGCGTCTTTAGCCGCTACAGTTTTTTCTACAGTTGCATCTTTTGCTGCAACTGCAGTTTCTTTAGTTGCTGCTGCTTTTTCTACAACTGCTTTTTTCATGTCAGCAGTTTTTGCTTTAGTGGTTTCTTTCACTGTTAAAGTTTTAGTTTGAGTCGCTTTTTCTGCAACAGCCACTTGAGTTTTAGCAGCATCTTTAGTTGCTTGAGCAGCAGCTACAGTTGCAGTTTTCGCTTGTGCAGCTTGAGCTTTTACAACTTCAACAGCAGTCGCAGGTTTTTGTTCTACAGCAGTAGTTGCCATAGCAGAAGTTGTAGCAGCAACTAAAGCAACAGCTAAAGTAGTTTTGATCGCGTTCATAGTCATCACTCTATAAAACTTAGTTAAAATAAGGCATTGTAAATTTTATGCCTTATCAACAGCGCTTAGGTTACACGGCACAGAGTGAGGGATTTGATTGTGTGAATATTCCACCAATGTTACAAACGGATAACATGGAGTTACGCAGAAAAACAAACAAGAACAGTGAGTATTGCACAGCATTCGAAATTTTCAATTCAAAGCTGATTTAAAATCACTATTAAAGCCGTTATGGTGAATATACATTTCCGCCATTGGTATGGCATAAAAATAATGTCGCATGAGGGATAACGTCAGATGCAGCAGCTTATTTGTTATAAACAGCTCCCTGTGTGGACGCAGCAGTCGATTCCACAAGGTTTTAAACAACAGCACAATACCAAAGCAGGCACATGGGCAAAACTCACCGTACTGCAAGGTGAAGTGAACTTTGCCATGCTGGATGCGTCAGGAAATATCCTCTCGACGCATGTATTTAGCCCAGATCAGCCACCGCCGTTTATTGAGCCGCAGGCGTGGCACAAAATTGTGTCTGCGAGTGACGATGTGCAATGTCAGTTGAGTTTTTATTGCTTAGTACAGGACTATTTTTATAAGAAGTATCAACTCAGCCCAACACATTCAGAAATTTTGGCAGCAACACCATATTTGCAAGGTGGTCGAGCTTTGGATGTCGGCTGTGGGCAGGGGCGTAATTCGCTGTACTTAAGTCAGTTGTCTGAGCAGCATTTTGAGGTGGATGCTTGGGATGTGAACCCACACAGTTTGCATAAGCTGCAAGAGGTGATCGCTGCGGAAGGCATTGAAAATATTCATGTACAGCAGCGTGATCTAAACGCTGACCCAAGCATTACAGGTACATATGATTTTATTTGCTGTACCGTGGTGATGATGTTTTTAGAAGCCAAGACAGTGAAGCCTCTGATTCAACATATGCAGCAAGCCACCAATATCAATGGTTATAACCTGATTGTCTGTGCGATGGATACGCCTGATCTGCCTGCACAGCCTGACTTTCCATTTACGTTTAAAGCAGGGGAGTTAAATGCTTTGTATGAGGGCTGGAATATTGTGAAATACAATGAAAATGTCGGTGAGTTGCATCGGGTGGATGCAGAGGGAAATCGAATTCAACAGCATTTTGCGACTTTGTTGGCGCAGAAAATTTAAGCCAAGAATTGTAGGATGTTGAGTTGAAGGATTGGTGATCAACTCAACACTTACTTTACTTAAATTGGAAAAAGGGAACCATTTTTGAGCTAGTCAGGGTGTATGTGTACTTAGAAAATTCAACCAATTGAATATGATCATACTCTGATTTAAGGCTGATAAATAAAGCCTAAAGCTTTTAAAGGCAATTGAATGATGTCGATTGTGAGTGTTAAAGGCAATAGTGGTAATTCTGCCAATTTTTCCTGCCCTGACTTTTTGACATAGCCACTTTGGTCTTCGTAATGCTGGATACGGATCTTATAGGGATGGCTTAAGGGCTTTAAATCTGCGGCATTCGCAACTTTTGGGTAAACCGTACCTGCAATTTCTAAGTTAAACAGGTGATCTTGTTGTTCTGCCTTTGAACAATCACATGGTGCTACACCATATTGGTTGAATAATGCCCTTTCCGTAGGACTTAGTGTTCCATTGGGAGGCGCATAATAAAATTTAAAGCTTCCGCTAAATTTAGTGCTGTTCGGGCTCGGAGAATTAAAGTCAAGTTCTCGATGGAGACGAATATATTGTGGATTGAGTTGGCTTATCAGTTGAATAAAATCAGCACCGCCTTTATTGATCAAATAGCTGTATTTATTGCCTGCGACTACGATGCTATCGATTGGTTCATTGGGTATTGCTTTAGCAGGTTTGCCAAATGCGATCACATCATCTTCAAGGATTGTTCTCCATGCATATTTTGTTTCGTATTTTTGAAACAGATCACGGGAGAGTTCACCGATTTGATTATTTGTAACGCAAGCTGTAAGAAAAATAAAAGTGCTTAGGTAGCTCATCTTTATGAGGTAGTGAAGTCGTTTATTTATCATTGTTATGCATATTTAAGTTTTGGTTCAGGCCTTACCATAATTCAAAAATCGCTGAAAATCGAGAATTAACGTTTTAAATTTTAAATATGCTAAGACGTTTTTTAAGGGTTGTTTAGCACGGTTTATTGCTGAAGATTTTTGAACAAAATTTACTTCAAAATGGACATTCCCTCTCCTTTTAAGGAGACTTGCGCAGAATACCGCTCAGGGAGAGGATTTATATGAAAAATTTCCCTCATCCTCTTGTGGCGCATGCTGCTCATCCCAGAGGGAGAAGGGGCTTCCAGTATGTATTCATGAGAGTTTAGTTAACAAATAAAAAACCCCGCACTAAGCGGGGTTTCTTTTATCTCAGTATTTAACTAAATATTAAACACGTTCGATAATGGTCGCGATACCTTGACCAAGACCGATACACATAGTCGCAAGACCGATTTGTGTATCTTGCTGTTCCATAACGTTCAGCAAAGTCGTTGTGATACGCGCACCAGAACAACCCAATGGGTGACCCAATGCAATCGCACCACCGTTCAAGTTCACACGGTCTTGTTGGTCATAAATGCCTAAGCCTTTAAGAACAGACAAACCTTGCGCAGCGAACGCTTCGTTCAATTCAAACGTTTGGATGTCTGCGATAGACAAGCCAGCACGTTTAAGCGCTTTTTGAGTTGCTGGTACAGGACCATAACCCATGATCGCAGCATCACAGCCTGCAACTGCCATAGAGCGAATCACAGCACGTGGCTTAAGACCTAAAGCTTGAGCACGTTCAGCAGACATCAGCAACATTGCAGAAGCACCGTCAGACAAAGCTGAAGATGTTGCAGCAGTTACCGTACCGCCTTTCGGATCGAATACTGGACGTAACGATTGGAATGCTTCAAGGTTTGCATCAGGACGAATCACTTCATCGATATCGCACAGGATTTTGAAACCATTTGCATCGTGACCTTCAACGCCCACGATTTCATTTTTGAAACGGCCTTCTTGTGTTGCAGCCCAAGCACGGCGGTGTGATTCAACACCAAACGCATCTTGTTCTTCACGCGAAATACCGTTCATACGACCTAACATTTCAGCCGTTAAGCCCATCATGTTAGACGCTTTTGCATAGTGCTTAGACGCTTCAGGGTTGATGTCGATGCCGTGCATCATGCCAACGTGACCCATGTGTTCTACACCACCAATGATGAAGATATCACCTTGGTTGGTTGCAATTTGCGCAGCCGCTGTGTGGATTGCTTGCATAGAAGAACCACAAAGACGGTTCACTGTTTGACCTGCAACAGTACGTGGTAGGTCTGCTAACAATGCAATATTACGACCAATGTTCATACCTTGCTCTAGGGTTTGGTTTACACAGCCCCAGATTACGTCTTCAACTTCATTGGTATCAAACTGGTTACGAGCAACAAGCGCGCGTACTAATTCAGCAGATAAGCTGTCAGCACGGACGTTACGGAACATACCATTTTTGGTTTTACCCATTGCTGAACGTACGCCATCAACGATGACAACGTCACGTGGATTTAAAGTAGCCATTCACGTTGCTCCTTAACCGTAGAATTTTTTGTTGTTAGCAGCCATGTCACGCAACATTTGTGGCGCTTCATAAGCCTTACCTAAATACGCATATTTGTCGCAAAGCGCTACGTATTCAGCGACACCTGTTTGGTCGATGTAACGGCATGGACCACCACGGAATGGAGGGAAACCTACACCCATGATCATCGCCATATCTGCTTCAGCAGCAGTCGCTACGATGTTGTCTTCTAGGCAACGAACAGTTTCGTTACAGAACGTCAGCATCATACGGTCAATGATTTCTTGAGCATCAAATTCACGTTTTTCCGCAGTTGCAACAGAAGCCACAAGTTCGTAAGCCACTGGATCAACCACTTTGGCTTTCTTACCTTTACGGTCAAGTTCGTATTTGTAGAAACCAACGTCGTTCTTTTGACCAAGACGTTTGTTTTCGTACATGGTTAAAGTTGCGCCTTTGTAGTCTGGCTTCATGCGGTCAGGGAAACCTTCCGCCATTACTTCCGCACCGTGTACGCCTGTGTCGATACCCACAACGTCGATGAGGTAAGCAGGACCCATTGGCCAGCCGAATTTTTCCATGACTTTGTCGACTTGTTGGAAGTCAGCACCGTCTTTCAGTAGAAGGTCAAATGCACCGAAGTAAGGGAATAGTACGCGGTTTACCAAGAAGCCTGGGCAGTCGTTAACCACGATTGGTGTTTTACCCATTTTCTGAGCAAGAACCACAGTTGTCGCGATTGCTTCAGCAGATGTTTTCTCACCGCGGATCACTTCTACCAATGGCATCATGTGAACAGGGTTAAAGAAGTGCATACCTACGAAGTTTTCAGGACGTTGTAGGTTTTCAGCCAAACGTGTGATTGAAATTGTTGAAGTATTTGAAGCAATGATCGTATTGTCACGAACATTTTTCTCAGTTTCAGCAAGTACGATACCCTTAACTTTCGGGTTCTCTGTTACTGCCTCAATCACGATGTCCACTTCTTTGAATTCGTCATAGCTTAATGTAGGACGGATGCGAGCAAGAGTTTCACCCATTTGAGCAGGTTTCATCTTCTTACGTTCAACTTGTTTGGTCAGTAAGCCATTTGCTTCTTTCATACCTAAAGCAAGTTGTGGGTTACCAATGTCTTTCATGATGATTGGTGTGCCTTTGCTTGCCGCTTGGTAAGCAATACCACCACCCATGATACCCGCGCCTAATACAGCGGCTTGGTTGACAGGGTGCGCACCTTTTTCATATTTCTTCGAAGTTTTCTTCACAATTTGGTCGTTAAGGAATAAACCAATTAACGCACCTGCTTGTGGAGTTACAGCCGCTTTAGCAAAACCTTGCGCTTCGATTTTCAATGCTTCATCACGTGGAAGGCTTGCACCTGCTTGTAATGAGTCTAAAAGAAGTTTTGGCGCTGGGTATTGAGCAGGATTTGCTTTTGCAAGAACTGCACCTTTCGCTGTATTGAATGCCATCATTTGTTCAAGCATGTTCAATTTAACAGGATCTAATTTTTCTTGGCGTTTTGCTTTCCAGTCTACACGGCCAGCAATCGCTTGTTTCACAAGGTCAATTGCAGCGTCTTGTAGTTTGTCTGCAGCAACAACTGCATCAACAGCACCGTCTTTGAGCGCAGCAGCAGGCTTTTTCGGCGCAGCCATTGCCATCCATTCAACCGCATTGTCGATACCAATCACACGGCTTAAACGAACCGTACCACCAAAACCAGGGTAGATACCAAGTTTGATTTCTGGAAGGCCAACTTGTGCAGCTTCTGACATCACACGATAGTCACACACTAAGCACATTTCAAAACCGCCGCCCAATGCCATACCATTGATTGCAGCAACTTTAGGAACGTTTAGATCTTCAAACGCATTGAAGATGTCGTGAACAGGCAATGCCCAATCCACAATCGCTTGTTCGCCTTGAGCGAAGTTTTCACCGAATTCAGTGATATCTGCACCCACGATAAATGTAGATTTACCTGAAGTAACGATTAAACCTTTGATGTCACCGTTTGCTTTAACAGCGTCAATTGCAGCTTTAAAATCTTCAATTGTTGCGCGGTTAAACTTGTTGACCGACTCACCTTGTAAGTCAAAGCGGAATTCTGCAATTCCGTCCGAAAGCATTTGGACGGTAATGGCATTGCCAGCGTGGATCATGCCTGATCTCCTTTATTTTGGAGGACTTCTAAGTTGATGTTGTGAAGCGAGTACGCGGTTCCTGCGTACACTTTATGCCTCGCTAATCTTACGATAACTATATCTAAAAAGAACATAACAAGTTGTATCAAGCCGTGACGCTAGGGTCATCAAAATTTCTTTTGGAAATAGCCTTTGGATCTGCCTTTAATCGCTATCGCTCTAATTAAATATGTTGAAGCTTATGTTTCAGTTCACATTTTTTTATAAATGTAAGCTATAGATTGAGATGCAAAAGAAAAATTCAAGAAAAAAGCAAGTGTATTTTTCGGCAGAATGGTCAATTCACTTTTAACATTGTCATCCATCTTTGCTGAGACACAGTGTTCTATGCTGCTTATTTAGGCATCACTGAGCACTATGCTATACTCGCCGCGTTCTCAAAAGTTAATTTTTCATTAAGCACAATGCTTATTAGCACCAGGTCCTCATATGATTAAGTGGATTATCCTGGCGGTCTTTGTCATTTCTGCGTTTTATATCCAGCAACGCGGTAAAGTCCGTCATTCATTTTATCGTCAGTTTTTTGATCATTCGACATTGCTCGCACCGATCAATTTTCTCATGTACATGTTTTCAAAAGTGCCGAGTCAACCCTATATCGACACGCAGCATTTTAAAGATTTAAAAGTCTTAGATGAAAACTGGGAAATGATTCGTGATGAAGCCAAGGCCTTGTATGAAAAAGGGGGCATCAAAGCATCGAGTACTTATGATGACCTTGGATTTAACTCGTTCTTTAAAACAGGTTGGAAACGCTTTTATTTAAAATGGTATGACTCAGCTCATCCTTCGGCTGCTGAACTTTGCCCAAAAACTACGGCCTTGTTAAAAAATTTACCCACTATTAAAGCCGCGATGTTTACTGAGTTGGCGCCTGACAGTCGTTTAGTCCGTCATCGTGATCCCTATGCCGGTTCATTGCGTTATCACTTGGGCTTACTAACGCCAAATGATGACCGTTGTTTTATTGATGTCGATGGTCAGCGGTACTCATGGCGTGACGGCGAGAGTGTGGTGTTTGATGAAACTTATATTCACTATGCTGAAAATAAAACGGATCAGAACCGGATCATTTTCTTTGCAGATGTTGAACGGCCATTAAAGTCAAAGTGGATGGAAGCTTTTAACCATTGGTTTGGTAAAAATGTCATGACTGCTGCAAGTTCACCGAATGAAAGCGGTGATAAAACAGGTGGTTTAAATAAAGTATTTGGCTATGTCTATCAAATTCGCATAAAAGCCAAAGCCTTGAAAAAAACCAATCGTTCACTGTATTACTTTTTAAAGTGGTTCCTGATGTTGGGGCTGTTCTTCCTGATTTTTGTACGTCCATATTTATTTTAAAAGTGGAATAAATATCGAAAAAATGCGCCCTTAGGGGCGTTTTTTTATGCTGACAGTCAGCGAAATATCAGTTATCGTGCAAGCAGAATAAAAATAATCATGCAGAGCAAATCAGCAAAAGCAGAAATAGTGTTAGCCAGAATAAGCCAGAACCAGAATAAGCCAGAAAAAATGTGCCAACAGACGAGGAATATGATGTTGACGTCCAAACTTAAGCCCATGCAAAACCGTTGAGCTGAAAGAAAAGCGTCATCATCAATGATAGCCAAAACCCAAGGGTGAAAACGGTGGAAGCTTTGCATGCAGGCATGAAGACCTACTGCATAGAAACCCTGTGTAAGCGCCTGAAGGGATTGATTTGGTGGGAAGGGTATCCGATTCATGAAAGCAACCAACCAAACATTGATGCATCAAATGCATATTTCGATGCAAGATATAGAACGACGTAAACAGTTGCTTGGCTTGACTGATTTAGAGCTGGCGGAACTGGCTTCGATTGGTGGAATTGTGGCGCCGATCCTCGACAGTATGGTCGATGAATTTTATGAAAATCAGACCTCAATTCCAGAAATTGCAACATTGATTGGTGATCTTGATACCTTGAAGCGTTTGCAACGCGCGCAGCACCAGTATTTATTGGACTTATTTTCCGGGCGCTATGACAGCGCTTATGTGAATAACCGTTTACGGATTGGTTTGGTTCATAAGCGCATAGGTGTAGAGCCGAAGTTGTATCTCTCTGCGGTGCATACCCTAAAGACCATGTTGTTTCGCTTAATTCAGCGAACCTTTAATGATACGGAACAATATCAGCGGATTATTAACATCTTGGAAAAGCTCTTTATGTTCGACACCACATTGGTGGTGGAAACTTATGTGTAGAGTTTGATTAATGAGGTGAAGATCTCCCGTGAAAAAATGGAACAGTATGCGCATGCGCTAGAGTTTCGTGCACAAGAAATGGAAGAACTTTCACAGCGCGATCCATTAACAGGACTCTTAAATGTCCGGCATTTATCGACCTTATTGACCAGTATTTTATATACCGCACAGCGTAATCATGAACCTGTAACAGTAGTGTTTATTGATATCAATGATTTTAAAAAGATCAATGATGAACAAGGTCATCCACGTGGAGATCAGGTACTACAAATGGTTGCTGCGGCCATAAAGTCGGTTGCACGTTCGGATGATCATTGCTTCCGTTATGGCGGAGACGAATTTTGTTTGGTCTTGCCCGGATGTAGTGAAAAGCATGTGGAAGGGAGTTTTATCCCGCGTTTATTAGAAGCAGTGGCTGAAATGGAAGCAGGCTTAAGTTTAAGTATTGGGTTGTGTCAAACAGACCATCAGCAAGGCTATGTAGATGCGATGAGCTTAGTACAACAAGCCGATGCTAAAATGTATCAAGAGAAAAAGAATTATAAACGTTTGCAGGAACAACCCATGTCGAAAGAAGCGTGATCTGAGCCTAGAGAATGTCAAAAATGACAATGGATGAATTGCAAAACTTGAGCTAAATGGGTCTTAATCTTCCTGGAAATAATGTGATAAATACGCTTATTTCCTGCAAAAAAATAAAGCTGAAATAGCAGATGCATCCTTCAAAATCTTGTATAGAATAAAAGCTGTTGATGGGGGATAAGATGCAAGTTTTTCGTTCAAAAAAAGATTGGTGGGTGGTCGCATTTATTATTTGTATGAGTGGCTTGCTCATTCAATTATTACTGACGATGCAAGCTAAAGGTACCATGCAGCAATATCCTGTTCATACCGCCGTGTACGTGTTGACGGTGCTGATTTTATGGTGGCCTTTCAATACGCGTTATCAAATCACGAAAACACATTTGAATATCCGCAGCATGTTTGTGCGTTGGCGTATTCCATTGGTCGAGATTCAGCGCGTTAGTCCAAGTCAGGATTTATCTGCTGCGCCTGCGCTTTCGATTAAACGTTTAAAAATCGAATATGTGCAGGAGGGGAAAGCCAAATTTGTCATGGTTTCACCCAAAGACCAGCAAGCTTTTGCGCAGGCATTGGGCATCAACTTAAGTTGATTATCAATTTGGTTGCTTAAAATCAATAGAAAGCACGCGATCACGTGCTTTTTTATGAATTAAGTTCGTCGGTGATCACCAACTTGTCGTGTTGTGCATCTAAGTGTAATTGAGTTTGTTCAGGATACTGTAAAAAATACATCGCCAAAATTGGCTCAAGTTCTACTCGTATTTTTCGTGCTAAATGTCGTGCGCCATAACGAATATCATGGTTCTGATAAAAATGTGCTTTGGCTGCATCTGTGAGTTTGATACTGCGTTTTTGATGTTGTAGGCGTTGATTAAGTTTTTCCAGTTCAATCTCCACCAAACGGGGCAAGGCATCATCTTGAACGGGTTGATATTGCAGTACACGGTCAATACGGTTAATAAATTCAGGGTCGAATTTACGTTGCATGACTTTTTCAATAATGCTGCTGACCGGCACGCGTTTGAGACAAACCTTCTGTATTTTTTCGGGTAAAAAATTTAACTTATCTAGATATTGCTGTGCCGCTTGTGCACCGACATTGCTGGTCATAAAGATCATACAATTACGAAAGTCGATGGTTTTTGTACCTGAGGTTAGGGTTAATTTTCCGCTATCCAGCACATTCATTAAGCCGCGAAGCACTTCGGTTGACGCTTTTTCCAGTTCATCAAAAAGCACGATGCCCGGTCGGGTATGACTACCTGCAATGGCAACTTCATCAAATAAACTATGGCCTTCTTTAGAACCGACATAGCCCGGAGGCGCGCCAGTAATGGCAGCCGCATAATGTTCCTGTGCGAGCGTGTTCATATCAATACGGCAAAAGGCATCAGGTCGGCCATAAATCACTTCACTGATTAAACGCACAGTTTCGGTTTTACCAACACCTGTCGGTCCAAGCATTAAGGTTACGGAGAGCGGTCGTTCAGGACTGGAAAAATCAGCCTTGACCACATGCAGCATTTTTTCAATTTCGTCTAATGCTGCTTCTTGTCCAATGATCCGTTGCTTTAGGTGTTGCATAACGTCATGCGGTTCAAAATGAAAACGCGGCTTACCCATCAAACGGTTTTTTTCAGCAGTGCTATGCGTCGAAGTTGTCGGGTGTACGACATGGATGGCGGGATTGGCGTTCGTCATGCATCATGTTCCTAAAGCGGGATGTTTTGAGCATAGCAAATTTAGAATTTTGCATTAATAGCTTTTAGCAATCAGATCATTGCTATGAGCAACAATAAATTTGCTGGATTGCTTGAAAATGCAGGTAAAAGCATCACATCATGTCAAAGAGCAATATCGAAGACGGAACAAGGCAAAAGTGAACGAAAACGCACGCGAACATATTGAAAAAATTCTTGCCAATATGACGACTCTACCCGGTGTTTACCGCATGCTGGGTAAAGACGGTGAGTTGCTGTACGTGGGTAAAGCAAAGAATTTAAAAAATCGTGTGTCGAGTTATTTTGTGAAAACCATTGAGCATCCCAAGACACAGGCTTTGGTTGCCCGTATTTATGATATTGAAAGTTTGGTGGTGCGTTCTGAAACGGAAGCCCTATTGCTCGAACAAAACCTGATTAAGCTGCATCGTCCGCCCTATAACATCATGCTGCGTGACGACAAATCCTATGTCTATATTTTTATTTCAGCCGATAAACCCTATCCACGAATTGCCGCAGGGCGAGGCAAAGCGAAGCATCAGGCCGGTAAGTTTTTCGGGCCTTATCCGAGTGCTTATAACGCGCGTGATACTTTGGTGGTGCTGCAAAAACTGTTTAATGTGCGTCAGTGTGAAAATAGCTATTTTTCACAGCGCAAACGACCATGCCTGCAATACCAAATTAAACGTTGTTCCGCGCCTTGTGTGGGGTTGATCTCACCCGAAGATTATAAAGAAGATGTCAATAACTCGATTCGTTTCTTACAAGGCGACACCAAAGAGCTCAATCAAGAGTTAATTGGGAAAATGGAAGCTGCGGCCGAAGCACTCGAGTTTGAAAAGGCGGTGTTTTATCGTGATCGTATGGCGCTGCTGCGTGATGTGCAAACTCAGCAAGCGATTTATAAAGTCAAAGGCGAGGCAGATATCATTGCCATTGCTTATCAAGCCGGTGTGACCTGTGTGCAAATCATGCATGTGCGCAATGGCAAAATGCTCGGCGGAAAGAGTTATTTCCCTGATATGCAGGGTGATGATCTAGGTCAAATGCTCTCGGACTTCATTGCCAATTTCTACTTTCAAGTTGCAGATGAGATTCCAACTGAACTCATCATCAATGTCGATATTCCAGATCGCAAAGACATGGAAGATGCCCTACATCAGCACTTTGATAAAAAAATTCAAATCAAACATAAAGTGCGAGAAACTCGTGCCGAATGGCAAGAGCTTGCACAAATGAATGTGCAGCATGCGATTAAAGGTAAACTGGCTGATCATTTTGAATTGAATGAACGTTTTCATCAGTTAGAACAAGTGGTAGGGCGACCAATTGACAGTATTGAGTGTTTTGATATTTCTCACACTATGGGGGAGGCAACTATCGCGTCTTGTGTGGTCTTTGATGCTGGCGGTGCAAGAAAGCGCGACTATCGCCAATTTTCCATCAATGACATTACCGAAGGCGATGATTATGCTGCCATGCGTCAAGCACTGACCCGCCGCTATAAAAAGCATATGTTGCCCGATTTGCTATTAATTGACGGAGGCAAAGGTCAATTACACATGGCGATGGAAGTCATGCAGGAGCTCGAGCTCGATGCCTTTATGGTCGGGGTGTCCAAAGGCGAGGGGCGTAAACCAGGTCTGGAAACCTTGCACTTTACCGATGGTGAAAAAATCCAATTGCCCGAAGACCATAAAGCCCTGCATTTGATTCAACAGGTTCGTGATGAAGCCCACCGCTTTGCTATTACTAAACATCGAGCGAAACGAGATAAAAAGCGTGGCTCATCGGTACTTGAGGTGATTCCGGGCTTAGGGCCAAAACGTCGTCGGGATCTGTTGACCCATTTTGGTGGCATTCAGGGGGTACTCAAAGCTTCGGAAAATGATTTAAAACTTGTACCGGGATTAGGCGATGTGATGGCGCGCACCATTTATAAAATCCTGCATGAATAGCGCGAACTAAGCCCAATCGATGACGCATCAAGTCTGAATTTGCCAAAATGCTCATTGACGCATGAGTCACTGATCATTCACATCATTTGATTTTTATACAATGATATAAAAATCAAAAATATGATCAGGGATGATGATGTCACTCGCACAGTTGTATCAACATATTGAACACAATGAATGGGTTGAGATTCCAGAAGGATGGTTGCAAGGACGTACGATCTATGGCGGCTTAGTGGCTGGCATGATGATGCACAAAGCCGTTGCCACCATTGCCGATCCGCAGCGACGTTTACTCAGTTGTAATGTGACCTTTGTTGGGCCAGTACAATTGGCGCCCGTGCGTTTAAGTGCTGAAATTTTAAGACAGGGCAAATCCGTCACCACCATCGAAGTTCGACTTTGGCAAGATGATGCCGTACAAAGCATTTTATTGGCGAGCTTTGGTGTTCCACGTGAATCAACTATTGCCGTCAATCAGGAACGTCAAGCACCCGATTTCCCTGAAGTGAGCAGTTTAAAGATCGCCGAACATCATCCACTTGCACCCCAGTGCTTTCAGCAAATGGATTTGGCCTGGGTAGATGGGCAGTATCCGTGTACTGCAAGCAAAAAGCCTGACTTTAGTGGTTGGATGCGTTTTAATCCAGAACGCCACGATAATCGTAAGATGACCGTAGCCGATTTACTGGTCTCGATGGATATGTGGCCGCCCGGCGTGCTGCCTATGTACAAAACCATGGCGCCTGCGAGTTCTTTAACGTGGACATTGACCTATGTACATCCCTTGCAATCAAACTTACATAATTGGTTTAAATATAAAGTATTTACCGACTATGCAGCGGATGGATACGCCACGGAATATGCGCATTTATGGGATGAAAATAACCAGTTGATAGCGATTGCGCGACAGACTGTTACGGTGTTTGCCTAGTGACACTGAGGGGTATTTCGTATAAAGTGAGTGCAACTAACGATGGATAAATCCTCAAATTATTTTGCATTTTCATCGTGCATGAGGGGAAAACTGGGGTGTCTATGACAACAGGTCGAATCCTGAATATTCCTAATATTTTAACATTGGCACGAATTGCTTTAATTCCTGTGTTTTTGTTGGTGGCGTACTGGCCACCTGCAATGGGCGTGGGTGAGCATGCTGCAAGCATGTCACGACATATATTGCTGACTGCTATTTTTGTGATCGCAGCTGTCACTGACTGGTTTGATGGCTACCTTGCAAGAAGTTTAAATCAGACTTCAGCATTTGGACGTTTTCTCGATCCTGTTGCAGATAAACTGATGGTCGCAACTGCGTTGATCGTCTTGGTGCAATGGCAACCGACCATTTCGATGGCCTTTGCAGCGATTGTAATTATTTCACGTGAAATCACGGTGTCTGCCCTACGTGAGTGGATGGCTGAATTAGGCGCGCGTACCAGTGTTGCGGTTTCAACCGTTGGTAAATATAAAACAGCATTTCAGATGATTGCGATTTCAGTGTTCTTGCTAAATTGGCAACCCCTAGAAATGTTGGCGTATGGATTGCTCTATACAGCCGTAGTTTTAACGTTATGGTCGATGTTTATTTATTTAAAAGCCGCATGGCCGTATTTAAAGCAACCTTGATTTAAAGGTAGTTATTAAAAGCTCCGTGATCGGGGCTTTTTTATTGCCGAGTTTTTAGAAAAAATTGAGGGTTTGACTAGTTTGAACAGCGCTTCATTTGATTAGAGCTTGAAGTTAAATGTGAGACGTTAGTGCAAATTTTGGATAAAAAAATTCCCAGATTTTGGGGGAAATCTGGGAAGGAAAATCGGGGTTACTTATCGCTATTATGGAAGATGTTTCCATCTCCTTGATTGCTATTATAGGAAAGCAGATTTAGAAATACATGGAGTTTATTGTAGTGTAATGTTGTGTTTTATTGAGAAATGTATCACAAATTTACATTCAGAATTTTTGATACAAATTGGCCAATAACTTTGGTAGGTTTTGTTTGGATTTAAACGATAAAAGTCGATATATGTAATGGAAAAAATACAATTAACATTATTTAAATAATAAGTTCATTTATTTAAGTTTAAATAAAATTGATCAATGGATAAAAGATTTTCCAGCAATGATGAAGATCATTTCTGAATGAAAGCTTACACAGACGTCATCTTGGTTTTGCGAAAATAGCAGTGCTCCGAAGCAAAAAAGAGTCCTTTCAGACTTTATTTTGAAATTACGCACTTCGCTTGTCTTACGTAATTTTTAGAGCAATAAAAAAGAATCCCCAAGATTGGAGATTCTTTTCAATTCAAGCCTACGAGCAGCATAGCTGCTTGTCTTGCGGCGTGGCAGTACTCCTAAGCACAAAAAAGGGGCCCCTTTGGACTCCTTCATGACATTTGAAGCTACGCGCTTCGCTTGTGTTGCGTAATTTTTAGAGCAATAAAAAAGAATCCCCAAGATTGGAGATTCTTTTCAATTAAAGCCTACGCACAGCATAGCTGCTTGTTTTGCGGCGTGGCGGAGCAGTGCTCCTGAGTACAAAAAAGGAGTCCCATTGGACTCCTTCATGACATTTGAAGCTACGCGCTTCACTTGTCTTGAGTAAAACTTAAAGCAACGCTTTAAGTTTTACTCAGGCTTTAGGCCTTCGGCTTTTTCTAAAGATTCATCATTGCTGAAGAATTTTTCACGTTGCTCTTCAAGGAACTTTTTCGCGTCAGCTTCAAACACGTTTAAACGTTTTTCATTGATCAACGTAGTTTGGTGTTTTAGCCATTCTTGCCAAGCTTGTTTAGATACCGTATCAAACAATTCTTGTCCCTTTGCACCCGGGAATGGTGCAAAGTCTAAACCTTCCATTTCAGCCTGATATTTACGGCAAAAAACTTGTCGAGACATATCAATACTCCATTTAACTTGAAAAAGTTATGCGTAAAGTTTTTCTAAACGTGCATGCGCGCGTTCAATTGCTGCTTCAACTTGAGCAGGTGCAGTACCACCAATGTGGTTACGTGCATTGACAGATGCTTCGAGTGTTAAAGCTTTTTCGAAGACATCGGCCTGAATCAAGTCAGAGAACTGTTGAAGTTGCTCAAGGGTTAATTCTGAAAGGTCTTTGCCTTCTTGAACACCGAGAGCAACTGCTTTACCCACAATCTCATGTGCATCACGGAATGCTACGCCATTTTTAACGAGGTAGTCGGCAAGGTCAGTTGCAGTTGAGAAGCCACGCAGCGCTGCTTCACGCATGATGTCAATGTTTGGTACTAGTGCAGGAATCATGTCGGCAAATGCCATGAGTGAGCCACGAACAGTATCAATTGCATCGAATAGTGGTTCTTTATCTTCCTGGTTGTCTTTGTTGTATGCCAATGGTTGACCTTTCATCAGGGTCAATAGGCTCATCAAATCACCATATACACGGCCAGTTTTACCACGGATCAACTCAGGAACGTCTGGGTTTTTCTTTTGCGGCATGATTGAAGAGCCAGTGCAGAAACGGTCAGGAATGTTCACAAATTTGAACTGAGCCGATGTCCAAAGAATCATTTCTTCTGACATACGTGATAAATGCATCATGATGAGTGATGCCGCAGCATTGAATTCAATACCGAAGTCACGGTCAGACACAGCATCTAAAGAGTTTTCTGCAACGGCTTCAAAACCTAGTAATTCTGCAGTGAATGCGCGGTCGATCGGGTAGGTTGTTCCAGCAAGTGCAGCAGAACCTAAAGGCATGCGGTTGGTACGTTTACGGCAGTCAATTAAACGCTCTGAGTCACGAACCAACATTTCAAACCACGCCATTAGGTGGTGGCCAAAAGTCACTGGCTGTGCAGTTTGTAAATGCGTGAAGCCCGGCATGATGGTATTGGTATTTTTCGCCGCTAAGCCTAGGATGCCTTTTTGTAATTTTTTCAATAATTCTAAAATCGCATCGATTTCGTCGCGAACATACAGACGGATATCGGTTGCAACTTGGTCATTACGGCTACGACCGGTGTGTAGTTTTTTACCTGTAATACCGATACGTTGAGTCAAGCGTGACTCAATATTCATGTGCACATCTTCTAGGTCAATGCGCCATTCGAAGTTACCCGCTTCAATTTCTGCTTTAATGGTGTTTAAGCCATTAATAATATCGTCACGCTCTTGTTCAGTTAGAACGCCAACTTTTGCAAGCATGGTTGCATGTGCAATTGAACCTGCAATATCTTGTTTATAAAAGCGTTGGTCAAACTGTACAGATGCTGTAAATTCAGCAACAAAAGCGTCAGTAGCTTCGGAAAAACGACCGCCCCACATGCCTGAAGTTTGGGCTTGTGACGGATTTGAGGAATTAGAAGATGTGGTCATGTCGGCTCAATAAGATAAAAAGCATAGAACTGAGCAAGAGTATAGCAAATTCGAACCCAGTTGCCGAAGGGCAAGTTGATCAAACTTTTAGACAGGGTTTAGGTCTATGACAATTTCTGTATTTTCAGGAAAAATGGGCCGTTGGCACTATCTGTGGGAGCTGTTTCTTGCGGGCAATATTGTGGCTTTGGTTTTGGTCTTGGCCCAAGCTCAATCGTGGCAAGCCTTAAGTGTTTCCAGTGTCATGCAGCATGTGTTGTTTATTAACTGGATATTATTGGCATTTGCAGCATTTTCAGAGCTTTTGCAGAGCAAGACGCGTGGTTTAAGCATGAAAATGCTCATGTTTAGCGGGTTTGTTTTATTGCAAGCTTTGGTGTTATTCACCACCATAACTTTAAATGTTTTGATCTATTTTGGTGAAAATTTCAGTTTAGCTGGTTTGAGTGCAGACGTTTTAACTGCTGGTGTGGTTTTAAATCTGAGCTATGGGGTATTACTTGGGGCATTTTGTTTTCGATATTTATATTTAAGAGAACAGTGGGGTCGACAACATCATAGTGAATTAAACTCACGCATTCAGGCTATGCAAGCTCGGATTCATCCACATTTTTTATTTAATAGCTTAAACAATGTGATTAGCTTGATTGCGATTGACCCAGATAAAGCGGAGCAAATGCTACTGAATTTATCTCGATTATTCCGTGCAAGTTTTCAAGAATTGAAGTTGGTAAGTCTCAAAGATGAGATCGATCTGTGTCAGCGTTATTTGGCCATTGAACAAATGCGTTTAGGTGATCGGCTTAAGGTGGAGTGGAAACTAGAAGGTACTGAACAATACGCTCAAGTACAAATTCCACTATTAACTTTACAACCTTTATTAGAAAATAGTATTTTTCATGGAGTTGAAAAGATTTTGACAAAGAGTACGATAAATATATTGATTGAAATATTACAAAATCAAATTAATATCGTTATTACAAATCCCTATACACAGGATACAATTAAATTACGTCAGGGGAATGGTATTGCCATCGAAAACGTGAAACAGAGACTTGAGGCATATTATGGTCAGCATGTCACTTTTCAAACCTACGCAGGCGAGGGGATGTATACGACTGTGGTGCAATATCAATATAAATAGAAATCTCAGTTGACCAATAAAAATAAATGACGTTAACGAGATAAGGAGGAGAAATGGACATCCTAATCTGTGATGATGAGCCTCTAGCAGTAGAGCGATTGTCACGTTTAGTCACTCAACTTGGACATCAAGTGGTTGCGAAAGCTTCACATGGTCAACAAGCGATTGACTTGGCTCAAAGCCTCGAGCCTGATGTCATCTTACTAGATATACAAATGCCTGAAATGGATGGGTTGACTTGCGCGAAATTGTTGCGTGAATTAGACCCCATGCCCGCTATTATTTTTTGCACTGCATATGATCATCATGCACTTGATGCATTTAAATCGAATGCAGAGGGATATTTACTAAAACCAGTTATGCAACAGGAATTGCAGCAGGTTTTAGATCATTTAACTAAATTAACCCAAGCTCAATTGAGCACGATAAAACAAAAAGAAAATATGGACGAAATTAAAATCAGCCGCCATCAAATCGCGGCAAAGACTTATCGTGGTGTAGAACTGGTCCCTGTGGAAAATATTTATTATTTTCTTGCAGATCAGAAATATGTCACTGTTCGGCATAAAAATGGCAATGTACTTATTGATGAAACGCTGAAGGATTTAGAGCATGAATTTGGTGATCGCTTTATACGCATTCATCGCAATGCCTTGGTGTCTGTGAGCTTTTTAGATGGTTTGGAAGTCGTAAGCTCAGGGCAATATCAGGTGCGTTGTCGAGATTTAGAAGAGCGTTTGGCGGTCAGCCGTCGACATTTACCAAATTTACGTGAGCGAATACAAAAATTATAGGGCAAGGGTCAAAGCACATTGCGAATTAAGCTTGCATTTTCAACTGAGCAAGTTAAGTTTAGAATAATAGCCCTATAGACTGTATTTTAAAATTTATGAATATCCTTAAGATCGCAACTCGACAAAGCCCGCTTGCACTTTGGCAGGCGGAACATATTCGTGCACGCTTAGAAGCACTTCATGCAAATTTGAAAGTTGAGTTGGTGACCTTTGTGACTCAAGGTGACAAGATTCTAGATACCCCCTTAGCCAAAATTGGGGGGAAAGGATTATTTGTAAAAGAATTAGAAGCGGCATTGTTGGATGGTCGTGCAGACTTGGCAGTTCATTCGATGAAAGATGTGCCAATGGCCTTGCCTGAAGGTTTAAGCTTGGCCGTGATTTGTGAGCGTGAAGACCCATTAGATGCTTTCGTTTCAAATACCTATAACAGTTTTGATGAGTTGCCACAGGGTGCGAAGGTGGGAACGTCGAGCATGCGCCGCAAATGCCAAATTTTAAAACAACGTCCAGACCTTGAGATTATTGATCTGCGTGGCAATGTGGGTACGCGTTTATCTAAACTCGATGCGGGTAACTATGATGCGATTATTTTGGCGAGTGCAGGGCTGAAGCGTTTGGGCTTAGCAGAGCTTATTCGTCATACTCTTGAGCCTGTTGTGAGTTTACCTGCAGTTGGACAAGGCGCATTGGGCCTAGAATGTCGTAGCCAAGATCAAGCTGTATTGGATTTAATTTTGCCCTTAATGCACGCAGAGACCAATGCCTGTGTACGCGCAGAACGTGCTTTTAATGCATATCTAGAAGGTGGCTGCCAAGTACCGATTGCAGGTTATGCAACCTTAGAAAATGGTCAGATTCATTTGGAAGGTCGTGTCGGTAGTGTTGACGGTCAAACCTTGTTGAAAGCACAGCAAGTAGGTCTTCCCGAACAAGCTGAACAGTTGGGTGTCAAATTGGCCCAAGACTTGTTAGCCCAAGGTGCAGGTGAAATTTTAAAGGCACTGTATTAATACATGCTTTTTATCAATACACGTCCAGCAGATCGTGCAACGCAGCTTAGCTTGACGCTGCGCTCTGCGGGTGTTGCTGTGGCTGAGCTTCCATTACTTGAGCTCAAGCCACGGGCATGGTCAGAAGCATTGGCAGCGTGCTACGCTCAGTTGAGTGCTGCGGATGTATTGGTTGTGGTGAGCCCCTCTGCGGTCACCTTTGGTATGCAAGGTCTGCGTAAAGCAGGCATCTCACTTGAGCAGCTCGAACATACGCAATGGATTGCAGTCGGTGACGCAACCGCAGCAAAGCTGGCTGATTATGGCATTCACAGTGTTGTGCCGCAGGTGGAAACCTCAGAGGGAATGCTCACCTTAAGCCATTTAGAACAATTAGAGGCCGGGGCTTGTGTAGCGTTTTGGCGCGGTGAAGGTGGTCGTCAATTTATGATGCAGCAGTTGCTAGCACGTGGCATTCAGATTCTCAATTTTGTGCTATACGAACGGCATCTACCGGAAGAGACCACTCAAAAAGTAAAAACACTCATTTCTGAACATCAGTTGTCATCTCCGTATTGTATGTTGATCACCAGTGAGGCCAGTTGGCTCAATTGGCTTGACTTGATTCAGTCGCATTTATCAGTGCTGAGTCATGCACATTTTTTAGTTTTAGGTGTAAGGTTGTTCGAGCTACTTGAGCAAAGTCGTATAACACTGAACAAAGATTTTAAAATTATTCAACTCGAAGATTTAAACGCGACACACATATTGCAGCATGTGCAAGTCGTGCAGGGAAATACATGAAGAAGTTGTTTGTCGTTGTGGTCATTGTCGCCGTACTTTGGTTGGCTAAACTCAGTTTTGACTTGTTTCAGGTCAATGCTCAACAAACCGAACTGATGCAACAACAAACTTTATTGCAACAGCGCAATGCAGGTTTGAATGATCAGGTCGTGGCTTTGAAACGCCAGTTGAATGGCACAACGACCGAGATGTCGGCTGCAACGACATCGAATGCTTCGATTGCTGCTGAGGCGACCCATAGTATTGAGCCAATGATGGTTGTGGGCCAGCAACTTGATTTGGTTGAATTTGCCATGCAGCAACAACAATTTGCTGTCGCTTTAGAAAAATTAAACCAATTAGACCAACAATTAGATCAGTTGAGCTTGGCACCTGCACTGCGTATGAGTTTGCATCAGGTGATTCAAAAAGACCGTGAGACCTTAAAGCAATATGTGACAGAGCGTCAGTTGCAATCTGATAAAGTGAAAAATACCCTGCAATCCATCGATCAATTGTTAGAAAAAGAAATATTAAAGCCCTATAGTTCAAAAGAGCAGCAAAAAGGTCTTTCTTTTTGGCAAAAATGGATTCAAGTCGAATCAGTCGAACAACCGAGTCCCGTATTAATGCAGCGTAGCTTGGTATTAAAAGAAATGCAGTTACGTTTAATTTTGGCTCAGCAAGTTTTAAATCAAGGACAATATCCTCAATTTCAACAAGAAATCACTGAAATTATGCAAATTATGCAGCAATTGCCAGATGCTTCATTAAAACCGATACGCCAACGTCTAGAACAATTAAAGGACATTCCGGTTATTTCTGTACCGCTATTAAATACTCGGGCACTCATAGGATAATCGACTATGAAACATATTTTATTGGCCTATTTATTTATTAGCTTATTGGTTGTTGCCATTATTAGTTTGCTGAGTTTTGGACATGGTGCAGGCTATGTCTATTTATACTGGCGTGAATGGCAAGTTCAATCCAATATTTGGTTTTTAGCATTATTGCTGGCACTACTGAGTTTGTTCGTGCAAATGCTTTGGTATGCGGTTAAACGCTATTTAAGTCGAGAGCAGCGTAAATCTGAAACAGTCTTTAGTTTTAATAAACTGCATCCCTATGAACAATTGGCTGTCATTTGGCTTTTAAATGCTGCGCAAGATCAAAAAAACTTTATTCAGCAAGCTTTTACTGAGTCTGGATTATTAAAAGGGGTGATTGATGCGCGTTTATATTGGATTCAGCAACAATATGAAACAGCATTAAATGCATTAACTCAGACCAATCCAATGGCTTTTGAACTCGCAGAATTGCAACGGATTGAAATTTATTTATCCCAACAAGAGGGTGAAAAGGCTTTAACGCATCTCGAATTTTTGAATCAACATGAATTATCGCCATGGTTGCAAAAAGTCAGCACTGCCTATGAGCAGCGTTTAACCACGCTATGGGGCATGTTTGCGTTGCAGTTTCCTTGGTTGTATTTGCGTTCGACACGTTATGGACATTTAGATGAGCTGACAAAACAAGCTTGGTTGGAGCAATTATTATCTGCATTTGATCAAGCTGATGTCGATGACTTACAGCATTTAAAGCAGCGTTATTTGGATTTGCAAGATCAAATAACAGAGCGTAAATATGCGGTCAAAGTGTTGTGGTTAAAAGTCTTGTCTCGTATGCCAGAGATGAGTCAGGAACATGAGCAATTGGCTATTCATTTACTTGAACAGCAATTTAACAAAGAAGTGTTCTTTTTGTGGTTCCAGCAAAAAATGCTGAAGCAAAACCCTGACTATGTGGCTGTAGAACAGCAGATTCAACGTTGGGAAGAAAAGTATCCTGCGCTGCCTGTTTTTAGTTTTGCAAAATGGAATATTTACCAAGCGACAGCACGTCAAGCTGAAGCAGATGCATTGTTAGAATTATATCCAGATGATGTATTAATGAGTTATTTACGCATCAAGTCAGCCTTAAATCAGCAGGATGACTTGATCAAACAATTAAATTTAATATTTGAAAATAATGCCAATTTTATGGAAATTCGAATATAAGGACATTATATGCAAGAAGATTTAGCTCAATATTCATTGGTTCATACTCAACACGTCGCTTGGGGGGATATGGATGCTTTTGGTCATGTAAATAACGTGCATTATTATCGTTATATGGAAAGTGCGCGGATTGGTTATTTAGATCAGTTGGATATATTTAATCAGTCTGTGGTTACGGTTGTGGCTTCAAGCCAGTGTAAATATTTAAGCCCCGTGGTTTATCCTGATATTTTAAAAGTGGCAACGCGCGTTGAAGAATTAAGAAATAGTGCATTTCGTATGAGTTATATATTATGGAGTGAACAGCAACAAAAAATCGTTGCAACAGGCGATGCGGTTATTGTGTGCGTGGATAAAACTACCCTACAAAAAACTTCAATTCCAGAAAGTATAAAGACCAAAATAAAAGCTTTAGAGATTTCAGTGGGAAATAATATTTAAATACAATTTAACTTTATATATTTTAAGGAGTCGTGTTAAAATATTGTAGTAAAATGAAAATTATTTATTGAATAAAAATTTTATTATAATATTATGAGCGAGTTTTCATAAGCATTATTAAAATGAAATTTCGGAGTTAAAGATTATGCCTGATATTAGTAATTTATCAGTTGAAGAGTTAAAGAAGCTTCAAGTAGAAGCTGAAGCACTGATTGCATCTAAAAAAGATCAAGCGATTGAAGATGCGTACAACCGTATTGTTGAAATTGCAGAAAATTTAGATTTAAGTGTTGAACAAATCCTTGAATTTGGTTCAAGCAAACGTAAAAAATCAACTCGTAAAGCTGTTGAGCCACGTTACCGTAGCAAAACCAATGCAGATGACACGTGGACCGGTCGTGGTAAACAACCGCGTTGGTTAGTGGCTGAATTAGAAAAAGGCGCGAAACTAGAAGACTTCTTAATTTAAGAATAATTCATGAAATCGTCATATCCTGAGTTCAGGATAATTAAACCAGGCATTTGCCTGGTTTTTTTATCTCTTTGAATTGGCTATGCAGAAAAAGTATGCATAATGTGTCTATAAAGAAAAATGTTTAAATGATGGAAAAAAATTGATGGATCGGTTGTGGTGGGATGATCAATAAAACTAATAATATTCGGTGGCTCATTTTTGCTGCGATCAGTTTTTTAATTTTCGTTATGCTGCAAGTACCTGCAGCTTGGCTCATTACAAAATTTTATAAAAATAACCAAATGCTACATAACGTCAGTGGCAATATTTGGCACGGGCAAGCAGATTGGACACGAGGAAATTTGAAAGGCTCGTTAAACTGGAGCACACGCCCGTGGGACTTGATCTTATTGCGCTTGGGTGCAAATGTTGAGATTCATAGTGGCAATACCAAACTACAAGGTGTGATGGGTTATGGTTTTGGTAAAAGTATTAGTATTAAAAACTTAGAGGGTCAAATTGCTCCTGAAACCTTAAAAAGTTTTGCCGATTGGCAATGGCCAACGAATGCCATTCAATTAAATGATGTGCAGTTTAAATATAAGCCACAACAGGGATTTAGTCAGTCATCAGGTGAGATGCAGTGGGCAGGCGGGGATTTATCCTTTAGCTTTGCACAGCGTCAAGAGTCAATGAATGTGCCTGCCATGTTGGCCCAATTAAAAGATGATAATGGCAAATTATCGATTGATGTTCGAGATCAACGTGAACAAAAAATGATGAATTTGTCACTTGAGCCAGACCTCATGTTGGATGTGCAATTAACCCAGCGCTTTTTGATGAATGTTGCTTCCTATGAAGGTAAGGCAGGATTAGATACGTATGTGATTAGTTCGCGTCAACCCCTATTGAGTGGGGTGAACTGATGGCTGACTATTTAGAAAAAATCCGCGAGATCAATTGGAAGCAAACAGATCGTCTTGCACCTGTGGTCTTGGCTTTAATAATTTTGTACCTGTGCTGGAAGTTAGCCGCTTTATTTTGGTTATTGATTGCACCGCCACAAGCCATGCAGTTAGACCGAGTTGAATTGGGTTCACAGCAAACGCAAGTTCCTAATATTAGCTCTTTTGCCTTGTTTCAGGAAAACCGCAGTTCAGCAGCTGACGCGCAGTTAAATATGGTGTTACAAGGTGTGGTGGTTGGACAGCCAAGTCGCTACTCGTCGGCAGTGATTAAGGTTAATGAGAGTTCAGATCGCTACTTGGTTGGAGAAACCATTCAAGGTTCATCATATCAACTGGCTGAAGTGTACTGGGATAAGGTGATTTTAACGCAGGGTAATGGTGCACGGCGTGAATTAGCGTTCCAAGGCATTGAAAACGGATTAGATCAACCGATTGTCCCTACAGCCAATGCAACATCAGGCGGATCTTTGCAGAATAACAGCATGCAAAATACAACTGATCCTGCAAATTCAGGGCAAAGCACCACGCAGTCCGCGATTGGTCAGGCCGTACAACGTATGACTGAAAATCGTGAACAATATATGCAGGAAATGGGGGTAAATCCATCAGGTAATGGTGGATTTGAGGTTTCAAACCGAACACCTGCTGCCTTGAGAAATAAATTGGGTTTGCAACCGGGTGACCGCATCATGTCTTTAAATGGGCAGGCGGTCGGTGCGGGACAATCTGAGGCGCAATTATTAGAACAAGCCCGCCGTGAAGGGCAGGTGAAACTTGAAGTCAAACGTGGTGATCAAGTGATGACCATACAACAGGATTTTTAGTGATGTCTCATCACTTTATAGGGTTAGGAAACACAGGCGTATATGGCTTTATTTAATAATAACCGTTCAACTTTAGCTGCCTATGCCATGGTGCCCTTGGTTGCTATGGTTAGCACAGCAAGTTATGCACAAACTTGGAAAATCAATTTACGTGATGCAGATCTTACGGCATTCATTAATGAAGTCGCAGATATCACGGGGAAAAATTTTGCAGTTGACCCACGGGTACGAGGAAATGTAACGGTTATTTCCAATAAGCCTTTAAATAAAAATGAAGTCTATGACCTGTTTCTCGGTGTATTGAATGTCAATGGCGTGGTGGCGATTCCATCGGGCAACACCATTAAACTGGTTCCAGACAGTAATGTAAAAAGCTCGGGCATTCCTTATGATGCGCGCCACCGTGCGTCTGGAGACCAAATTGTCACCCGAGTAATTTGGCTTGATAACACCAATGCCAACGACTTAATTCCAGCCCTACGTCCACTGATGCCGCAATTTGCACATTTGTCAGCAGTGGCGGGGACCAATGCGCTGATCGTCTCAGACCGTGCTAGTAATATTTACCAGCTCGAAACGATTATTCGTAATTTAGATGGAACGGGTCAAAATGATATCGAAGCCGTGACGCTGCAATCGAGTCAGGCCGAAGAAATGATTGGGCTGTTAGAGTCGATGAGTTCGACCGGCGCATCAAAAGACCCGAAAGGTTCACGAATTCGTATTATTGCGGACAATCGAACCAATCGTATTATCATTAAAGGTGATACAGCGACACGTAAGCGTATTCGTAAGATTATTGAGACCTTAGATGTGCCTGCTGCAGATCGATTGGGTGGATTGAAAGTTTTTCGTCTAAAGTATGCAAGTGCCAAAAACTTGTCAGAAATCTTACAAGGCTTGGTCACAGGGCAGGCCGTTTCGAGTACAAATTCATCGAATAGCTCAAATAGCAGCACGATGAACAGTTTAATGAATGATAGTAACAGTTCGAATTCACAGTCATTCAGTTCACAAAATAACACCAGTTCAGGTATTAACCTCAACAGTAATAACTCTTCCAATAATACGCAAAACGGTATCTCAAGCTTTAATGCCAATGGCGTGAGTATTATTGCTGATGCCACACAAAATGCACTGATTGTGAAAGCAGATCCGCAGCTCATGCGTGAAATTGAATCTGCGATTCAGCAGCTCGATATTCGTCGTCAGCAAGTGCTGATCGAAGCGGCGATTATTGAAGTTGAAGGCACGGATACCGATCAGCTCGGTGTGCAATGGGCGTTGGGAGATATCAGTAGTGGTATCGGCTTAATTAACTTTGATAACTTTGGTTCTAGTTTAAAAAATATTGCCGCAGGTTATTTAACTGGTGGTGCTGCGGGTGCGGGTAGCGCGGTGAGTGCGGGTACTTCTGTAGTTCTTGGTGATTATCGTGAAGGCAGTGATGGTTCGCGCAAACTCTATGGTGCGATGATTCAGGCCTTAAAAGAAAAGACCAAATCCAATTTATTATCTACACCGTCGATAGTGACGATGGACAACGAAGAAGCCTATATTGTGGTGGGTGAAAACGTTCCATTTGTGACAGGTTCGGTCACCACCAATGGTGGTACAGCCAATCCGTATACATCGATTGAGCGTAAAGATGTCGGTGTTACTTTGAAAGTTGTGCCGCATATTGGTGATGGCGGCTCGGTGCGTTTAGAGGTCGAGCAAGAAGTTTCTGATGTAAAAGACAATAAAGGTCAAGCGTCGGACTTAGTTACGACTAAACGTGCGATTAAAACCTCGATCTTGGCAGAGCATGGTCAAACGATTGTGTTGGGTGGTTTGATCTCGGACAATACATTGCATGGGCGTCAATCCGTTCCGGGGCTCGGGGCTATTCCTGTACTGGGCAAACTTTTTAGCTCGGAAGGAAAATCCAACAGTAAACGCAATTTGCTGATCTTTATTCATCCGACCATTGTTGGAAATTCTGCTGATGTGAAGAAAATGTCTCAGCAACGTTACAGTCAGCTCTATAGTCTGCAACTGGCACTGGATAATGACGGTAATTTTGCGAAATTACCTGAAAATGTGGACGATGTGTATCAGCAGCGCATACCTGTTTCAAAAGGTACAGCACCAGCCCCTGTGTATAAGACGGTACCTACAGCACCACAAACCACACAGCCAGCGGCAGTGGTCTCCACGCCAGTCGCCATTGAACCTGCAGTGAAGCGCCAAACCATAACCGTACCGAATGGCAAAGTGGCGGAAACGCCTTAGGTTAGACAGTAGGGTGGTTTAGCTTTGAAACCACTGCATGCTATGATGAAAAAAACGAGCAATAGAGAATTAACTTCATGACTTGGAAAATTCAAGCAATTTCTGGTGATTTAACAGGACAAGAAATTAGTATTGAGCGAGATATGTTGGTGGGTCGTCATCAACAAGCAGATATTGTTTTACAAGAATCTGATGTATCGCGTAAACATGCTGCCTTTGTACTGAAAGATCAGGCACTCTGGTTGCAAGATCTCAATTCATCCAATGGGACGTTTATTAATGATGTCCGTTTGACTGGTGAATCACTTTTAAAAGAAGGTGATATTGTACAGTTTGCCAGTGTGAAGTTTAGTTTATTGGCTCCAGCTAAAGCTGTTCAGATCCCAGCGGATATTGAACAAAGCGTTGAAGCGTTGCAAACAGAAGAAATTACACCTGTTCAGCAGCCGTCTGAAGCTGTTGCGGTTTCTGAAACTGCGGCACAAGAACCTGTTGTTAAAACGTCTGAAACTGAGACACAAGAGCCTATCGTTAAAACTGCAGCACAACAAATGAATGATCAAGGGATGCCAGAGTTGAAAGAGCGTGATGGTTCAGTTCAATTGACTCGTGATGGTATGCCGACCAATGTGGGTGTGCCTAAACCTGCGCCAATCCCTGAGGGAATTGACATTACTGCTGCTCCGAAAAATGAAGCATGTGATGTAGAAATTCCAGCGACATGTGTAGAGCAAGAGCGTGAAGCGCAAAAAAATGCCTCTGTAGGCTTAATCTCAGTCATTGTTTTAATCATTCTTGCAATTATTGCATGGGTGTTGTTTAAATAAACCGAGACATTCCTCAAAAGGCATGCATGGGCATGCCTTTTTTATGGGGAAAATTTACAAAAAAATAGAGGGATATTATGTTTGAAGTTCGTTTAGCAGAACGCCAAATGATTTTATTTGATCTGGATGGAACGCTAGTCGATTCAGCATCTGACTTACATCGTGCGATGAATATGAGTCTAAATGCGTTGCAATTACCTTTGGTCACAGAAGAGCAGGTGCGAAACTGGATTGGGAAAGGGACTTCATTATTTTGTCATAGCGTACTTGAATACTTGACCGGAAAGGTGGATGCCGCACAGCACCATCTTTTACTGGAAACTTTTCTAAAGATTTACAATGCCGATCCTTGTGTCTTGACGCAGCCCTTTGACGGCATTCTATCGTTCTTGGATTGGGCAAAAGCAGAGCAGAAAATTCTGATTTGTGTAACCAATAAACCAGAGCAACCGGCACGCAGTATTGTGCAAGCACTGGGTATGCATGATTACTTTGATGATGTGATAGGCGGAGATCGTTTTGAAGAGCGGAAACCACATCCCAAGCAGCTAGAGTATTGTGCGGAACATTATGCCTTACCAAAACAGCAAATTTTGATGGTGGGTGATTCTGTCAATGATGTAGAGGCAGCACGTCGTGCTGGTATTGATTGTATTGTGGTCAGCTATGGCTATAATCATGGTGAAAATATTCGAGATTGTCAGCCGCAGCATGTGGTCGATAACTTAAAAGAATTATTGGGTTGAAATAATTAGGGTTAAGGAAGTGAAAATGAGCAAGTGTGTAGGTTTTCGATGGCGTCACTCAATCAGCATGAGAAGAAATTAACTGAAATTGACCACGCGAAATATAGAGAAACCGAGATGACTACACAAACTCAATTTGAACAACTGAAAGCTGCTGGATATAACTTGATTCCAGTCTATCGTCAGCGCTTGGCAGATACAGAAACTCCGCTGTCTGTCTTTGCGCGATTAAAACAACATAAACAAGCCTATTTATTTGAATCTGTAGAGGGTGGCGAAAACTGGGCACGTTACTCCATTATTGGTTTGGGTGAGTCCACCGTATTTTCGTGTAATGAAGGGCAGTTGACCGTTCAACATGTTGATGGTTCGATTGAAAAACAACAATGTGCAGACCCATTTCAATACATCCGTGACTTCCAAGCACAATATAAAGTCCCTACACAGCAAGATTTGCCTGCGTTACCGAGCTTTACCGGTGGATTGGTTGGATACTTTGGTTATGACGCTGTGCGTTATATCGAACCGAAGCTCAATAATGTGCCAGAAGCTGACCCAGTCGGGATTCCAGATATTTGGATGATGCTATCTAAAACCGTCATTGTCTTTGATAACCTCAAAGATACTTTATTCTTAATTGTACATGCCGATGTAAATGATGCTGAGGCCTATACCCAAGCGCAGCAACAATTGGATGAGCTAGAAGAACTTTTGGCAACCCCAATTGCACTCAAAGCAAATAAGCATACTGCACCACAGTTTGAATCCATCACTGGACATGACAACTTTATTGACTCTATTGCAAAAGTAAAAGAGTACATTAAAGCCGGTGATGTGATGCAGGTTGTGCCAGGTCATCGTATGGTATCCGATTTTGATGGTGAGCCTTTACAGGTCTATCGTGCACTACGTCACCTCAATCCATCGCCATATTTGTTCTTGGTGCAAGGGCAGACACTAGAAAATGACATTCCTTTTCATATCGTCGGTTCATCACCTGAAATTTTGTCCCGTTTAGAAAATGGTGTGGCAACAGTTCGTCCTTTGGCGGGAACGCGACCACGAGGTAAAACAAAAGAAGAAGATTTAGCGCTAGAAAAAGATTTGCTATCTGATGAAAAAGAAATTGCAGAGCATTTGATGTTGATCGATTTGGGGCGAAATGATGTTGGACGCGTTTCTAAAATCGGTAAAGTTCACGTGACTGATCAAATGGTGATCGAACGTTATTCGCATGTCATGCACATTGTGTCAAATGTGCAAGGTGAAGTACGTGATGATGTCGATGCTTTGGATGTTTTTAAAGCAACATTCCCTGCGGGCACACTTTCAGGCGCACCAAAAATCCGCGCTATGGAAATTATTGACGAAGTTGAACCAGTAAAACGTGGAATTTTTGGTGGTGCTGTTGGTTATTTAGGCTGGCATGGTGAAATGGACATGTCGATTGCGATTCGTACCTGTGTAATTCGTGAAAATAAGGTCTATGTTCAAGCTGGAGCAGGGGTGGTGTATGACTCTAATCCTGAATCAGAGTGGAATGAAACCCAAATAAAAGCTCGCGCAGTGATCAAAGCGGTTGAATTATCATCAAATGGATTGATTTTATGAGTTTTTCACGTTTTTTTTAGAAAAAACACTTGCAAGGATTTCAAGATTTGCTAAACTGCACACCGTTCCGATACGAAACGTACGAAACACTAAGAAACGCCGGCATAGCTCAGTTGGTAGAGCAACTGACTTGTAATCAGTAGGTCCACAGTTCGAATCCGTGTGCCGGCACCATCTTAGAAAGTTTGAGAGTGAGTAGAAAGAACGACACTGAAGTAAGTGTAAAATGGTGAGGTTCCCGAGCGGTCAAAGGGGGCGGACTGTAACTCCGCTACGAAAGTTTCGAAGGTTCGAATCCTTCCCTCACCACCAATTTTAAGACTTCAATAAGTGGTTTGTACCAACATCGTGCGGGAGTAGCTCAGTTGGTAGAGCGGTAGCCTTCCAAGCTACATGTCGCGAGTTCGACCCTCGTCTCCCGCTCCATATCTATTGAAGTGCTTATATTTGCTCTTATAGCTCAGTGGTAGAGCACTCCCTTGGTAAGGGAGAGGTCTCGAGTTCAAATCTCGATAAGAGCTCCAGATTTTACAGTTTAGCAACTTTAAATGTTGCGCAAGATTCCAGAAGCAGGCTTTTTAGTCTGCTTTTCAAGTATTGGGTGTTTATTTTTTTAGGCGATATGTCGGAGCTGGGTTTTACTCAGAATTGTGTTCGACGTAAACGAGGAAGAAAAGCATGGCTAAGGCTAAGTTTGAACGTAATAAGCCACACGTTAACGTGGGCACAATCGGTCACGTTGACCATGGTAAAACGACTTTAACAGCTGCGATTGCAACTGTATGTGCAAAAAAATTCGGTGGTGAAGCGAAAGATTACGCTGCAATCGACTCTGCACCAGAAGAAAAAGCACGTGGTATTACAATTAATACTTCACACGTAGAATACGATTCTCCAATCCGTCACTACGCTCACGTAGACTGCCCAGGTCACGCCGATTATGTTAAAAACATGATTACTGGTGCTGCGCAAATGGATGGTGCGATCCTTGTATGTGCTGCGACTGATGGTCCAATGCCACAAACTCGTGAACACATCCTTCTTTCTCGTCAGGTAGGTGTACCTTACATCGTTGTATTCTTAAACAAATGCGACCTTGTTGACGACGAAGAGCTTCTTGAATTAGTAGAAATGGAAGTTCGTGAACTTCTTTCTACTTATGACTTCCCAGGCGACGACACTCCAGTAATCCGTGGTTCTGCTCTTGCAGCGCTTAATGGTGAAGCTGGTCAATACGGCGAAGATGCTGTAGTTGCTCTTGTTGAAGCTCTTGACTCTTACATCCCAGAACCAGAACGTGCTATCGACCAAGCATTCCTTATGCCAATCGAAGACGTATTCTCAATTTCAGGTCGTGGTACAGTAGTAACTGGCCGTGTTGAAACTGGTATCGTGAAAGTAGGCGAAGAAGTTGAAATCGTTGGTATTAAAGATACAGTTAAAACAACTGTAACTGGCGTAGAAATGTTCCGTAAACTTCTTGACGAAGGTCGTGCGGGCGAGAACTGTGGTGTTCTTCTACGTGGTACTAAACGTGAAGACGTTCAACGTGGTCAAGTATTGGCTAAACCAGGTACAATCAAACCGCATACTAAATTCGACGCAGAAGTATACGTACTTTCTAAAGACGAAGGTGGTCGTCATACTCCATTCCTTAACGGTTACCGTCCACAGTTCTACTTCCGTACAACTGACGTAACTGGTGCAATCGCGCTTAAAGAAGGCGTTGAAATGGTTATGCCTGGTGACAACGTAGAAATGTCAGTAGAATTAATCCACCCAATCGCAATGGACGCTGGCTTACGCTTCGCGATCCGTGAAGGTGGCCGTACAGTTGGTGCGGGTGTTGTTTCTAAAGTAACTGCATAATATAATACAGTTATCTTTGTACAGATCGAGAGTTTCGACTCTCGATTTGCTCTGCAGGTCAGTAGTTCAATTGGTAGAGCGTCGGTCTCCAAAACCGAATGTTGGGGGTTCGAGTCCCTCCTGGCCTGCCAAATTTTTTTAAAAAGAAGCTTGATGCTGGCTCAACTGGTCATATAATAAGTCGCGAATCCTACGACGAGTACAAAAATGTCGAATGATAAATCGCGTGACGCATTAAGCGACGCGCCAATTCCTCAAAGAAATAATCCTGCTGAAGTTGTTAATTCTGGTTCCCCTTTAGACTATGTTCTGTGGGTTATCGCGTTGATTTTACTCGGTAGTTCTATGATGGTGAATCAACATTTGCCAGCATACTGGGCACCAGCGAATGATGTCTGGGTCCGTGTTGGGGTAATTTTGGCTTGTATCATCGTGGCTTTAGGTTTATTATACGCCACCCATCAAGGCAAAGGCTTTGTTCGATTGTTGAAAGATGCTCGAATTGAGTTACGTCGAGTGACTTGGCCAACCAAGCAAGAGACCATGACCACATCTTGGCAGGTACTTGCGGTAGTCTTAGTGGCATCTATTTTATTATGGTGCTTTGACTATGCTTTGAGCTGGTTAATGAAGTTTATTATCGGGTAAGAGAGCTATGAAACGTTGGTACATTATTCATGCCTATTCAGGCTATGAAAAACAAGTGTTACGCTCACTTAATGATCGAATCCAGCGTAGCGCTGTAGCCGATAGCTTTGGTGAAGTCCTTGTCCCTACTGAAGAAGTAGTGGAAATGAAGGATGGTAAGAAACGTAAATCTGAGCGTAAATTCTTTCCAGGCTATGTGTTAGTCGAAATGGAAATGAATGATGAAACTTGGCACATTGTTAAAGAATGTCCAAAAGTATTAGGTTTCATTGGTGGTACTGCAGAAAAACCTGCACCAATTACGCAAAAAGAAGCTGATGCGATTCTTGCACGTGTACGCAATACTGGCGAAGCACCTCGTCCTAAGACGATGTTTGAACCAGGTGAAGAATTACTCGTAATTGACGGTCCATTCACCGACTTTAAAGGCGTGGTGGAAGAAGTTCTATACGATAAGTCACGTTTAACGTTGACGATTAATGTATTTAATCGACCAACTCAAGTTGAACTGGAATTTCGCCAAGTCGAAAAATCGGTTTAATTTAACTTGGTTGATAAACGCCCGATTTGTTATGAGTCGGGCATTGTTGTTGTAACGGTATCGTTACTTAAATGTATGGGGAGCCTAGCGGCGTTAGTACCCAGAGGTAATTGAAATGGCTAAGAAGATTGACGGCTATATCAAGCTGCAAGTTCCAGCTGGTAAAGCAAATCCATCTCCACCGATTGGTCCTGCACTAGGTCAACGTGGTGTTAACATCATGGCATTCTGTAAAGAATTCAATGCTGCGACACAAAAAGTTGAAGCTGGTCTTCCAATTCCAGTAGTGATCACTGTGTACAACGACAAGTCGTTCACATTCATCATGAAAACTCCTCCTGCTGCGATTCTTCTTAAGAAAGCTGCGGGCATCCAAAAGGGTTCAGCTGTACCTAACAAGACTAAAGTTGGTAAGTTGACTCGCGCTCAATTAGAAGAAATTGCGACTACTAAAGAACCAGATCTTACTGGTGCTGATTTAGACGCACGTGTACGTACCATTGCTGGTTCTGCGCGTTCTATGGGCTTGGAAGTGGAGCTATAAGACATGGCTAAATTAACTAAACGTCAAAAAGCCATTGTTGCTGCTGTTGAAGCTAACAAAGTTTACACTTTGGAAGAAGCAGTTGCAGTTCTTAACGGCCTTCCAGCAGTAAAATTCAAAGAATCTTTGGATGTTGCTGTAAACCTAGGTGTTGATCCTCGTAAATCTGACCAAGTTGTTCGTGGCGCGACTACACTTCCTGCAGGTACTGGTAAAACTGTACGTGTAGCTGTGTTTGCTCAAGGCGCTGCTGCTGAAGCTGCTAAAGCTGAAGGCGCGGACGTTGTTGGTTTTGATGATCTTGCTGAAAGCATCCAAGCGGGTAACCTTGACTTTGACGTAGTAATTGCAGCTCCGGATGCAATGCGCGTTGTTGGTAAGTTGGGTACGATTCTTGGTCCACGTGGCTTAATGCCAAACCCTAAAGTGGGTACTGTAACTCCTGACGTAGCTTCTGCTGTTAAAAACGCGAAAGCTGGTCAAGCACGTTACCGTGTAGACAAAGCTGGTATTATCCACGCTGCGATCGGTCAAGTAGGTTTCACTGCTGAAGCTGTTCGTTCAAACGTTGAAGCTCTTGTAGCTGACCTTAAGAAAGCAAAACCTGCTACTTCTAAAGGTGTTTACATCCAAAAGATCACTTTAAGCTCAACTATGGGTCCTGGTCTTGTTGTTGATGTAGCAAACGTTTCTAAATAAGTTTCGACTTATTACAGAATTTTAAAGCCCTGAGTAATATTTAAAGCGCTGCTTTAAATATTACGCAAGATAGAAATTAAGCTTCATTCGAAGCACAGCTTCTCATCTTGCGGGTCGGTAAAGCATGCTTTGCTGATCGCCCCTCAGGCAAACTTTGAATTGATAAATTTAGATTTATCAGCGTCAAAGACCTCAGGCGAGGGGAGTTTTATGCTCTCTTCTTAATAGCCCAGCCTGAGTAGACGCGGTGGTGTGATTTGTTCCTCCTCCGCGTGTTGGTTCAGTGATGAGCTAACGAATTGGGAGTGCATCTGTATAGGTGCATAAATCACCGTTAGGAGGTTTTACAATGGCTCTTCTTATCGAAGGCAAAAAACAGATCGTAGCTGAAGTAACTGAAGTTGCTTCTACTGCGTATGCTGCTGTTGTTGCTGACTACCAAGGTTTAACTGTTGAGCAATTAACTGCTCTACGTGTTGAAGCTCGTAAACTAGGTGTTGCTACTCGCGTAGTTCGTAACACTTTGGCTAAACGTGCTCTTCAAGATACTCAATTCAATATCTTGAGCGACAACCTTGTTGGCCCAACAATCTTAGCTTTCTCAACTTCTGAAGACGACATGGGCGCAGCTGCTCGTTTGTTCGAAGAATTTGCTAAAACTAATAAAGCATTTGAACTTAAAGCTGCTGCATTTGACGGTAAAGTTTATCAAGGTGCTGAAGTTAGCGTTATCGCGAACCTTCCAAACCAAGAGAAAGCGCTTACTATGCTTGCAAGCGTTCTTCAAGCTCCTATTTCGAAATTGGGTCGCCTTATTACAGCGCTCAAAGAGAAAAACGAGTCAGAAGCTGCTTAAGCTTAAATCAATTTACACACCATTCAATACCCATTTGGAGTTACTCTCATGGCTTTAACAAACGAAGAAATCTTAAACGCAGTTGCTGAAAAAACTGTTCTTGAACTTGTTGAACTTATTTCTGCTTTCGAAGAAAAATTCAACGTATCTGCTGCTGCTGTAGCAGTTGCTGCTGCTCCTGGCGCTGCTGGTGCTGCTGCTGAAGAACAATCAGAATTCAACGTTGAGTTGACTTCTTTCGGTGCTAACAAAGTTGCTGTAATTAAAGCAGTTCGTGAAGCTACTGGCCTTGGTCTTAAAGAAGCTAAAGATCTTGTTGAAAGCGCTCCTTCAGTTCTTAAAGAAGGCGTTTCTAAAGAAGAAGGCGAAGAACTTAAGAAAAAACTTGAAGAAGCTGGTGCTACAGTTACACTTAAGTAATCTTAAGGGGAGTCGATTTTTTTATAATCGGCTCCAAAAAATGGCTGGTGGCCCTTGGGTCATCAGCCTTTTTGCGTTACAATTATCGGCTCGATTTTTGTTTGCATGATATAAAAATCATACAAATTAAAAATAATTTATAAAACCAAACGCTTACCAATATTTTTCAGTAAAAAAATATTGTTAAGCGTTTTAATACCACTAAAAATTGCAGCATTTGTGAAAGTGGTGGCCATATCGGCCTGCGTAATTCCTTCTAAGTTCGTTCTGCAGGCGGACTTAGTTTACTTTCCGAGGACTCCAGATGGCATACTCATATACCGAAAAGAAACGGATCCGTAAGAATTTTGGTAAATTGCCCAAGGTAATGGATGTTCCGTACTTGCTCGCGATTCAAGTCGACTCGTACCGAACTTTCCTTCAAGACGGCAAAACTCCAAAAAACCGCGAAGATATCGGTCTCCAAGCCGCATTTCGTTCAGTTTTTCCTATTGAAAGTTATTCTGGCAATGCTGCTTTAGAATTTGTTGAGTATAGTCTTGGTAAGCCTGAATTTGATGTGCGCGAATGTATTCTTCGTGGCTCAACTTATGCGGCGCCAATGCGTGTAAAAATTCGTCTGATCATTAAAGATCGCGAAACTAAAACAATCAAAGATGTGCGTGAGCAAGAAGTCTACATGGGTGAAATGCCACTTATGACAGACAACGGTACCTTTGTGATCAATGGTACTGAGCGTGTAATCGTATCTCAATTACACCGTTCACCAGGTGTGTTCTTTGACCACGATAAAGGCAAAACTCACTCTAGCGGTAAAGTTCTTTATTCTGCTCGTATCATTCCTTACCGTGGTTCATGGTTAGACTTTGAATTCGATGCAAAAGATCTTGTCTATGTTCGTATTGACCGTCGTCGTAAATTACTTGCGACTGTTGTGCTTCGTGCCTTGGGTTATAACAACGAACAAATCCTAGACATGTTCTACGAAAAAGTACCTGTATATCTTGATATGGGTAGCTATCAAATTGACTTGGTTCCAGAACGTCTACGTGGCGAAATGGCACAGTTTGATATCGTGGGTACAGACGGTAAAACAATTGTTGAACAAGGTAAACGTATTAACGCGCGCCATGTTCGTCAAATGGAAGCAGCAGGTCTTGAAAAACTTTCTGTTCCTGATGAATACCTATATGAACGTATTGTTGCTGAAGATGTAACGTTACGTGATGGCGAAGTTGTTGCGGCAAATACCGTGCTTAGCCATGAAATTATGGTGAAATTGGCTGAAGGCGGCGTTAAACAATTCAACGTACTTTATACCAATGATATCGACCGTGGTCCATTCATTGCGGATTCTTTACGTGCAGATACTACAACTGGTCGTGAAGAAGCACTTGTAGAAATCTACAAAGTGATGCGTCCAGGTGAGCCACCAACAAAAGAAGCTGCTGAAAACTTATTCAACAACTTGTTCTTCTCTTCTGAACGTTATGATTTATCACCAGTAGGTCGTATGAAGTTCAACCGTCGTTTGGGTCGTCCTTACGAAGTGGGTACGGATCAGAAGTCTCGTGAAGTTGAAGGCATTCTTTCGAACGAAGACATCACTGATGTATTGAAAACATTGGTTGAAATCCGTAACGGTAAAGGTGAAGTCGACGATATCGATCACTTGGGTAACCGTCGTGTTCGTTCTGTTGGTGAAATGACAGAAAACCAATTCCGTGTTGGTCTAGTTCGTGTTGAACGTGCTGTTAAAGAACGTTTATCTCAAGCTGAAACTGATAACTTGTCTCCGCAAGATTTAATCAATGCGAAACCAGTTGCTGCTGCAATCAAAGAATTCTTTGGTTCAAGCCAGTTGTCTCAGTTCATGGACCAAAACAACCCGTTGTCTGAAATTACACACAAACGTCGTGTATCAGCATTGGGCCCAGGTGGTTTGACTCGTGAACGTGCGGGCTTCGAAGTACGTGACGTACATCAAACTCACTACGGTCGTGTATGTCCAATCGAGACTCCTGAAGGTCCAAACATTGGTTTGATCAACTCACTTTCTGTTTATGCGAAATGTAATAACTTCGGTTTCTTGGAAACTCCATACCGTAAAGTTGTTGATGGTCGTGTAACGGATGACGTTGAATACCTTTCTGCGATTGAAGAAGTAGGTACTGTGATTGCACAGGCCGATTCTGGTATCGATAAAGACGGTAACTTAACTGAAGAATTCGTATCTGTACGTCACCAAGGTGAATTCGTACGTATTCCACCAGAAAAAGTAACGCATATGGATGTATCTGCTCAGCAGGTTGTATCTGTAGCGGCATCACTTATTCCGTTCCTTGAACACGATGATGCCAACCGTGCATTGATGGGTTCAAACATGCAGCGTCAGGCTGTTCCTACATTACGTGCTGACAAACCGCTTGTTGGTACAGGTATGGAAGCAAACGTAGCGCATGACTCGGGTGTGTGTGTACTTGCGAAACGTGGTGGTCGTATTGAATTCGTTGATGCTTCTCGTGTCGTTATTCGTGTAAACGAAGAAGAGATGGTGGCAGGCGAAGCAGGTGTAGATATCTACAACCTGATCAAATACACACGTTCGAACCAAAATACATGTATCAACCAAAACGTTGTTGTACGTTTAGGTGATAAAGTTGCACGTGGTGACGTTCTTGCTGATGGTCCATCAACAGATGGCGGTGAATTGGCATTGGGTCAAAACATGCGTGTAGCGTTCATGACTTGGAACGGTTACAACTACGAAGACTCGATCTTACTTTCAGAGCGTGTACTTCAAGAAGATCGTTTAACGTCTATCCACATCCAAGAGCTTTCATGTGTTGCACGTGATACCAAATTGGGTGCTGAAGAAATTACAGCGGATATCCCGAACGTGGGTGAAGCTGCACTTTCTAAATTGGATGAATCAGGTATCGTTTATATCGGTGCTGAAGTAACTGCTGGTGACATTCTTGTAGGTAAAGTAACGCCTAAAGGTGAAACTCAGTTAACTCCGGAAGAAAAATTGCTTCGTGCAATCTTCGGTGAAAAAGCGGCTGACGTAAAAGACTCTTCATTACGTGTATCTTCATCTGTGAAAGGTACTGTAATTGACGTTCAAGTATTTACACGTGACGGTCTTGAAAAAGACGAACGTGCTCAAGCAATTGAGAAAGCACAACTTGATGCTTACCGTAAAGACTTGAAAGAAGAATACAAAATCTTCGAAGAAGCGGCTCGTGAACGTATTGTTCGTCTATTGAAAGGTCAAGAATCTAACGGTGGCGGTACAACTAAACGCGGTGACAAATTAACTGAAGAGTTATTGTCTGGTCTTGAGTTGGTTGATCTTATTGAAATCCAACCAGTCGACGAAGCGATTGCTGAACGTTTAACTCAAATTCAAGTGTTCTTGAAAGAGAAGAGCCTTGAAATTGACGAGAAATTTGCAGAGAAAAAACGCAAACTTTCTACAGGCGATGAACTGACAACTGGCGTATTGAAAGTTGTTAAAGTTTACTTGGCTGTAAAACGTCGCATCCAACCGGGTGATAAAATGGCGGGTCGTCACGGTAACAAAGGTGTTGTATCTAACATCTTACCTGTAGAAGACATGCCACACGATGCAAACGGTGTTCCAGTTGATGTTGTACTTAACCCACTGGGTGTGCCATCACGTATGAACGTGGGTCAGATTCTTGAAACTCACTTGGGTATGGCGGCTAAAGGTCTTGGCGATCAAATCGACAAGATGATGAAAGAGCAGCGTACTGTACTTGAGCTTCGTGATTTCTTAGACAAGATTTATAACAAAGTTGGTGGCGAACAAGAAGATCTTGATAGCTTGACTGATGAAGAAATCTTGGTGCTTTCAGGTAACTTGCGTAAAGGTGTTCCTTTAGCAACACCAGTATTTGATGGTGCTGAAGAATCACAAATCAAAGAATTGTTAGAACTTGGTGGCATTTCACGTACTGGTCAAACAGTATTGTATGATGGTCGTACAGGTGAACGTTTTGACCGTCCTGTAACTGTAGGTTACATGTACATGTTGAAACTGAACCACTTGGTAGACGACAAGATGCATGCGCGTTCTACTGGTTCTTACTCTCTAGTAACTCAACAGCCGCTTGGTGGTAAAGCACAATTCGGTGGTCAGCGTTTCGGTGAGATGGAAGTATGGGCACTCGAAGCTTACGGTGCAGCATACACACTTCAAGAAATGCTTACTGTGAAGTCGGATGACGTTGAAGGTCGTACCCGTATCTATAAGAACATTGTAGATGGTAACCATTACATGGACCCAGGTATGCCTGAATCGTTCAACGTATTGACCAAAGAGATCCGTTCTTTAGGTATCAACATTGAACTGAAAAATGGTGACTAAGTAACCATTAATCCCCCCGGCCCCCTTTGCGAAAGGGGGAGTTCCCACTCGAAAGGGCAGGAGCTTCCCTCCTTAGAAAAAGGAGGGACTGAGGGAGGATTGTTCAGTTAAAAAACAATATTTGTGACCCAGTTGTGAAGTGAAAATCTCCACAACACACGGAGAAAAAAATTGAAAGACTTGCTCGATATCATGCGCAAAAAGACGGATTCAGACGGTCATGCTCCTGTAGAGTTTGATCGCATCCGTATTGGTCTTGCGTCACCAGAAATGATTAAGTCGTGGTCTCATGGTGAAGTTAAAAAGCCTGAAACCATTAACTACCGTACGTTCAAACCTGAACGTGATGGTTTATTCTGTGCCAAAATCTTTGGTCCAGTAAAAGATTACGAATGCTTGTGTGGTAAATACAAGCGTATGAAATACAAGGGCGTCATTTGTGAAAAATGTGGCGTTGAAGTAACAACTGCAAAAGTACGTCGTGAGCGTATGGGTCATATTGACCTTGCTTCTCCAGTTGCGCATATTTGGTTCTTAAAATCACTTCCTAGCCGTATTGGTCTGCTTTTAGACATGACTTTACGTGATATCGAACGTGTATTGTATTTCGAATCATACGTTGTAACTGACCCAGGTATGACTCCACTTGAGAAATACCAACTTCTAAACGATGAAGAATACTTCACGGCTTTAGAAGAACACGGTGATGAATTCACTGCGAAAATGGGTGCAGAAGCAGTTCAAGATTTGTTGAAAGACATCGATCTTGAAGCTGAAATTTCACGTCTTCGTGAAGAAATTCCAAATACAACTTCAGAAACGAAGCTTAAAAAAGCCTCTAAACGTCTGAAATTGATGGAAGCGTTCAAAGAGTCGAACAACAAGCCAGAATGGATGGTGATGAATGTACTTCCAGTACTTCCACCTGATCTTCGTCCGTTGGTTCCTCTAGAAGGTGGTCGTTTTGCGACTTCTGACTTGAACGATCTTTACCGTCGTGTAATCAACCGTAACAACCGTTTAAAGCGTCTTCTAGACCTTGCAGCACCAGACATTATCGTACGTAACGAAAAACGTATGTTACAAGAGTCTGTAGATGCATTGCTTGATAACGGTCGTCGTGGTCGCGCAATTACCGGTTCGAACAAACGTCCTCTTAAATCTTTGGCAGACATGATCAAAGGTAAACAAGGTCGTTTCCGTCAAAACTTATTGGGTAAACGTGTCGATTACTCTGGTCGTTCGGTAATTACTGTAGGTCCAACTTTACGTCTGCACCAATGTGGTCTTCCGAAAAAAATGGCGCTTGAATTATTCAAACCATTCATTTTCGCGAAACTACAAGCGTCTGGCCAAGCGACAACCATTAAAGCTGCGAAAAAAATGGTTGAGCGTGAAACTCCAGAAGTTTGGGATGTACTTGCTCACGTAATTCGTCAACATCCAGTGATGTTGAACCGTGCGCCTACACTTCACCGTTTGGGTCTTCAAGCATTTGAACCAACCCTGATTGAAGGTAAAGCAATCCGTCTTCATCCGTTAGTTTGTGCGGCATTTAACGCCGACTTCGACGGTGACCAAATGGCGGTACACGTACCATTAACACTTGAAGCTCAGTTAGAAGCTCGTGCGTTAATGATGTCAACAAACAACATTCTTTCTCCTGCGAACGGTGAGCCAATCATCGTACCTTCTCAGGACGTTGTCTTAGGCTTGTACTACATCACTCGTGATGCGATCAATGCCAAAGGTGAAGGCATGGTGTTTGCGGATACTGACGAAGTAAACCGTGCACTTGCAACAGGTCAAGTTGATTTACACGCTCGCGTAAAAGCACGTGTACACCAAACTGTCATTGACGAAAATGGTAACCGTGAACAACAAACCATTGTTGTAGACACAACTCCAGGTCGTTGTTTACTTTGGGAAGTTGTACCTGAAGGTATGGATTTCCAACAAATCAACGTTGAGATGACGAAAAAGAACATCTCTAAATTGATCAACTCTTGCTACCGTAAATTAGGTCTTAAAGATACTGTTATCTTCGCTGACCAATTGATGTACTTGGGCTTCCGTCAAGCGACTCACTCAGGTGTGTCTGTTGGTATGGAAGACATGTTGATTCCGCCACAAAAACAAGCAATTATCGAAAAAGCTGAAGTTGAAGTTCGCGAAATTGAACAACAATTCGAGCAAGGTTTCGTAACTGCCGGCGAACGTTATAACAAAGTTGTCGATATTTGGGCACGTACAAACGACCAAGTAGCGAAAGCGATGATGGACAACTTGTCTTTCACAACTGTTAAAAACAAACAGGGTGAAGACGAGAAACAAAAATCATTCAACTCGATCTATATGATGTCTGACTCAGGTGCCCGTGGTTCGGCAGCTCAGATTCGTCAGTTAGCGGGTATGCGTGGTTTGATGGCGAAACCAGATGGTTCGATCATTGAAACACCAATTAAAGCGAACTTCCGTGAAGGTTTGACCGTACTTCAGTACTTCATTTCAACACACGGTGCACGTAAAGGTTTGGCCGATACTGCATTGAAAACTGCGAACTCAGGTTACTTGACTCGTCGTTTGGTTGACGTTGCACAAGACTTGGTAATTACTGAGCCAGATTGTGGTACTTTCGACGGTCTTGTAATGACTCCGTTCATTCAAGGTGGCGATGTCATCGAGAACTTAGGTACTCGAGTATTGGGTCGTGTACTTGCTGAAGATGCGAAGAAACCAGGTTCGGATGATGTGATTCTTCCACGTAATACTTTAATCGACGAAAAACTTGCAAACTACTTAGAAGAGCAAGGTGTCGATGAAGTGAAAGTACGTTCAGTTGTAAACTGTGAATCTACTTTCGGTGTATGTGCGAAATGTTACGGTCGTGACCTTGCTCGCGGTCACTTGGTGAATCCAGGTGAATCTGTGGGTGTAATGGCTGCTCAATCAATTGGCGAGCCAGGTACACAGTTAACAATGCGTACGTTCCACGTAGGTGGTGCTGCGAGCCGAACTTCTGCTGCTAACAGCGTACAAGTTCGTAACAAAGGTACAGTACGTTTCCACAATGTGAAAACAGTACAACACGCTAAAGGTCACTTGGTATCAACTTCACGTTCAGGTGAAATCGGTATCGCAGATGACATCGGTCGTGAACGCGAACGTTACAAAATTCCATACGGTGCTTCAATCATCATTAAAGATGGCGAAGCTGTGGAAGCTGGCGGTATCGTAGCGACTTGGGATCCGCATACACATCCACTTGTTACCGAAGTTGCAGGTAAAGTGCGTTTCAGCCAAATCGCTGATGGCGTAACTGTGACATCGAAAACTGATGATGCAACAGGTATGACGACTATTGAGGTACTTCCAGTAACTTCACGTCCAGCATCTGGTAAAGATATGCGTCCAGCTGTTGTATTGGATACAACAGATGGCGGCGAACAGTTCTACTTCCTACCACAAAACACGATTCTGACTGTGCGCGATGGCGAAACAATTGGCGTCGGTGACGTAATTGGTCGTGTACCACAAGAATCTTCACGTACTCGTGATATTACCGGTGGTCTTCCACGCGTAGCTGACTTGTTCGAAGCACGTAAACCGAAAGAACACGCGATCCTTGCTGAAATTTCAGGTATCGTAAGCTTCGGTAAAGAGACCAAAGGTAAGAACCGTCTTGTGATTACTCCGGATGATGGCTCTGAGATTTACGAAGAGTTAATTCCGAAATGGCGTACCATTAACGTGTTCGAAGGCGAACATGTAAACCGTGGTGAAACCATTTCTGATGGTCCGCAAAATCCACACGACATCTTACGTTTGAAAGGCGAAGTTGCGCTTACAAACTACATCGTGAACGAAGTTCAAGACGTATACCGTCTACAAGGTGTAAAAATCAACGACAAGCATATTGAAGTCATCGTACGTCAAATGCTTCGTAAAGTTGAAATCACTGACGGTGGTGATACAAGCTTCATCAAAGGCGAACAAGTGGAATACATCCGCGTTGTTCAAGAAAACCAAGCTGTGGCAGCTCAGAACAAGTTCCCAGCGAAGTATGAACGTCAATTGATGGGTATCACCAAAGCATCGCTTTCTACTGACTCGTTTATTTCTGCTGCATCGTTCCAGGAAACAACACGTGTGTTAACTGAAGCTGCTGTAACAGGTAAAGAAGATGAATTACGTGGTCTGAAAGAAAACGTAGTTGTAGGTCGTCTGATCCCAGCGGGTACAGGTTTGGCATACCACTTAGAACGTCGTCGTCAAGAGTCTGAAGCTGCAGAGCTTGAGCTTCACAATGATTTCTCTGATGTTGACCAAGCTTTAAGTCAAGCATTCAGTGATGAGTTTAACGGTCTTTAATTAGCCCTTAAATGATTTAGAAAAGCCACCTTCGGGTGGCTTTTTTTTGTTTATAATCCCTTGAAATTACATAATGGAAAATTAAATGAATATTGTTGATGCATGGGATATTTTTTCTAAGGCTATGGGCGCGTATACAGAAAATAACTATATTAAAGCTAAAGAAATTATCTCAACTATTAACATATTAGATGATCAAGAAGATGAAAGTGTTACGAGGTTGTTACGGCGGAAAAAATGGCTTTTGGGTCATATTCTGAAAGAATTAGAAGATAATCAAAATGCAGTAAAAGTTTTTTCAAGTATTACCCGAAGTGAAAGTGGCGTATTTTATGCAGATGCTATGATACAAATATATGTTATTACTAAGGAGGTGAAGTATTTAAAAAATATTAATTTATCAGATAGTACTAATATTTATGGGGAGGCTCAATTTTTATTAGGAATGTTAGAAGACTCAATAGAAAATCAAATTGAATATTGGGGCAATATTCCTAGAGAAAGTGAAATTTATCTTAAAGAAAATTATCAAATCAATATTGTAAAAAATATCGCTGAACTAGAGGGTAATCAATTTAAAAATCAGCTTTATGAGATTTTTGAAAAAGTTAATGAGATCCTAAAAATTTTATTTGTTAATAATAAATATGAACAACTTATTGCACATTATACAAATTTGACGGTTTCTAAATTATTACTTTCTAAGGTTGAGAATGAAAATTTTTTTCAGCCTCTATCAAAACTGCGTTTAAATACAATTAATTTAATGAATGATCCCGAAGAAGGACAGTTGATCAATAACTTATTATGTTTATATCCAAAGATTACAACACAAGATTCTGCATTTATTGCTTGTTTTACTTTACATCATGATTCTCTAAACCAGTTCCGTTTATATGCTAAAGAAGGTCAGCAAGAAGCATCAGGTTTAAGTTTTGTTTTAGATAGAGACTTTTTTGCGAAAGAGCATAATACTTCACGTATTTATGAAAAAGAAACCCTTTTAAATCAAGATAAAGTTAAGGAAGAGGATCATACTCTGGCAGCTATGCCTTTGTATCGTTGTATCTACTTTGATCCTACCTCAGGATTGGTAAAGGTTGCTCAACGTGAAAAATGGAGCTTTTGGCGAGAGTTTAAATTAGAGGGTAAATATCCTTGGTACGCAGAAAATAAAAAAGCTGAGCAAAATTGGGGTGAGTATATTCATGGTGTAAATCACATGGATGGAATAAAAAATATTGAAAAAAGAGTGAAAAAATGTTTGGAAGAACTTTCTAAATTAGTCGAAGCGATTGATCTTGATGGTATGAATTCAAAAGAACAAGAACTTCTAGCAGAAATTGTTTTACCTTTACGCTATTTGATGAAACATATGGCATTTAAAGAAGAGCAAGAATGTCGAATCGTCTATGTAACAAAAATGGAAAATCCTTTAGTTAAATATGACAAAGAAATTAAACGTATTTATATCGATTATGAACCTTCAGTTATGGAGCATGTAGAAAAAATTTATCTTGCTCCCAAAGCAAAAGACGAAAAAACTTTTATGGAATATTTGTGCGCGCATGGTCAAACCGTGCGTCAGCATAAAGTCACTAAAGAAAGTAATGGACGTGTGCAAGTCAAAATTTCACAAAATCCATTCCGTTAAATCTTTATTGAGCCACCTTCGGGTGGCTTTTTTTATACAGATTATTTGAAAATTAAAGCTTTCTAAATGTCGAATTATTTCCTATAGTAAAAATAGAACATAACAAATCTCTTGATTTTTAAATTTAAAACATAACGGGGTCTTTTGATGAAATTCACACAGCAATTATTCGCAGTTTCTGCATTATTCAGCTCATTGACAGCGATTGCTGCACCTATGCCCAATTCGATTGTGGTAGAAGATAAAGCTGTAGTTCCAGTACTAAAAACAGAAGTGATTCGCCGTGTTGCAGGTCAAGAACCTGTACGCCAAGTGACTGCAACAGTGTTAGAAATGACCAATAAAGGTCAGGATATCGTGGCACGTGAAATTGAACTTTCTGATCACCAAGGTGATTTTTCTGAAAAGAAATTATCGATTCCTGTACTACAGCGTGGTGGTGTCATCGTCCCGACCTCTAAAATTGAAACCAAGACTACGGTGAAGCAGGACGGTCAGATTATTCGTCAAAACACCAATATTGATGCAGAAGGTGTAGAGTTTAAGAAAGGGCAAGACCCGATTAAACGCACGCTAAAACTAGATCAGGCAACAGATCCAGAAAGCAAAGCCAAACTCTCTCATGCTGTGCTGACTGAAAATGGTGAAACCACAAAAGATTTGATGATTTTGGATGAAAATCCTGAGTGATTTGTGAGCGATTAGGCGTCGTTTTTTACAAAATGCAGCATTTATGCTCCAAGCCGTAACAAGCTATATTTAATTGTTTCATACAATGGTTTTAGAATCATAGGTATTGAAGAAGACAAGGAACATCACAATGAAAAAAGTAATGAGCGTATGCGCAGTCGCGATGATGTCGACCCTAATGCTTGCTGGTTGTGAAAGTATGTCGCCCAATGAACAGCGTATTGGTGCTGCAGCTTTAGGTGGTGCCATTGGTGGTGGTGTGGGTAATAATGTCGGTGGTGGTGTAGGTGCAGCCGTTGGTGGTGGCACTGGTGCAGCTGTCGGTAGTAAAACTCAAAACGGTTCAAACCGAAATGCTACATATAGTGGTGTAGGTGGTGCGATTGGTTCTGCAGTCGGTAAAAGTATCTTTGGTGGTAATACCGGTGCTGCGATTGGTGGTGCAATCGGTGGTGGCGCAGGTGCTGCAATTGAGCAAAATCGCTAGTCCAATCCGATAAATTTGAATGAAAAGGCGCTTAAAGATAAGCGCCTTTTTTATTTGCGTGGACGGGGTTGCTTGCGACGAATGTATAGGGTTTTTTGAACTTCAGCGATACGTAAGCCTGCTTCATCAAAAATATTTAAGCTATAGTTCCGTAGTACAGGTGCGTGGTTATCTGCTAAGTTTTTAATATGATTGATTTCATTTGGGTCGAGCTGGATGTCAGCGTATACCGTTCCACGCCCGGGAGATAAAAATTGGATATTTGCCGCTTTGTCCCACACGATATAACGTGAGCCAAGGTGATGCATCAAAATCAACATATAAAATGGGTCAACCATTGAATATAGACTACCGCCAAAATGTACACCGACAATATTTTGATTTTTTCGAGTTAATGGCATTTTGACGCGAATGTGATAATTGGCGAGATCAATTTTATCAATCGAAATGCCAGCACCTTTATAAGGGGCATAATGATTGAGTAAGAATTTAGAGACAATAGGCATTGTCATTATTTTCTGGATTATGCTCATACTGGGTCAATTTTTTTTTATGCTGAACTTTGCATACTAAATGAGTTTCAAAACTGTGGCATTGATCACATTGCCCATGTTCACAAATAAAACGTCAATTCGATGGAATCGATAAAAGGACAAGAAGAATGCAACCACTAAATACGCAATGGGTGAATACCACAGATCAACAACGGCTCTATGTGAAGACATGGGGTGATGAAACTAAGCCGGCATTGGTTTTGGTTCATGGTTATCCTGATAATCAGGAAGTATGGGAACCGGTTATTGAACATCTTATTAATGAATTTTATATCGTCACCTATGACGTGCGAGGTGCAGGGCAGTCCTCTGTGCCCCGTAAAGTACGAGATTACCGTTTAGAACAACTTTCACTTGATTTAGATAGTGTGACGCAAGCGGTATTAGGCGAGCGTAGTTTTCATTTGGCCGCGCATGATTGGGGCTCTATCCAATCTTGGGAATCGGTAACTGAGCCAAAATTTCGCTCACGTATTTTGTCTTATTCAACTATTTCTGGGCCATGTTTGGATCATGCGGCATTTTTGCTCAGAAATAGCTTTAAGCATCAGCAGAAAAAATTACTCAAATTATTAAGTAAGTCATGGTACATCGGGGTATTCCAATTACCATTTTTGGCACCGACGGCGTGGCATTTTTTGAATGCTGAACGTTGGGGAAAAATTGTGAATGATTTAGAACGTACTCAAGAATTGCCTTTGAATCATAATATTCAGCATGATGGTAAACACGGTATTGCGCTTTACCGTGCTAATTTTATTCCCCGCTTAACTCAGCCTAGACAACGTTATGCCGTCTGTCCTGTACAAGCGATTGTGTTGAAACATGATAATTTTGTCAGTCCAGATTACATTAAAGAATTACCTAATTGGGTTGAAGATTTATCTGTAGTTGAAGTCAATGCCAATCATTGGGCCGTGCTGAGCCAACCCGAAAAAATTGCAAGTTACATCGCTCAATTTGCGCAATCACAGCAGCTTTAAGTAAATCGTTCAACAGTGGCAGTTTCATCGATAGGGGGCTAAATAGCGAGCAAATTCTGATAAAATACGGTTTTTTGTCAGACTCCCTTTTTTCTTATGTTTGCTATTCTTGCCGCAATTACAGTCATGTTTGGACTGTCGCTGGCACGCGTGCCTGTTGTATTTGCGCTGATCATTGGTGCAGTAACAGGTGGCTTGTTAGCTGGTCTTGGTATTCATGGCACCATCGAAGCGTTTAATAGTGGCTTAGGCAACGGTGCTCAAATCGCACTTGCTTATGGCGTGTTGGGGGCATTTGCTTTGGCACTTGCGCGTTCAGGTTTGCCAGATTTACTGGCTTATCAACTCATTACTAAACTCAAAGGTAACAGTAATGTGAAAGCCCAGAATCGCGTGAAATACGTAATTTTCGCTACTATCGCTTTAGCCGCCGTATGTTCACAAAACGTGATTCCAGTGCACATCGCGTTTATTCCAGTATTAATTCCACCATTACTCAGCGTATTTAATCATTTAAAACTTGACCGTCGTTTGATTGCTTGTGTTCTGACTTTTGGTCTTGTGGCGACTTATATGCTGGTACCTTTTGGTTTTGGTGCTATTTTCCTTAATGATATTTTAGGTCAAAACATCAATACCTTTGGTAAGCCATATGGTTTCAACATCAGCTATGACCAAATTCCAACTGCTATGGCAATTCCAGTATTTGGGATGTTTGTTGGCTTATTAATTGCTGTTTTTTATAGCTACCGTAAACCACGAGAGTATGCTGACGTTCAGGTTAAGGAATCACAGCACACCATCTCATCTGATGTAAAAGCAGATGAAAATGGTAAACCACAAGTCGCTAAATTTACTTTGATTATGGCTGCGGTTGCAGTGGTTGCTACGCTTTCTGTTCAAGTCATATCTGAGTCGATGATTTTGGCGGGTCTTGTTGGTGTTGCGATCTTAAGCTGTGCAGGTATTTTTAAGTGGAAAGAAGCCGATGATGTCATTATCAGTGGTATGCGCATGATGGCACTGGTTGGTTTCATTATGATTTCTGCGCAGGGCTTTGCATCTGTGATTGAGGCTACGAATCAAGTACCAATACTGGTACAAGCTTCGGTTGAATGGATTGGAAACAGCCGAGGTTTAGCTGCATTTTGGATGCTATTGATAGGGCTATTAATTACCTTAGGTATTGGTTCTTCATTCTCAACAATCCCAATTTTGGCCATTATTTATGTACCACTTTGTATTCAATTTGGTTTTAGCCCAGCGGCAACGATTGCCATTATTGGTACAGCAGCAGCTTTAGGAGATGCAGGTTCTCCGGCATCAGACTCAACTTTAGGCCCAACATCAGGCCTTAATATGGATGGTCAGCATGACCACATGAAAGACAGTGTGGTCCCGACCTTCATTCATTACAATATTCCGTTAATGATTTTTGGTTGGATTGCAGCGATGGTACTTTAAATTTTTTAAATATAAAAATGCTTAAAAAGGTGATTATATAATCACCTTTTTTATTGTTTAAATCTGAGGGTTTTGCTTGGATTAAAATAATAAGTATGATTAATTCTGATTAAAAAGGTTGGTATATAATAAATGATAAATTAATAAAAATTATGAAAAAATAAAACCAACCTATATGCTATGATTAAAATAAATAATAATATATAACAGTAATTTATATAATAATCTAAGAGTTTATAAAATAATAATGTTGCATAATTTTAATACTAATGTTTAATATTAATTATTCATTCTAGAAGGTTGCTTTAAAATGTTAAAACAAGCTGCTCTTATTGCATTATTGGGTGTGTCTGCTTCAGCGATGGCCGGAGGTTGGCAAGTGAAAGTTGGTGCTTCTGTAATCGCGCCTACAGCAGATTCTGATATCCTAGACGGTGCTGCGACTGTAAAAGCAGACAATGAATATGCATTTACACCATCGGTGGAATATTTCTTTAACGACAACATTTCAGCAGAATTGCTTTTGGCAACTCCAATCAATCATGATGTGCTGTTAAACGGTGAAAAGGCTGTTAAGCTTAAACACTTACCGCCAACGATTACTGCAAAATATAACTTTAAAAATTCAACACGTTTCACACCGTATATTGGTGTAGGTGGTACAGCATTTGTTGCGTGGGATGAAAAAGCAAGTGGTGATTTAGCTGGTGCTAAAGTAAAAGTAAAAGAAGACTTTGGTTTTGCAGGTCAAGTCGGTTTTAACTACCAGCCAGCTGATGCAAAAAACTGGGGTGTTTTCTTTGATGCACGCTATGCTCAGATTAGCCCAGAAGTGGAAATTACAGGTGTACCTAAATTTGATTTAGATATCGATCCTATGGTGTATACAATTGGTTATAGCTACAAATTCTAAGCTGTAACTGATCTTAAAACCCTGCCATTAGGCAGGGTTTTTTATGCAGCATATTCCATTCATCAGTTGATCGAATTGAACAAATAGGCAATAGAAAATTAAGGTGGAACTGTTAGAGTCAAAATAAATCAGCAAGTTGGAAGAAGAGAAAAGACGATGAAAAAAATTATTCAGGGTATGCTGGTCTTGGGCAGTGCTTATTTTATTTCGACAAGTTATGCCGCAAGTTTTGATTGTAAAAAGGCGAAAACCATTACCGAACATGCGGTTTGTGATAACCCGAGTATTAATGATGCCGATGTCAAAATGGCCACGACCTATACGATTATTCGTCATTTGGTTCCCATGGGGACACGTGGTGCAATTCAAGATCAACAAATTAAATGGCTACAACTACGCGATCAGTGCCGTGACAATGTCAGTTGTTTAAGTGATGTATATAAAATGCGGCAGCAAAAACTGGATCTCTACATGGACCGCGTTTATAAACAAGGACCTTTTTAAACCTTAAAATTTAGTGCGATAGAATAAAAATTTTCCATTCACACTATTGAAAAATAGTGAAGTCCCTCCATTCATATAGGCAATTGATAATTTTACTTAGTATGAACGGAGAGACTGATGAGCGAACAACAATCTCAAAAACACAGCTTCCAAGCGGAAGTGGCTCAGTTACTGCATTTAGTAACACATTCTTTATATTCAAATCCTGAAATTTTCCTTCGTGAGTTGGTATCAAACGCATCTGATGCCTGCGATAAATTACGTTTTGAAGGCATTAACCATCCTGAATATTATGAAAATGATCCCGAGCTACATGTCCGTATCAGCCTAGATAAAACCAATAACACCCTGACCATTTCCGATAATGGTATTGGGATGAACCAACAAGAAGCCATTGATCACCTAGGTACCATTGCCAAGTCAGGAACCAAAGACTTTATGTCGAAGCTTACGGGTGATCAAAAGTCAGATGCACAATTGATTGGTCAATTTGGTGTGGGCTTCTATTCAGGTTTTATTGTTGCTGAAAAAATTACAGTGGAATCACGTCGTGCTGGGGTAAATGCCGCTGAAGGGGTACGTTGGGTTAGTAATGGTACAGGTGAGTTTGATGTAGAGCCAATTGATAAGGCTTCACGTGGAACCGACATCATTTTGCATTTACGCGAGGATGCTTTAGATTATTTAGATTGTTACAAAGTTAAGCAGATTATTAATAAATACTCTGATCATATTAGTTTGCCAATTGAGATGCAGAAAGAAGTTTGGCAACAAGAGGAAGCTGCCGAAGGCGAAGAAGCAAAACCTGGTCAATATGTACTGACGGATGAATGGGAAGCGATTAACTCAGCAAGTGCATTATGGACGCGTAATAAAAATGAGATCAGTGAAGAACAATATACTGAGTTTTATAAAAACCTGAGCCATGATTTTGAAGCTCCGCTTGCGTGGACACACAACCGTGTAGAGGGAAGTACGGAATATACACAGTTACTTTATATTCCATCTCGCGCACCAAGCAATATTTTCACACGTGAAGCTAAAGCAGGAATTAAGCTCTATGTGAAACGTGTATTTATCATGGATGATGCGGATAATTTGATTCCTAATTATTTACGTTTTGTTCAAGGTGTGGTGGATAGCGCAGACTTACCACTTAATGTAAGCCGTGAATTATTACAAGAAAGTCGCGACGTTAAAACGATTCGTGAAGGTAACGCCCGCCGTATTTTAACGGTGCTAGATGGTTTGGCGAAATCTGAAGATGTTGCTGATCAAGAGAAGTTTGCAAAATTCTACGCTGAGTTTGGTTCAGTCTTAAAAGAAGGCTTAGGCGAAGACATAGCGAATCGTGAGCGTATTCTAAAATTATTACGCTTTGCTTCGTCAAATAATGATGAAGTGAAAACATCATTTGCAGACTATAAAGCCAATATGAAAGAAGGCCAAAAGGCAATTTACTATGTGACTGCTGATAGTTTAAATGCTGCGAAAAACTCACCACAACTTGAATTGTTCAAGAAAAAAGGTATCGAAGTGCTGCTCATGACTGAACGAGTGGATGAGTGGGCGATGGAATTTGTTTTTGAGTTTGATGGAACACCATTACAGAATGTATCGAAAGGTGCAGTTGATTTGGGTGATCTACAAGATGCTGAAGAGAAGAAAGCACTTGAGGAAGCTGCTGAGCAGTTTAAACCTGTTGTTGAAAAACTGTCGGATGCGTTAAAAGATAAGACCTCTGAAGTGCGTGTAACAACACGTTTAGTGGACTCTCCTGCGTGTTTGGTGGTGGCTGAGGGTGAGTTATCACCGCAACTGGTCCGTATGCTAAAACAAGCAGGACAAGCGGTTCCCGAGTCAAAACCAGTCTTGGAAATCAATCCATCCCATCCGTTGGTACAAAAATTAGAAAGTTCGGTGCAGTTTGATGACTTAGCAAATGTTATTTTTGATCAGGCGTTGATTGCTGAAGGCGGTTTACCCGAAGATCCTGCCCAATACATTAAACGGATTAACAGCTTATTGCTGAAGTAACGGTAGATATGAAATGAACCTCCTTCGGGAGGTTTTTTATTTGGTTTTTCGATAGAGCACATGAATAAAAACGTCCATGTTTCAATCTTTAAAATAAATTAAAAATAAATAATTAATCTATAATAACGATCATTAAGTGTTGGGAATCTTAAGATGAAAATTTTAGTGATCGCTGCAGTGGGCTCGCTGCTCTCTATGGGTCTCATGCAATCTGCTCAGGCAGATAGCGCTAAGCAAAAAATGGTGCGTAATGACCGTGTGCAGGTTTCAAAACAAATCGCACAATATGATATTAATCCTTTTGTAGATAGTCGCCGTGTGATGTGAAATGATCGTGTTCAGTATAGTTTTCCTAAAGTGAAAAAAGTCGCTGAAAAACAGCCGAGTATTCTACGTAATGATCGTGTGCGTGTGATTAAGAAAAATTGAAGCTGAGTTATTTAAAAAAAGCCCATCCTGTTGAGATGGGCTTTTTATTCGCTGTGAAATAGCGGGTTCTAGAACAAGGCTTCAAGGCGCACTAAAGCGCCCACAAAGTGGCTTTTATCGTCACGATGGTTGTTGAGGTAGTTGAGATCACCTTGGATATAAAACCATTCACGTAGAAAGGGCTGTCGCCATGATACATAGGGTCCCCAACTGTTTAAACGCAGTTGATCGTTATTGTAAAAACCACCTGTATATAGGCCGTAGTTGAATCGGTTACCTTTAAAAAATTGGTGTTGGCGGTAACTGAAGTTATCCCATTTCAGATCATCATCCTGTGCATCTGCATAGGTCAGGTTGAATTGGTTTGAGATAAAGGGTTGGCCTGGACGGGCATGGGTTAATTCTAAATTGGTTCTTAGATAATTTTCACTATCGATACCATAACGATAAATTTGTTCGGCTAAAAAACTGTAATCATTGTCGAGTTGCCATTTTTTAGCTGCTTTTAAGCGGACATATAGGTCATCACCAGAACGTAAACCTAGATCAACGTCAGTTTCGAAGGGCAGTCGATCTGAAATTTCTGACCAACGTAACGCGAGCGAACTGTTATCTTCACGGGTTTGCTTATTGTCATAATTTTTATCACTACGCCCCGCAGGGTTTTCATTGGTAATTGCAGCATTATTTTCTAATTCATTATCAAGTGAGTCATCACCAAAGACCACACTCAATTTTTTTTCTAAAGTGGGAAGCTTAATTTTACCGCGAATACGTGGCTTAATTTCGTATTCATCGTGCTTATTCCAACTGTTGTCTAAAATCACCCTAAGGGTAGCATTGGCTGGTTTATCAGGCTCACTTTGCCCAAACCAGTTATCCATGCGAACGGCCGTTCGATCTGCCCAATTTCGGACTTTCTTCTGTTGTCGATCGGTCCAGCTATTATTTTCCGTTTGTTCTGTTGTCGGAACAATGGGGTGATCTGATTGTTCAGGTAAGAAGGTCGGTGTTGCATCAATCCAACGAGGAATTTGATCTAAAAAATCATAGGTCTTTGGCATGATATACGGTGAACTTTGCTCGGTTGCAGGCACATCCTGCGAATGTTGCCCCTCAGTTTCATTGGCCCAAGCAACTTGATACATCAAGCTCATTGATGCGGAAAAAAGCAAAGTCCGAATAAAGTACTGTTGTTTTTTATGCATATGTTTTGGCTCTATTTAATTATCATCTGAGTATCCTGCATCTGTAGTTTTGTTATTTTTATCGGATAAATGCAAGCCAAACTACAAAATAAATGCAATTAATCTTCGGTCATTTGCTTAAGTGCTTGATAAAGCGAAATCACATCAATGGGTTGAGGCAATTGTTGGATCACATTTTGGATGCTCTGCCAATTTAAACCTTGCTGTCGATGGAGGATCAAATAGGGAAGGGCTTGTTCGGTACGCAAGAGTGCCATGCGTTTTTGACCGTGGATTAACCGTATTTTTTGACGTTCTTGTAATAATAACAACGGGGTATGTAGCGTCGGTTCAGGTTCATCAAAATGAATGAATTTTTGCGTATGAATTAATTGTGCCGGGATAAAGGGGTAATAGTCGTTTTGCGACCAAATCATTTCAGCCTGCTGAGACTGTTGATAGAGCTGATCAGGTGCAGCACAGAGTTGCTCTAGATTGTCCCATGTCATGACTTTAATCGCGGCAAGTTCATGTTGATGTTGTTGGCAAAACAGCTGAGAGAGTCGAATGGCTTCCATTTGCGTTTGAGCACCAAACAACAAGAGATATTTGATGAAGCGACCTTCGGTATTGATTTGCTCTGCTAAATACAGTGGCTGGTTTTTCCAATCTGTACCATCTGTCGTATGCAATAGAACATCAAGTTGCGTTGTGAGTTCAGGCTGATCTATAAACTGCAATTCATACAAGGCCAATTGCGCATCGATGTTTTGCAGCGTTTGAACGCGAGCGGCATATTGAGCGATTTGAACCTGTTCAGGAAGTTCAACGCCTGCCATTGTCGAGTTGAGATGTTCCTCCGATGGCGCATGTGTTGGCTGCTCAATTAGAACAAGAGGAACGGTATCAGGTGCAGAAAGCTCCGGTTTATTTGTATTTGAGTTATCAAGCAACGTATCCGCTTCATTGATTTGCTTATCGCAATGATCTAGATCGACAGAACCGTCTTTATTTATCGCTTCAATTGGCAGTAGGTCGTCCACACTTGCGGCAACACAGCTTGGCGCTGTAATGATTTCATCCTTTAGGCGTAAGGTATGTAGACTTAGATCGGTATCACTGATTAAACATTTATATAGCTGTTGTTGTTCAATTAACCAATCATAGCATTCGTTAAAATTGCCCCATTCACTGAGTAAAGCCGTGCGCTGTTTGGCTGGAATCATCCACACTTGCCAACCTAATTCATGGTCATGCAGCAAGGCCCAACCCATCTCTGGATATTGATATAAAGCATTTTCAAGTGCAGCATCATGGTTAAAATAGCCACGAAATAACAATGAATATGGCGTTTGTTTGGAAAATTCAGTGGCAGCCATTTGTGGCTTAGTTAATGCACGATAACTTAATATTTGCTTTTGAAAAATCGGTTCATCGCATAAGGCAAAAATTTCATGAATCCGACGTTTAGAAAGCGCAGTTTCATAAAAACTCAAAGCACGATGTTCAAGTTGATGGGTCAGTACATGGATTTCTTTTATTAATTGTACTTTGTCTTGTAAATTCATTTGTCCACTTCCTAAAGGACTTTTTGTGCTTTTTCTAAATATTTAGCCAATACAATATTGGTTGCAAGTTCTACTAATTTATATTCAGCCGAATTCGGGTTTCGATATGTATTGGCCAATTCAATCAGGTGCTCAATATCTATGACCTGCGGTGAAATTTTTCCTTGTATCAGTGCCTGAAGTTCTTGCATAGGACAATGTAAATTTAAAAATAAAGAAGTCGATTAGTTCATTTGATTATAGAGATTTCATTAAAAAAAACATGGAAATAAATGTCAGCTTCTACAAATTAAGCGTTAAATATGACAATTAATGCGCATTTTGTTTAAAAATAATACCAAATCATTAGCTTAAAGATAGGTTTTGCAAAAGATATAGCGGTATGGTTTGATCAATTTTTTTGAAGTCATCATCAGCGATCGAGCGCTTTTAGATGTTCATTTTTAATGTTAAGTAAAGAATAAAGCCCAAAGTAAAGGCACATAAAATAAAAAACCGATGGTGGGAGCCATCGGTTTTTTTTGGAAAAATCAGCTAAAAATTATGCTTTTTTTTCTGTGTTTGTTACAACTTTAGTTGTATCTGCAGCAGGTGCTTTGTTATCTGCATTGGCAGTTTCAGCAGTCACAGCTTTTTTTACTGGAAAATCTGGTACATAAACGATTTGTGCAGAAACAGTTGCAGAAAGCGCCATCACAGCAACAGCCATAGCATATTTGATTGCGTTCATTTGTGTATTCCTATCAATCATTAGTGACTCAAAAAATGAGTCAGGGAGAAAATTAATCACTTGAATTTATGTGAAAATAATATCAAAAAATAATCAATTAAAAATGATCGATTCGGCAACGCAAGATAAACGGTATGAATTAATATTTATATAAAACAATCTATTAGAGTTATTGCTCTAGAGCTTTTGGTGGCTGAGTGACAGCGTTGTATCACTCAGATAAAGATGAAAAATCTATGAATGTTTGGCACATTTCTTTTCATAGACTTTGCCTGCGATACCACCAATAATGGCACCGCTAATCGTACCAAAAACAGGCAAAATACTGCCTGCAACAGCACCGATCGCAGCACCTTTGACGGTCGGAGAAAAACGCGAGAGAAAGCTATTCTTCCCTGTTTGCGACTCGTTGGCGGTTGCTTGAGGGGTTGTATTGGTAGATAGATCGGTTTCAGCAGAAGTTACTTGAGGTTCAATTGTCATGACATTACTCCCGAGCATGATCATTAGAAGAATGAAGCTTTTAGCCTAATCGGAAGCGACCGCAGCTTAAACAGAAAGCATGTAATAAATGATGGTCAGTTTGTAATCCCTCGAAGTGGAATTCACTCCTGTGTAAGACATGTAATATTTTGCTGTTTTGATGTTTAAAAAATAACCAAAATAAGCGACTTAATCATATGATGAAGATTCAAAATCATAACAATGAGGATAAATACAATGTCTGTTGCTAAAGTCGTTGAAGTAAATGCAAGTAGCACAAAAAGTTTTGAAGATGCAATTCAAACGGGAATTAATAAAGTCACTGAAACTGTGAAAAACGTTCAGGGTGCATGGATTAATGAACAAAAAGTCGTGGTGAAAGACAATAAAATTGCGGAATATCGAGTGAACTTAAAAATCAGCTTCTTGGTGGAATAAGTTTCATTTTATTGATGTTAAAAACTGATCATAAAAAATCCCCGAAGTTCGGGGATTTTTGATTGAACGCGCTGAATTATTTTTCAGGTGTTTCACAGCTTTCATCATTACAGACAGGTGTAGGAGCAAGCTCAGGGAGTTCCGCAGCTTTGTCCATCACTTGTTTAAATACGTCTTTCGGTTGAGCGCCTGCTAAAGCAATGCGTTGCTCAAATACAAAGAACGGTACACCCGTAACTTTAAGTTGATCGCGTGCTACTTCTTCGTCGTATTTGACGAAATCAGCAAATTCATCTGAGTCTAATAAGTCATCGACTTCAACAGGGTTTAGACCAATACGAGATGCAACGTCTTCTAAGGTTTCACGTTCACCAATGGCCAAGCCTTGCGTCATATAGCTATAGAAGAAAGCTTCTTTGGCTTCACTGCCGAGACCTTTGCTTTGTGCAAGATGAATCAAGCGGTGCGCGTTGAAAGTATTGCCTGAATTGGCTTTTTGCCAGTTAAATTCAATACCTTCAGCTTTTGCCATTTCGGCAATATTGCGCTGCATTTCTTCAACTTCTTCAATACTACGGCCATATTTTTGAGCCAGACGTTCAGTATTGGAAATTTCTAGGCGAGCGGGCGCATCTGCATCAAGTTGATAGCTATGCCAAAACACTTCAAGTTCTACACCCGATTCTTCGGCAGCAGCTTCAAGGCGTTTTTTCGCAATATAACAAAATGGGCAAACCACGTCTGACCAGATATCTACACGCATGGGAAATCTCTTTTCTATGTTCTGGGAAAATGATGGGGGCAAATCCTAAAATTTAAAGCCAAGCAATGCAATCCATTTTTGTTTCGATGGCGCAATGTCGAATTTTTTTGATGTTGATACAAGGCTTGACCGAAGATTTGTCTGGCCACTAATCCGTGATTAAACGTTTACCCAAACAAATCACTTCAACCTCTTCATAGCCCAATTGTTCATAAAAATTTTGTACGTCAATGTTGTCTTGGCGAATCAGTAATTGAAGTTTTGGACAGCCTAAAGCAATTAAGCGTTTTTCTAATTGCTGAATGAGGGCAGTAGCGACACCATTTCGCTGAAAATGTGGATGTACGGCGAGATAATTGACCCAGCCTCGATGTCCATCATAGCCACCCATCACAGTTGCGATCAATTGATCATCTTTGACAGCCAATAAAAATAATTGATCACGTTGAGCCAATTTTCGAAATATATCAATTTCAGGGTTATTCCATGGACGGGTCAGATCACACAGTTCCCAAAGTGCAATCACATCATCTAAATCAGATTCGAGATAGGGGCGGATAATAAACATAATTTTTGTTTTAGCATGTATTTTGACCAATCTAGATTAGTCGAGTTTTGCAGACTTGATAAGTCATATTGAAAAATAAAAGCCATAAAAAAACGCTCCGAAGAGCGTTTTTTTATTCACTGTCAATTAAGCAGTTTTCACTTCAGGTTGAGCAGCTAACATGTGGCCGTTCTCTTCGAAGTTGATGTGCCAAGACAATGCTTCACGTAGAAGGTGAGGTGTTTGACCACCTTTCGCACATGCACGGTCGAAGTAATCATTTAGCGCATCACGGTACATAGGGTGAGCACAGTTGTCGATTACTGCACGAGCACGTTCACGTGGAGCAAGACCACGTAAGTCAGCAAGACCTTGTTCAGTAACTAAGATGTCAACGTCGTGTTCAGCATGGTCAATGTGAGAAGCAAATGGAACAACAGAAGAAATGTCGCCGCCTTTTGCAATTGATTTAGTCACGAAGATCGCCAAGTGTGCATTACGTGCGAAGTCACCTGAACCACCGATACCGTTCATCATTTTTGTACCGCAAACGTGAGTTGAGTTCACGTTACCGTAGATATCAAACTCAAGCGCAGTGTTGATACCGATGATACCTAAACGACGTACAAGTTCTGGATGGTTCGAAATTTCTTGTGGACGTAATACAAGTTTGTCTTTGTATTGTTCAAGGTTATTAAATACTTTTTCGCCATATTTAGCAGAAAGTGTAATAGAAGAACCTGAAGCAAATTTCATTTTGCCTGCGTCGATCAATTCAAATGTACAGTCTTGAAGTACTTCAGAGTACATGATCAAGTCTTCAAAGTTCGAATCTTTAAGACCAGTCAATACTGCGTTTGCAATTGAACCGATACCTGCTTGTAATGGACCAAGGTTTTTCGGTAAACGACCTTCTTCTACTTCTTTTTCAAAGAAAGCGATAAGGTGGTTAGCAATACCTTGAGTTTCATCATCAGGTGCAGTCACTGTAGATGGAGAGTCATGCAATTCGTTGTTAAATACGATACCTACGATTTTTGAAGGATCGATGTTGATTGCATGTGTACCAATACGTTCGTCAACATGAGTCAATGGAATCGCTTGACGTGTTGGACGATATGTTGGGATATAAATATCGTGTAAGCCTTCGAATGCTGGGCTTAAGTTGGTGTTGATTTCAACAATCACTTTTTCAGCAAAAATTGCGAAGCTTGCAGAGTTACCTACAGACGTTGTAGGAATGATGCCACCATCTTCAGTGATCGCAACAGCTTCAATAATTGCCACATCAGGCTTTTTAAGCTGAAGGTTACGCATTTGTTCAACTGTTTCAGACAAATGCTGATCGATGAACATCACTTCGCCTTTATTGATGGCTTTACGTAATGTGTTGTCTACTTGGAACGGTAAACGACGAGCAAGAACACCTGCTTCAGTCAATTTTTTGTCCAAATCGTTACCCAAGCTCGCGCCAGTAATTAGGGTAATTTTAAGAGGATTAGCATGAGCCTGTTGAACCAACGCTAAAGGTACAGCTTTCGCTTCACCTGCGCGTGTGAAACCACTCATACCTACCGTCATACCATCCTGAATGAATTCAGCAGCTTTTTCTGCGCTGATAACTTTGTCGTGAAGGGCAGCTAAACGGATGCGATCTAAAGACATCATATACTCTCGTGAAATTCTCAAAACTGATACGGATTGTACCGATCAAAAAAGCCATTTTGCATACCTGTTAGGCTAAGGTCTAATTTTTTGAAAAAATGTGGGTATAAGATTTTATTATGATTTTTAAACCACTGAATAATAAGGTTAAAAATATCAATGGTTAAAGCTTAAACAAAACTGTTCGTTGCTTTTTTGAACGCTTGTTAAAAGCGTTCAGTTAAACTTTGCTTAATTTTTTCCAATGGGCTGTTGTTTAATATTTCATCATTTTCGAGTTTTTGCAGTGGTAAAGAAATGATCGCTTCGAGTCCACCTTCTGCTCGATTGTGAATTGAAAGTTGACCTTCGTGAATATCCACAATACGTTTTACAATGGCTAAACCGAGTCCACTGCCTTGAATGGTACGTGCATCATTACCACGTACAAAAGGTTGCATCAGGTCTTCAATTTGGTCTTCAGGAATCCCTTCGCCATTATCGGCAACGCGAATTTGAATATGGTCACCTTCATATTCGGTAGACAGTTCAATCGGCTCGGCACCATAGCGTTTTGAGTTATTGATTAAGTTGCCTATTAATCGTTTTAAGGACAGGCTACGTGCTTGAATAATCGGTAAGTCTTGAGGTTCAAAGCGAATATCTAAAGGTTTAAATTGAATCACTAATTCCTGCAATAGCGCATTTAAATCAGTATCTTGCGGAACTTCATCTGAACCATCTCGCATATACGAAATGAACTGATTCAGAATCGCATCCATATCTTCAACATCGTAAATCAGACCTTCTTTTAGGAAGTCATCATCAGGCATCATTTCTGCGCTGAGTCGAATACGGGTCAGCGGAGTACGCAAATCGTGGGAAATACCGGCCAACATGATACGACGATCACGTTCAGTTTGTTCCAGCGTGTAGACCATGTGGTTAAAGGCTTGGTTTACTTCACGGATTTCTTGTGGCCCATGGTTGGTTTCTAAATAAGGTGCAGTGCCGTGTTTACTATAGTTGTTTGCCGCATCTTGTAAACGTTTTAGTGGACGGTTGAGCTGACGAACCAAGGTTAAGATAATGATGCCAGCAATCAGTGGAATACCCAATAACCAACCTAAAATCAGCTCTGCGCTATAGTTGGCATAGGTTTTTAAAGGCTCGCGAACCCAGTTTCCATTCATTTCTGGAGTTTGAATCCAGATGCGTGGGTCAGGTTTAAATTGGAAATACACGGTCGCATTATCAATGCGCATTTCTTTGGCCAGTTTCTTTTCAATTTGATTGGTAAAGAACTCTGCAATGACTTTGTCTTTGACATTGGGGAATTCTTTCGGATCGGTCACATATTCGATCCCGACACGGTTGCGCATCCAGTCGTCGACATCCACTTCGGCATTGTTATGAAAAATCCGTAAATCAGGATTGTTAATGATTTCAAGCTCGACCGCGAGGTAACGAGCATGTTGTTGAATTTCGGGTAAATAGAGTGTGCGCCAAAAGAACCATAAGGACATAAACAGGCTAAAAAACACCACAAATAAGACCAATACGGTGGTCCGCATGGCTGCAGAGCGGGGTTTGATTTTATCGAGGAAGCGTTCCCAAGGTGTCCGTTTTTTTTCGGAGTAGGTAACGTAGTCGGTAAATTCCTGTGGGTCGATGGGTTCGAGTTTCACGCAGAATCCTTTAAGCAAATTTTTTGAAAGGCAGTTTTTATTCTTTGCGATGGAATCTTACTGCTGGAACGTTCTTTGGGAGGAGTTCGTTATGTTACTTTTTAAAAAAGTAACCAAAATTTTTGCCATTCGCTGAACTCGCGCACATTACTTTTATTCATTCAATTTTAAGTGACTCAGACAGCAGCGAATGGCATTTCCGGACATGAGGTACGGTGGCTCGATTCTCAGGTCTTATTTTATGGCTTATTCAGCACCATCTGGAACAAAGACATAACCTACGCCCCAAACGGTTTGAATATAGCGCGCACGTGCTGGGTTTTCTTCAACCAAACGACGCAGGCGAGAAACTTGAACGTCAATTGAACGTTCCATAGCACCCCATTCACGACCACGAGCAAGATTCATTAACTTGTCGCGTGTCAGTGGTTCACGTGGGTGTTGAACTAATGCTTTGAGTACGGCAAATTCACCTGTCGTCAATGTGACGACTTGACCTTCACGGGTTAAGGTACGTGTAGATAGGTCGAGTGACCAAGGACCAAAAGACACCACTTCCATTTGTTGGCTTGGTGCGCCAGGTACTTCACGCACTTGGCGACGTAGTACTGCACGAATACGAGCTAATAGCTCATTCGGGTTAAATGGTTTTGGTAAATAGTCATCTGCACCGGCTTCAAGTCCAGCAATACGGTCTGAATCGCTACCACGAGCGGTCAGCATAATGATCGGGGTGTCGATGCTAGATTGGCGCAGACGGCGGCAAATACTCAAGCCATCTTCAACAGGCAACATAAAGTCGAGCACAATCAGGGAAAAGAGTTCCCGCTGCAACAGACGATCCATCTGAGTCGCATCATGTGCGGTTTTGACAACAAAACCTTTATCTTCTAGGAAGCGTTGTAAGAGGGTGCGTAGACGCACATCATCATCAACAACCAGAATGCGTTCGACTCGGTCGGTTTCGGCATGTACGGCATCTGTTTTTTCAGCAGGTACAACTAAACTCATGACGTGCTCCTTTATTCTTTATTGTCATCGTAAACAAAAAGTAGATTTCACTTGAGTATACGATTCATTTATATAAATTTACTATGCTCTAAAGCAACAAATATTGCAGTTAAAATCAAGACATAGATACCAAATGTATACATGTTAAGCGGTTTAAGTTCTGTACGCTGGATTCGCTAATTTGCTGTTTCATAGTCAGTTTAGTAAAAAAATGTGTCATTGCTATGGATTGGCAATAAAAACCACGCATAAATTTATAAAAACAATTGTGGATTTTATGGTCTTGGTCTTTATAATCATGGCTTTTAGAACTTATCCTTGCAGGGATCTAATACGATGACTGACTTAGTTCAGCAGTTGGCAAAAGAAATTGCCGTACGTCCAAATCAAATTGAAGCTGCCATCAAGCTCATTGATGAAGGTGCCAGTGTTCCATTTATCGCACGTTACCGTAAAGAAGTGACGCAAGGTCTGGACGATACTCAATTACGTCAGCTCGATACACGTCTGACTTACCTGCGTGATTTATTTGAGCGCCGTGAAAAGGTAATCGAATCTCTAAAAGAACAAAACAAGTTATCTGATGACCTACTTGCTCGAGTGAATGCAGCAGAAACGAAAAATGCTTTAGAAGAGATTTACGCGCCGTACCGTCCAAAACGTACCAGTAAATCATTTAAAGCCAAAGAAGCCGGTTTAGGCCCAATCGCTGAAAAAATCTTTAATGAAGCAGTTGATCCAACCGAAGCTTTAGCTGGTTTTAGTCATGAAGATTATGCTGATGTTGAAAGCCAATTAGATGCGATTCAACACATTTTAATTGATGACTGGGCACAAAATATTGCATTAACCACTGAGCTAAAAGCGACATTTGCGAAAACTGCAGTGTTGAAAAGTTTAGTTGCAAGCGATGAGAAAAAAGAAGTCGGTAAAAAATTCCGTGATTACTTTGATTTCTCTGAAAGCTTAAACAAAGTTCCTTCACACCGTTTATTGGCGATGCTCCGTGGCCGTCAAGAAAATGTCTTGGGCTTAAAAGTCGATGGTGAAGATGATGCACCATTGGCTCGTATTGATACTGAATACAATTTAGAAACAGCACAACCACAAGCACGTGCAGATTTCTTAAAACAAACTGCAAAATTATTCTGGCTCGGTAAAGTTCGTCCTGCGATTGAACATTCATTATTGACTGAAAAACGTTTGGCTGCTGAAGCTGAAGCGATGGATGTCTTTGCTGAAAACCTACGTCATTTATTACTTTCTGCTCCTGCAGGCGCACGTTGCACATTGGGTGTAGACCCTGGCATCCGTACGGGTGTGAAATTGGCTGTTGTGAATGCATCAGGTGATGTTCTTGCACATAGCACGATTTACCCATTTGCTCCGAAAGAAGATAAAGCAGGTTCAGTTGCTGAACTTGCGCGCCTTTGCCGCGAATTCAATGTTGAATTAATTGCGATTGGTAACGGTACTGCAAGCCGTGAAACTGAAGCTGTTGTGGCTGAAATGATGGCAGCAAATACAGACTTGAACTTGATTCGTGTGTCGGTATCTGAAGCAGGCGCGTCGGTTTACTCAGCATCTGAATTGGCGTCAAATGAATTGCCAGATTTAGATGTATCGATCCGCGGTGCTGTATCGATTGCACGTCGTTTACAAGATCCATTGGCTGAACTTGTGAAGATTGATCCTAAATCGATTGGTGTGGGTCAATATCAACATGATGTGAACCAAACCGGTTTGGCAAAAACGCTAGAAGCGGTTGTGGAAGACTGTGTGAACTCAGTAGGTGTTGATGTCAACACTGCATCATCTGCTATTTTGGGTTATATCGCGGGTCTAAACAAATCGATTGCACAACAAATTGTGGATTTCCGCAAAGAAAATGGTCGTTTTGATAACCGTCAAAGTTTGAAGAAAGTACCTCGTTTAGGCGAACGTACCTTTGAACAAGCAGCAGGTTTCTTACGTATTCAAGATGGTTCTGAACCATTGGATGCATCTGCAGTTCACCCAGAGTCATATGACTTGGTGGCAAAAATTGTGGCAGCGAAAGCAACCACAGTCAAAGATATTATTGGTAATACTGAAATTATCCGTCAGGTCGATGCAGCAGCATTTGTAAATGACCAATTTGGTTTGCCAACGATTCAGGACGTTTTATCTGAACTTGAAAAACCAGGTCGTGACCCGCGTCCAGAGTTCCGTACGGCAAAATTCCGTGAAGACATCACTGAAGTGGCGCAGTTGACTGAAGGTTTACAGCTTGAAGGTGTGGTTACAAATGTGACGAACTTCGGTGCATTCGTGGATGTGGGTGTACACCAAGACGGTTTAGTGCATATTTCTGAACTTGCAAATGAATTTGTTGCAGATCCGCACAAAGTCGTGAAACCAGGTCAAATTGTTCAAGTTCGTGTCTTGAATGTCGATGTTGAACGTAACCGTGTCAACTTGTCTATGCGTGCAGAAGGTGCTGCTGCAGCGAAACCACAACGTCAACCACGTCGTGACAATACGCAGCAAGAACAACGAGGTGAGCGTAAGCCACATGCGAAACGTCCACAGCATGCCCGTCCGCAAGGCGACCGCCCACAAGGTCATAAAAAACCTCAAGCAGCGAAACCACAAGAAAATAAAATCGGTGGTTTAGGTGCGTTGTTATTACAAGCAGGGATTAAAGGTTCGAAGTAATCTTTAACTGTTAAAAAAACCTCCCATATGGGAGGTTTTTTTATATAAGATTAAAACAATCAAAGCTTAAATAAACTTAGAAGACCATAATGTTACGTAGTTATTATCAGGGTTCAGTGCAACAATTCATACATACAAATGAACAAGAAATTATGGGGGCTTTGGCACTACAGCATGAATTTGCATTGGAAGATTTACAAAAGAACGCTTGGTTAAAACAAATTGAGATTTTAAAACAACAGTTGGATTTTTTAGATGAGGGAGAAATCTTTTTTGAATTCTCTATTCCACGGATGGGTAAGCGCGTAGATAACATTCTTTTGATACGTAATTTAATTTTTGTTATTGAATTTAAAGTAGGTGAAAAGAGTTACCCACAATATGCTAAGACTCAGGTCATAGATTATTGTTTGGATTTGTTGAATTTTCATGAAGGTAGTCATCAGCAAAAGGTCATACCACTTTTAATTTCAACCCAAGCTCAAAGTTGTGAACAGTCATGGTCAGCGGTATCCACTTATCAAGATACTTTATGCTGTAACACCCATAATTTACGGATTGTAATCGAACAAGCGCTTTATCAATTTGCAGGTCTTACGCAACTTAATATCAAACAGTGGGTTGAGTCTCGATATAAACCAACACCCACAATTATTGAAGCAGCTCAGGCGTTATATCAAGGTCATACAGTGGATGAAATTTCTAGAAGTGATGCCGGTGCAAAAAATTTAGCGATCACTTCGAAAAAAATCGAACAAATTATTGAAGATGCAAAATTAACAAATAAAAAAACGATTTGTTTTTTAACGGGTGTACCTGGTGCAGGAAAGACATTGGCCGGTCTTAATATTGCGAACCAGCGTTTAAAAACAAATGAACAAGAACATTCTGTATTTTTATCTGGAAATGGTCCTTTAGTTGATGTTTTACGTGAAGCATTGGTTCGAAATACCGTGGAACTTGCTAAGCAACAAACAGAAAAAAAGACGCGATCTGAGGCAGAACGTGAAGCCAAAGCCTTTATACAAAATATTCATCATTTTAGAGATCATTATTTGAAATCAAATGAGGTGCCAATCGAAAAAGTCGTTATTTTTGATGAAGCTCAAAGGGCCTGGCAAAAGGATCAGGTTTCAAACTTTATGAAACAGAAAAAAGGTATTGATAATTTTTCGATGTCTGAACCAGAGTTTCTCATTAGTGTTATGGATCGCCACGCTGATTGGTGTGTCGTTGTTTGCCTGATTGGTGGTGGGCAGGAGATTAACACTGGAGAAGCAGGTGTTTCTGAATGGCTATCAGCATTAGAACATAAATACCCGAAATGGAAGATCTACTTTTCTAACAAAATTTTGCAGGATAAAGTCTATTTAACTGATCCTAAACAACAATTCTGGGTTCAAAAAAATGGAAAAAATGAGGAAGATTTACATCTTGCTGTTTCTGTCCGGTCATTTCGCAGCGAACAAGTTTCACATTTGATTCAACATGTATTAGATGGTGATGCAAAGTCCGCGAAAGAAACTTACCATATGATGTCCCAAGATTATCCTATTCTGCTTTGTCGTGATTTTAATGTTGCTAAACAGTGGTTAAAAAGAAAGGCTAAGGGTTCAGAGCGCTTTGGGGTTATTGCTAGTTCGGGTGCCAGACGTTTAAAAGCCGAAGGTATTGATGTAAAGAATAAAATAACACCTGCAGATTGGTTTTTGAATTCAAATACAGATGTACGTTCTGCGTATTATTTGGAAGATATTGCAACTGAGTTTGATGTGCAAGGCTTGGAAATAGATTACAGTTGCGTGGCATGGGATATTAATTTTTATTTTGATCAAGATTGGCAATTTCAAGCCTTTAAAGGTAGTCGATGGCAAAATATAAGGCAAACTGAAAAGCAGAAATACCTGTTAAATGCATATCGAGTGCTACTGACTCGGGCGCGACAAGGTATGGTGTTGTATATACCATCTGTAGATGACAGTGACTGGACTCGTCCCAAGAAATATTATGATTCGACGTATAATTTTTTGAAGCAATGTGGTTTCAATACGCTATAAAAAACCTCCCATTTGGGAGGTTTTTTTATTTCTTTTAAGGCCTATCAAAGATAAATGAGCTGAATCTTAAACTTCGCAATAAAGTGTAAAAATCACACAAATCACGTATCAAAACACACTATAGAATCGTTCGATTGTCAGACAATATAAGTCACGCCATAAAGTGGTCACAAACTTTAGGCTTTACATACTTACATCTAATTATTTGATATTTATTATAAACGGTAAAATGATGACATCTAAAATTGAACGACATCGATTTCATATTCACGACTTTTTATCTGGAACAGTGGTATTTCTCGTAGCTTTACCGCTATGCCTAGGCATTGCATTGGCTTCTGGCGCACCGATTCTCTCTGGCATTATTGCCGGCATTGTCGGTGGTATTTTAGTCGGAGCATTGAGTGGCTCACATATCAGTGTTGCAGGGCCAGCAGCAGGTTTAACAGCAGTCATTTTGGTACAGCTTGAACTACTCGGCGGCAACTATGCCGCCTTTTTATTGTGTATTGTTTTTGCCGGTATCTTACATATTGGATTTGGCATATTTCGGCTCGGTTTCTTTGCCAACTTTATTCCAAACAATGTCATATTGGGTTTATTGGCAGCCATCGGACTGATCTTGATTGGGAGTCAAATACCTTATCTATTTGGCTTGAACCAATTTTCATGGTCTGTGCTGTGGCAGTCACAGCCGCTCGATTTGCAATGGGATATCGGTGCCGTTCTGATCGGTATCGGTAGCCTTGTGCTGATGTTGCTATGGGAGCAGAGCCCATGCAAAAAGTGGGTTCTGCCTTCTGCTTTAGTTGCTGTAGTCCTCGCTGCACTGTGCAATGCTGTGTTGGTACTCAGTGGTTCGTCTTATGCAGTTCATCCATCGAACCTCATCCAACTTCCAAATCTTTGGGATCAACTACAAAATGTGATGATCTTTCCAGATTGGACCGCTTTAAATAATCCACTGATTTACACGGGTGCTATCACTTTGGCGGTTGTGGCGTCATTAGAAACTTTATTAAATTTAGAAGCAGCAGATAAATTAGATCCGCATAAGCGCTCTTCACCCCCCAATCGAGAGTTATGGGCGCAAGGCATCGGTAATGTCGTTTCGGGCGCTATAGGCGGGATGCCGCTAACTTCAGTAATTGTCCGTAGTTCGGTCAATGCCAGTGCTGGAGCTAAAAGTAAATGTTCTGCAATCTTTCATGGCGTGTTGCTCTTGTTTGCTGTGCTGTGTTTAGTGCCTTTGATGAACATAATTCCGCTTTCAGCATTAGCTGCAATTTTAATCCTGACAGGTTTTAAACTGACACATCCCAAATTGTTTAAACAGCTGTATTTAAAAGGGTGGAAACAATTTATTCCTTTTATCATTACCTTATTGGCGATTTTATTCACAGACTTATTGCTCGGAATCTTGATTGGTTTAGCCAGTAGTGCGGCCTTTATTTTATACGCCAATTTTAATAAGGGGCTGAAGGTGTATAAAGAGCATCATTTACATGGGGTGATTACACGGATTGAATTGCCTTCACAAGTCAGTTTTCTCAACCGGTCGGCATTAATCTCGGCATTGGAACATATCCATCGCGGTGAACAAGTGGTGATTGATGCCACACATGTGAGTGATATGGATGCTGATATTTTCCAACTCATTCAAGAGTACCAACAGGAAAAGGCTGTGCAGCGTAAAGTGCAAGTACAGTTGATTGGTTTCAAGGCACACTATGCCGATGCGCAGGAGGCGGCATTAGATATAGATATCAGTACCGCAGCTTTACAGCAACGTTTGACGCCAGAGGCCGTGCTCGCTTTGCTCAAAGCAGGCAATGAACGTTTTGTACAAAATGAGCGTTTGCAACGAGATATCTATCGTCAACTGCGGGTGACCGCAGAAGAAGGGCAGCATCCGATTGCGGCAGTGTTAGGTTGTATGGATTCTCGTGCGCCGACTGAAATGATTTTTGATGTTGGAATTGGTGATTTATTTAGTTTGCGCATAGCGGGGAATGTCGCGGGGCAAAAAGTTTTGGGTTCATTGGAATTTGCCTGCGAAGCCAAAGGCGCCAAAGTGATCGTAGTGCTTGGTCATACGGACTGTGGTGCGGTTAGCAGTGCTTGTCAGTTGTATTTAGCTGGTCAATCGATACAGAGCCTGACGCGTATGCCGCATATTCAATATGTGCTGGGGCCACTCAATGAGTCTGTATCGCGTGTTGCCGAATTGATGCAACCACAAACGCTGAGTCCGGCATTTTTAGAGCAAGTGACGCAAATGAATGTGCATTACAACATCCGCTATATTTTGCAAAATAGTGAAGTGCTACAGCAATTGGTGCAAGAAGGTAAAGTGGCGATTGTTGGTGCAGTGTATGATGTAAGAACTGGACGGGTTAATTTCTTCGGATAAATAAAATCTGATGACATAAAAAAGGATCATCATGAACACATGATGATCCTTTTTATTGAACTAAAATACACTAGCGAATCATCGGTACGATCCAACTGGTAATGATCAGCAAAATACCGAAATGTCCCAATTTACGGGTCACATATACCAATTTTGACGGCTTTTGTTCCAATTGTTTCGCATAGTCTTCGATGCTAATGCCTTGTTTTGCATTACTGGTAAATAAAAACACCGCCAAATCGATACAAATTAAAATCGTACCAACATCTGCCACCACTTCCATTAAATCGTATTGGCCGCTGATCAAGGCGGTTGACACTTGATAAACAAGGAAAAGTGCAAAAGCGATGCAGGCATACTGCAAAACAGTTAAAAATATCCGCATAAATCTATACTAAATAAGCTCAAAATTTTGAAACAGGATTATAGCGTCCCTCGCAAGAGATTACTGTAACGCTCAGAGTGCTTGCATGACTGCTGGGAAATGTTGCTTTTCAACCAACTCCAAAAACTCATCGCCCATACGCTGACTTTCAGCCACACATTGATTCCACATTTTAATGCGTTGTTGGTTGTCTAAGCCTTTGAGGGTAAAGTCTTTACGGTCAGGCAGTCGGCCAAGCGGCAAGCTTGCAAGGTATTCTTGTGAAGGTGACAGTAACAGGGTACGCGCCTGATTTTCAGGATTGGCTTGGCGTTTAAATAATTTATCAAACCAACCTGGGGTGATGCTATCCGTGAAATGTGGATACAGCACGATGCCCTGACTTTGGAAGGGTAGGTCAATATGATAGTCAATCAGGCCGCCATCGCGGTAACTGCCTTGTGGCGCATCAGGGATATCACGTATCGCGGCCATGACACCGGGAATAGATGCAGAAGCCATAAGCCACGGCATGACACTGTCTTGAGTCAATGCATGGTAATGCGTGGTAAAGCCATCATCCGCCACGGTAAATTGATGACCTGACACAGGCTGACTAATTACACGCTGCATGAAATAACGACTGTGTTTACGTGCGAGCGCTGTCGTGCCCACGATCCCTGCGACAGAGGCTAACAGCGGCAGGGCTTTATCACTTTGGAAAATATGCTGAGCTTTGACTGAAAGCACAGTGAGGTGATAATCCGGGTGATTAACCAGTGCCGCTTCTTGACCTTGAATCAAATCGATCAGCATGCCACGACACACATCGCTGACTTCTTGACGGCTCATCTTTTTATGAAAGCTCAGATTGGTATACAGCTCAGAGAGGCGTTTCGTCCCTTCAATGGCTCCCCAAGCAGCAATACTGGCAAAGCGCCAACTGCCAATCGATGAACCAATTAAAGTACGCTTTTGTTGCGCACGTGGCAAAAAGTCAGCAAAAATCGCCTGATCTAAACCTTGAATACCAATGCCTTTCGGGCCACCAGCAGCACCGGGCAGTATATCCACTTGAGCAGCGTTTAAACCTTCTTGTTCAATCAGTTGGCGTGCTAAATGGCCAGCACGGATATTGAGCGCAGGCGGTTTTTTTTGCAAAATTTGAGTCATGGCAGTCGCTTAAAATACAGTCTTAGAATTATTCTAGTGCGTTTTTGCACAGACCCAATGGCTGAAACTTACGACAAATGACTTCTCAGTCATATCAGGGCACCGCTCACGAATGCTGTAATAATTGTTCATTATGCCGATGCAATTGAAACAAACTGAGGCAGACGATTGCCCATGTCGCCATTGGGAAGACCGCCCAAGCAAATAGATTAATGATAAAAACCACGGCCCCAGCTAATAACCAATAATTTAACCCGGCCATCAGTTTTTGCTGTGGCAAACAAAGCAGGAATATACAGGGAAGTGCATTAAAGAGAATGATCCACCAAAATGCAGCGCTATGCTGCATCCGATACATGGTGGTGTTGGCTGTCGGTTGCCAGTTCAGAAAAGATAAGTGCAAATTCAATTGAACCAACACATCGAGCAGAGTCGAAAAACTATATAGCAAGGCCGTTGCACATGCTCGGAGTGGATTTTGACCATACAGTACCCCTAAATAACTGTATGACTGGCGTTCAGCCTTATTTAAATTTTTTGTTTTTATAGCTTTAAGCCCTTTATTGTTAAAAGGCTTAAAGGAGTTATGGATACATCAAGATTATTTAAATACAAAGATTATTTAAACACACGCCAAATGGCAAGTAAGCTTGAAAGTGCAATTAATACGATGGAAACATACCATGGCACAATTATCGCGATGGAGAGGAAGATGGCCATAATACTGCCAAAAACCCAACTACGTTTTTGCTGATGTTCCATTTGCAAGCGCATGCTTTGCAGTTCATTCAGTTGTTTGGCATGCCAAGCCGACTGATTTTTTAAACCATTCAGGCTGTCGATCATCAGCGTTGGTAAATCTTGCGCACCTAAAAGTAAGTCTGGAATTTTTTGCCCGAGTTCTTTTAAGTTTTTCTGCGGATTCATTTGCGCTTTAATCCAATCGGTGAGGATTGGTTTTGCCAAACTCCAAATATCCAATTCAGGATAGAGATCAGTTCCTAAACCTTCAACATGGACCAAGGTCTTGAGCAGCAACATCAATTGTGGCGGAATCTCTAAATGGAAACGACGCGCAATATCCATCACTTGAATCAGGATGCCGGCGAAGTCCAATTCATGCATTGGTTTAGAGACCATTGGGCCAACGGTACGACGCATTTCACGTGCTAAGGCATCTTGATCTGTACCCGGTGGAATCCAACCCGCTTGATGCACGATTTGAATCAGTTGCATAAAGTCGCTGTTCATAACCGCAAGCAGCATGCGTGCTACGGTCATTTGGTCGTGCTTTGAAAGCTCACCCATAATCGCGCAGTCCAAGGCAATAAAGCGTGGATTGCTTGGATTAATGGTTTCGACGAAGACATTCCCCGGATGCATGTCTGCATGGAAGAAGTTGTCGCGGAACACTTGGGTAAAGAAAATGGTGAGCCCTTTTTCGGCTAAATCTTTACGATCCATGCCCAAGCGATCAAAGGTCGCAATATCTGAAATTGGTACACCCGTAATACGCTCTTCGACCATGACATCACGGCTGTCCATATAGACTTCAGGCACGTACATCATGCTTGAACCGGTGAAGTAATGACGCATACGACGCGTGTTATCCGCTTCTAAAGTCAAATCCAATTCATTGAGAATAATTTGACGGTAGTCTTGAATAATTTCAGACAGATGCAGGGCACGAGCGGCTTCTAGGCGTTTTTCAAGGAACTGACCAAGCCACTCTAATATTTCAAAATCATGCAGAATTTGATTGCGAATATTCGGGCGAGTCACTTTCACTACGACTTCGCGACCATCATGCAGTGCAGCAGTATGCACTTGTGCGATAGATGCTGCGGCTAAAGGCTGCTCGTCAAAGCGTGCAAATAAGGTATTAACATCGGCTTTGAGTGATTCCTGAATGCGCATTTTGGCAACGTCATTTGAAAAAGGTTTTACACGGTCTTGTAAAAGCACCAATTGCTGTAAAACTTCAGGTGGAATCAAGTCACGACGGGTAGATAGTAATTGCCCCATTTTAATGGCCAGCGGGCCCATCTCTTCCATGGCTTCTTTGAGCTTGAGCGGATTTTTTCGCTCGCGGCTTGACCATGCCGCAGGGTGCATGCGAATGAGGGAAAGAATATGACGGGCTTTTTCCGGTAATTCTTCCGCAGGAAACAACGTGTCGAGTCTATAGTGCGCAGCAATACGCCAAAGGTCGAGTAAACGTGAAACGTGCGGAATCATATATGCAATTACCTAGTCTTAAGTGTTGTCTTGTAATGAGTCAATTTGGCTGTGCAGTTGCTGAATTTTTGCTTCTACACGGTCCAGATTTTGATTCAAAATTCGGGTGTCTTGATTCAGGTCATCCATTTGCCAGCGTGGGGCAAGCAAGCCTGAATCTTCTTTTAACGCATCTTCAGCAAAGAACAAATGGCTTTGTAAAGTACGTTTGAGATGTTTGGGTGCAAGTTGTAACTTACCAATTTCATGCGCAAGGCTTGGCCCAATCCAAGGGCTTAGATGCGAAGCTAAATCGGGCTCAGCTTGCTGCATAATGCGCTGGATATCCTGCAATAAGTGATAATCACCTTGCAATGGGATATTGCCGACATCTTCAGCCAACAGCAGTTTAAGGAGCTCGACGACTGTTTTGACATGTAAGGTCGCCGTTGCTTCAGTTATGTTTGAATGCTGTTCGAAAGGGCGTTGCTCAAAGATGGATGCAGTTTCAGTATGTCCTGTTGGCGTCGGTTCTAAGCGAACTTTCTGATCGTCAAAAAACACATCCACCGACAATTGTGGTGAGTCGATCACCACACGAAGCATTTTGCCTTGCAATTCATTCAGTTGGATGCGAGTAATAGCATCCAAATCAATGACATGATGAATTAAGCGTTCAACTGCACCAAGTGCGAGAATCGACCACATAGTTCAGCCTGCAGTATTAAAGTTTGAAACCACGGTGTACAGCTACGATACCACCCGTTAAGTTGTGGTAATCACAGTTTTGGAAGCCGGCATTTTCCATCATACCTTTAAGCGTACGTTGGTCTGGGTGCATACGAATCGATTCTGCAAGGTATTTATAGCTTTCAGAGTCATTCGCTACGATTTTACCCATGATCGGTAATGCAGTGAATGAGTACAAATCATACAGTTTTGAGAATGGTTCAAATACCGGTTTAGAGAATTCTAAAATCAGTAAACGACCACCTGGCTTAAGTACGCGGTACATTGCAGCTAGTGCAGCATCTTTGTCAGTCACGTTGCGTAGACCAAATGAAATGGTCAATAGGTCAAAACTGTTGTCAGCAAAAGGTTCTAAAGTTTCAGCATTGGCCAAAACGAAATCGACATTGGTACAACCAGCATCAATTAGGCGGTCACGACCGACATTGAGCATCGATTCATTAATGTCTGAAAGCACCACATGACCAGTCGGGCCAACTTCACGGCTGAACACTTTGGCAAGGTCGCCTGTACCGCCTGCAATATCAAGCACGTGTTGACCGCGACGTACGCCTGACATGTTAATGGCAAAGCGTTTCCATAGACGGTGAATACCAAATGACATTAAATCATTCATGATGTCGTATTTTGCAGCCACTGAGTGGAAGACTTCCGCTACTTTTTGCGCTTTATCTTCGCTGCTCACGGTTTGATAACCAAAGTGCGTGGTTGCTCCAACGTTACCAGTATTCGCGCCACGTGGCAGATTATATTTGGGTACTGAACCTGTCACAGGTGTGTCGGTCAGACGTTGTTCTAAAGATTGTTGCTGACCTTGCGCTGTCCCTTGTGGTAAAGGTTCAGTTAAGAATGGACTCGCTTTGTCTGTATTTTGTGCCGACTCAGGTGTAGGGACAGGCGTTTGATTCTCGTTAGACATTAGAGTCACTCCTAACTTATAAATAGGGTTAATGTTACTTTGTAAGCATGATGACAGATTCTCTGTTGTTATACAGCAGTCATTTGCATTTGTTGTGAATAATATACAGAAAAAATAAGGGGCTGCTGTAATTGCTTTGCAAAACCCCTATAAAAAATCTGAATTCAGCCTTGAACGCCCTGTTTGTTTTATATCAAATGTGGGCTGAATGGGGATGATAATTTTGTTAGGTCGCAGGCTGAAACGGGTTCGGGTCTCCAGCATGTACACGGTCAATGATTTGACGTTCTACAGTGGTAAATTCACGCACAAATTTTTCTGCTGACTTAAGTGGTTTCATTGCGAGAAAGCCATCTTGCATAAAGTCATACATCACTTCGAAGTTATATTTTATTGCTGCACCTTTGCACATCTTAAAGGCGGTATAGACCATAAATGAGCGCATATATTTATCTAAATTACGACCTAAATCGTCCAATAGTTGCAGCTGTAACATACGGTCCTTGCCCTGATCGAGCTTAAGATAAGTCTGGCGCATCATTTCATCGGTTAAGGGCAGATTGGATGGATAATCTTCTAATAATTGCATGGCCACTTGTTCATCAAGCTGTACGGCTAAAATGGCAAGTTGAACGCCCGAAGTACCAGTCTTTATGGCATTGTCTGGAATCAATTTTTCAGCTTTGTGTGCATAGCGCGTGAGACGAGCAATTTGTGCTGCTAATGCATCAAAATCAGGACCGCCATATAAACGATTAATAAAATATTCAGACATCAGCACATTGTGTTTTTCAGCAAATTGTACGGCATGTGTGCGTTGCATACGTTGTTTTTGCCACTGCTGGACATCTTGTAAACGCTGTAAAATTTCTGGCTTTTTGTGGTAGTTCAACTGGTAATACAGTTCAAGTAAATCATCTAATACTGCAAGTTTGGACATTGAGTGTCTCAATTATTTTTTAGATGTTTGAATCTTAGTGGGTGTTGGAGCTTAGGGCTATGACAAAGTGACGAAATTACAGGTCAATCTGAGTCAGTTTGTTGCAGAAACGGTCATATTTTGCATTTCAGCATATACATGAAAGCATTGTTGTGGGGTGAAGGGCATGGTTATACTCAAAACAGAATAAAACCAAGGGTCCGCCATGAGCTTAAAAGAAACAGAATTTCAATTGATGGATGAAGAACAACTCTCGGTTGAGCTGATTGAAGCGCAGTATCAACTGAAAAATACCAGCCGTCAGCCCAATGCCAAAAGCATGTTGATTTTAGTGAGTGGAATCGAGCTTGCGGGTAAGGGAGAGGCTGTCAAACAGCTCCGCGAATGGGTCGATCCACGCTACTTAATGGTGAAAGCGGATGCCCCGATCATGTTTAATCAAAAACAAACGTTTTGGCAGTCTTATGCACGGTTTATTCCTGCCGAAGGGCAAATCATGGTGATGTTTGGAAACTGGTACAGTGATTTGCTCAGTACCGCCATGCATGTGTCGAAGCCTTTGGATGAAACCTTATTTGATGAATATGTCGAGAACATGCGAGCCTATGAACAAGACCTAAAAAATAATCATGTCGATGTGATTAAGGTCTGGTTCGATTTATCTTGGAAATCTTTACAAAAACGTTTGGATGAAATGGACCCGAGTGAAGCGCGTTGGCATAAATTGCATGGTTTAGATTGGCGCAATAAAAAACAATATGACAACTTGCAACGTTTACGTCAGCGTTTTAGTCATGACTGGATCATTATCGACTGTGAAGATGAGCAAGTCCGTGATCAGCAATTTGCACAGCATATTTTACGCACTTTAAAACATTGTCCAACACATGAAACTAAAGCGGTAGGGCGTTGGAAACAAGCCAAAACCCCACAGGCGTTATTGGAACCCAGCACTGCCGTCGCTGATGAAGCTGATTATAAAAAAGAATTAAAAAAATTAAGCCGCAAGGTGGCTGAAGCTTTACGTTTTGATTCACGCAATGTGGTGATCGTCTTTGAAGGGATGGATGCGGCAGGGAAAGGCGGGGCAATTAAGCGCATTGTCAAAAAGTTAGATCCGCGCGAATATGAAATTCATACTATTGCAGCACCCGAAAAATATGAGCTACGCCGTCCGTATTTATGGCGCTTTTGGAATAAAATTCTCCCTGAAGAAAAGATCACGATTTTTGACCGCAGTTGGTATGGTCGCGTTTTGGTTGAGAGAATTGAAGGCTTTGCCAATACGGTTGAATGGCAGAGAGCCTATGATGAAATCAACCGTTTTGAAAAGGACTTATATGACAGTCAAACGGTTGTCATCAAGTTCTGGTTAGCCATTGGAAAGGATGAGCAAGCTGCACGGTTTAAAGCTCGAGAAGAAACCGCGCATAAGCGTTTTAAAATTACTCCAGATGACTGGCGGAATCGTGACCGTTGGGATGACTATCTCAAAGCTGCCGCAGATATGTTGCAACGTACGGATACAGAATATGCGCCGTGGCATGTGATCGCGACCAATGACAAACATAGTGCGCGCTTACAGGTATTAGAGACGATCTTAGCGCAATTGAAAGCAGATTGAATGCATGAAAAAAGCCACGATATTCGTGGCTTTTTTCATTTTCAAAACTAGCTCATTTTCAGATCTACTTAATCTTTAGATCTATGGTTTAGATCACTTTGATTTATAAACGATGTTGATGCGCTAGATATCGCCGTTAAACATTGTTCGGCGTTGGGACAGGTTGGTTCGGAAATTTCTGTTGAATACGCTTCGCCAATTGGTAGCTTTCTTCTACATGGGTTTCAGCGACTTTTTTCATCACAATATAACCCAAACTGGCTGCCACCAATTGTCCACCTAATGGAATAAATTTAGTGACTTGTTTGGTAATATATTTTGCTGCAATGTTATTTAGCGATTTTTTCATCGCGGTTCGTGCAACCACTAAACCAGAAAATTCGACACCACGTTTACGCAGTTCTGTCCAATGAATTTGTTTGGTTTTTGGATCATACACACTAATTTGATCTGGCGCTAAACCAAAACGCGCATTAATTTCTGGAATGAGCTGTGACAAAATTCCGACGTCAATCACCACATCCAAAAATGGCACAGGAATAATAGCTGCACCTGCTGAAAAATAAGCACGTTTTTTGACGAGCTCTAAGCATTCAGCGCGAATAATGTCCAGATTTAAGTTAGGGTCGATGGAATCAGGAATGTTATCAATTTTCATAAGCAGATACCCTTGATACTGGATTGGTTTTTTTCTCATAAAGTATCATTAAGATACTTGTTTAAAAGCATTTTTTGCAATCTATTCTCTTGTCAAAGTCGCATAGACAGCCCAAGATGTATAGTAAATAATCATTGTTGTTTTGTAGTAGTTGGTCACTCAGGCTGTAAAGGTAATCCATGGCAATACATGTAATTCAAAGTCAACGAATCGAAGTTTTGGTGGATTGTCTAATCGAAAAATTGAAATCGAATCAATCGACCAATGCTTTGTCCGTCTTGCAAGAACGACATATCGTGGTGCCCGATCAAGCCATTGCTGCATGGTTAGAAAAACAAATTGCTGAAAAAATCAGTATTAGTGCCAATATTAAGCATCATCGTAAAATTTTAGGGTTGCAGTGGAAAGCCTACGATTGGGCCTTGCCGAATAAACAAGACCGAGAGCGGATTAAAGGTATCAACATGCCGCCGTTGATTATGCAATGGCGTATTTATAATGCTTTAGCGGTTTTTATTGCAGCTGATCAGTTTGATGCAGCACAGATTCCGACAGATGTTCAGCCCTTAGTTCAGCGTATTTTTGACAGCACAGCACAGCTCTCAGATCGAAAAAAACGTGAGCAAAAGCGGCAAGAAATGTTGTACTGGATCGCTGCTCAAGTCACTCGGCTTTTTACCAACTACATGGCCTTTCGTGGCAGTTGTATTCATACCCCAGATGAAGGTGTTGAGCACTGGGTTTGTCCACATTGCGATACTGACTGGCTAAAAGCGTGGAGTTATAACCAGCCGTTAAATATTATGCAACTTACAGGTCTGAAACCTGAACAAGCTGATGAATATCTACCGACTCAGGCTCGACAACTGGAGCATTGGCAGCGTTGGCTGTGGCATCAAGTATTCCAAAAAGACTTTAATGACCGTCAGGAAATAGACAATAAATTTTGGTTTGCCTTGGCGCATGCTGAGCAAAATCGGCAGCAGCAATTTGATTTGGATGCTGAGGATGATGAGCGCGATGATGATGAGCGTCACCAAACCTATAACGGTTTGCCTGAACAGATTTTCGTCTTTACGACCTTAGAATTACCCCCTGCACAACTGAAATTTTTATATCGCTTGGCAGCGTATACCGAAGTGCATCTGTTGTATTTCAACCCATCGCGTGAGTATTGGGCAGACATGGTCGATCCCGTATGGAAAGATCGTTATAACTTGAAATTACAACAGCGTTATATTGAGCGAAATCCCAATGTCAGCACGGCACAAATTCAGGCCTATCTGAGTACGACCAATGCGGAATTTCGTGAATCTCAGCATTCATTACTGACGCGTTTAGGTAAACGTGCGCGGGATAACTTTGCATTATTGGTGAATATGTCTGGTGGCGAAGGTTGGGAAGATATTTTTCCAGACACCGAGCCGACAACGCTGCTCGCTCAAATTCAATATGACATCATGACCTTAGAAGAACCCAAGCAGCATCAATATGCACTCGCGGGTTCAGATGAATCGATTCAATTTCATGTCTGTCATTCTAGCCTGCGTCAATTAGAGGTTTTACGTGAGCAGTTGGTACATTGGTTGGCCGAGGGCACGGAACAGGAGCCACGCCATCCGAGTGATATCTTGGTCTTGGTGCCAAATTTAAAAGAGCTTGAACCGCATATTCGGACGGTCTTTTCGACGACTCGTGGCATGGGACGCAGTGCGGTGGATTTACCTTATATCCCAGTAAAAATTGCAGGGGTGGTCAGCCAAGATATTCAAAATGCATGGCAAGCTTTCGTTGGACGCATTGAAATTAGCCAAGGTCGTTTTACCGCAGAAGATTTTCATGATTGGCTGAATTTGAATGCGGTGCAAGAACTGTATCAGCTCGACAATGTGCAAATGGAAGGTATGATGGAACTGCTGATTCAAGCTGGTTTCCGTCGTGGTTTAGACGAACAGCACATGTTGGCTTATTTGTCCGAGCAAGACCGAGATTATCGTTATACCTTTAAATTTGCATTAGACCGTTTGGCTTTAGGGATTGCGATTCCACAACATGCCGTATTTGAGGACACCTTAAGTTTTGCAGGGGTGTCGAGTAGTGATTTTGAGTTGGTTCAAACTTTAATTCAGATCTACCGAGATATCAGTGCGCGTCGAGATTGGCTCAATCCGAATCTCAGCACACAGACTGTCAAAGTGTGGTTGCAACAATTAGATGCAGATTTAAAGCCTTTTGTGGAAGCCAGTGGTCGAGCATTTGAAACCATTCGCAGTGTGATGCGTGCGATGATGCAACGTCTGCATAATGCCCAAAGTGATAAAGTTGAGTCGCTCCCAAACAGCTTTAATTTGCCATTATCTTTGCTGCTCAAAGAAATACAACAAGGCATCGATAGCTCTGCCGATCAGATCGAACCGACAGGATCCGTGACCTTTGCGGACATGGGGAAAATCCGCCAAGTCCCATTTTCATTGGTGGTGTTGATGAACATGGATAGTGGTAAGTTTCCACGTCGTGATCAGCAAGTGCCTTTTGATTTGATGGATGTGTTTAAACCGGTATTGGGTGATCGCTCACGTTTGGAAGATGATAAAGGTGCATTTTTAGATGCCTTGTTATTTGCCCGACAGTCCTTGTGGATTTTCTATAATGGCTTTGATGTCAATGATGGTGAAAGTCGTGAGCCATCCTCCGTGATTTATGAATTTAGCCAATTCCTCGCACGGATGATTCAGCCGCAGCAATTGAACCAACCCCATGATGCCATGCTGGATTTGGATGGCTTACGCATTCCACAGCAGCTCGAGCCGCTATACCATATTTATCCTTTGCAGCCATTTGACCCGATGGGTTTTCAGCAGTCGAAAAACCTACGATATAAAGATCAATGGTTTGCTGTGGCGGAACATATTTTAGATCAGTCTGGTCAACGCCAATCGTGGATTAACCGTGATTATCCTGTGCATGATGAACAAGAAGTACGGGTTTTGGATGGTCAGGAATGGATTAAAGATGTGGTGTTTCCAGCTCGTGCATATTTGAAAACGCTTGGCGTGGCCAGTGTCTATACCGGTGACCAATTACCACAGCAAGAGCCTTTATTGCTCGACCGTTTACAGCAATATCATGTCCGTGACTTATTGCAAAAGCATTATGTGCAGCCTGCCTCTCGTGTCCATCAAGCTGAGGATCAGAACTCTACGACTCCAACTGAACCGGATATGGCCTTGTTCCAAGATGTACTGCCTGTGGGACATAGTCAAATAGCGACTTGGAAGCTCAGTTTGCAAGAGCAGGCACAGTTATTAGAGCGTTTGGATGGACGCCGTGTAACCGCGACCACCTTACAAAACTTACAGCTTGAACCGCATTTGATACTGAGTATCACCGTGCCTGAAGACTCTCAGAGTATGCATTGGTTAAGCTGTATGGCGTCTGGGGCAAAGCCTAAGCGTCAGACGCAAACCTGGCTCGAATATCTGCTGTGGTTGAGCTATTTAGACTTAGGCGATGAGGGCGCGACGTATCGTCGTGAAGTGATTTGTAATGATAAAAGCATAGTCTGTTGTGGATTAAGCTCTGCACAAGCCAAGCTGCAGCTCAGTGAATGGGTGGCGATGTGGAAACATGCACAAAAACGTCCTGTGGTGCTGCCTGCTGCCTTAATTCGCCAAGAAAAATGCACTTGGGTGGAGAATGAAACAGGCCAGCTCATGCCAGATAATTTTGCAAAGCTTCAAGAGGAATGGCTGAAAAATCATAGTTTTGGTGGAGTGGAGTTGGAGTCGAATGAAGCCAATAGCCACCATCGTGATTGGAGCTTTATTTTACAGCAACAAGCGGCAGATGAGCTTCTGGCATTGTCCTGTCGTTATTATGCAGAACGTTTATATCATGTGATGGATACCGAGGCGGATGACGGCCTAAAAAAACTCAATGTCATCAAGCCTGAGGTGAAAAAATGAATATGCCACAGCAAACGATGAAAATATCCACCAACCCGATTGCAGACATGAGCTTTACCGGACTGCACTGGATTGAAGCCTCGGCGGGTACAGGAAAAACCTATACGCTTTCCAGTCTGATGGTGCGGATTTTTCTCGATCGCTATATGCCGAATCAGGTCATTGCCACCACTTTCACCCGTAAAGCCACAGCGGAACTCAAAGCGCGGGTACGACTGCGGATTGAAGAAACCCGTGGCTTTGTTAATGGCCTGCTCGCGGCACCTCAAAATGAGTTGGCCGAACTTCAGCAAAGTTTGAGCGACCCTTTGTATCAGCAAGTGCTGAAAGATCATGGGCATCACTTAGAATATGCGTACAATCGTCTGAACGTGGTCTTACAACAATATGAAGAACTCTTTGTCGGAACTTTAGACAGCTTTAGTCAAAAGTTATTACGTGAATTTGCCTTTGAAAGTGGTCGTATTGAACAGGTGCAAATCAGTGATGATGAAGACCTGCATATTGAACGGATCATTCATGATTTATTAAGAGATTGGATTCAGCAGCAGCCTGCGCATTTGATTGAATATTTGATGTTGAATCATCAGTTGAAAGGTCCTGAATACTATCTTAGTGTAGTAAAGGAAAGTCTAAATTTCCCATCGGTGGATTTGCGCGTCCCTGAATTACCCGAAAATGCTTTGGCGCATTTTGAAGCGATGTGTCATCAGCTTGCGCAAATGCTGCCTGCCGCTCGTGTAGAGCTTGCAGCGTGTTTTGATGCCGCAAGTCATTATAAAAACTTGGTGGACGCTCGACGTTTTAATAAAGGTGCATTCTTTGTTACCTTTAATACACGCATTCCCGAGTTTTTACAGCACTTTGAAGCAGCGGGTAGCCAAGGGGTTTTGACTCAGTCCGATGTGTTACAACAGACAATGAAAGCCATTCGTTCATTGTTTTATGATCCGAATAAAACTGAATTTAAGCCACGTGTCTTTAAAGACAAAGTCGTTGAAGAACAGCCGGATATCTCAAAAGAATTTTATCAACATGCTTTTGTTCAACAACTCCGAGCGGTGCTCAGCGCTTATGAACATATCAATCAAGCAGAACAATATCTAAATTTTTATTTGGCGCAGGAAGTTAAAAAGCGTTTGCCTCAAGTGTTGTCCCACGCTGGGGAAACCACCTTTTCACAACAAATTCGGACCTTATCGGAAGCCTTACAGCAAAGCTCAGCCGCAGGGAAAGACAGTTTTGCTGCTCATGTTTTAGCACGATATCCGCTGATTTTAGTCGATGAATTTCAAGATACCAACCAAGATCAAGATGACATGCTGTCTAGCATTTGGCGGGTCAAGGAGCGCTTACATCAGGGTTGTATGATTATGGTCGGCGACCCCAAACAGGCGATTTATGGGTTCCGTGGCGGTGACATGCTGACCTATCGTAAAGCGCGTCATGATATTCAAGCCAAGGGTGGGCGTTGTTATACCTTGAACAAAAACCATCGTTCAGTCAAAAACTTGGTTGAAGTGGTGGATGCCTTGTTTCATCGGCAAATGGACTTTGGTGAGCAAGTTGAATACACCCCGATTCAAGCAGGTGAGCGTGAGCATCCGCCGCTGATTGATCATGATCAAGTCAATCCACAACCGCTGCGTTGGTTGGCTTTGGATGAAACGCTGAATGAAGCAGAGCAAGTGGCTTGGCAGATTCAGTCATTGCTCAACCAAGCTCAGCAAGGACATTTATATTTTCAAGACAACAATACCCAGCGAGCACTGACAGCAAACGATATTGCGGTCTTGGGGCAAAACCATTTCGACTTAGAGCAAGTGCAACAATGTTTATTGCAGCTCGGTGTCCCTTGTTATAAAGCATCTCGGGACAGTGTCTATAAAAGTTCCGTCGCACAAGATGTAGCCGCTTTGCTGACCGCGATTTTGAATCCCTATCAAGAAGCCAAGGTGAAACGTGCGCTGCTGAGCCGTTTATTGGGTTTTGATCTGAAACAACTGGTCGCACTCGAACAGCAAGCGGATGGACTGAGCGAAATCATCGAAAAACTCGAACAGATCCGACAAATTTGGCATGAGCAAGGATTCCGCAGCGCGTGGAATAGCTGCATGACGGTCTTTCAGGTGTGGACGCGTTTGGTGGCTGGACAAAGTCGAGATAATGAACGCACAGTGGTGAATTTACGTCATATCGCAGAATTATTAAGTCAGCAAAGTGAACACTACACGGGTGCGCATAAGCTCTATCAATGGTTTATTCGCCAAATCAATTTAGGCATCAATAATGAAAGCACCCAAGAGCGAAAATTGACCGGGCAATTGGGGGTGCAATTGATGACGATTCATGCATCCAAAGGCTTAGAGTTTGGTTGCGTGTTTTTATTGGGAGCAAATGCGGGCTTAAGTGAAAAAGGTAATTTGAATTTTTCCCTTAAAGACAATCAGCAAAAAAGCCTTGGGTTAGAGCGTGTGATTGCTGTGAAGTCTTCGGACTTACCTGAAGATGATATTCAACAAAATGATGCGCGCAATGAAGCAGAGCATCATCGCTTGTGGTACGTGGCGTTGACCCGTGCCAGTTATCGTGTCTATGCCGTGCTACGTCATCATGAAGTAGAAAAGAAACAAATGGCAGAAGCGCGTTCAGGACTGACTTTTTGGCGTGGAAGCGAACCTGATCTGTTCCAACATGCAGAAAGTGTGGATGCTGATGTTTTGCGTGCAGCACCACCGATGTTGACTCAGACTCAGGTTGAAACTGTTGTATTAGACGCGGAAGAAATTCCCAACAGCCATTTTTATCCACGGGAAACCACTAGTTTTACCGCGCTCACGCGTACGGCACATAAGGCACATATACAACGTGACCAACTGGCAGCGGCAATGAACGAACAGGAAGACAGTGCTGCCGATGAAGTTGAACAGCTTGAAATCATTGAAGCAGAAACGGCAGAGAAAATAAGCTGGATTAAACGGCATTTTCCAAAGGGAACCAAGCCCGGAAGTTTCTTGCACAAGTTGATGGAAAAAGTTCGATTTAGCACCCCAGAAGAGAAGTTGGCCAAAGCCATCGCATCACGTTTTCATAGTGATGTTGAGTTTGATTCGCCGCAAATATTGCAAAATTTGATTAAACAGTTTGGGCAAACGGCGAACCCTGAACAAGATGAAGCTGAACTGATTGAAGAAATGCAGGAATGGTACAGTCAAATCATTCATACACCGTTGCATGATGGTTTTAGCCTGCATCAGTTAAACGATGGCGAATATCGTTCGGAAATGGATTTTCATTTGAGTATGGCAGATCGTGCATTGGCGATACGTAAAATACGCATGCTATTTGAAAGCCTAAAAGAGCCAGATTTACAAATACAAGATTTGAATGATGTGTTTACAGCACGCTATCTGACGGGGTCGATTGACTTGGTGTATTTTGATGGTCAGCGCTATCACATTGCCGATTATAAAAGTAATTTCTTAGGCGATCAGACCGCACATTATGATCATGCCTATATTCGAGAAAGTATGAGTCATTCCAGTTACTGGTTGCAGGCTGCATTATATTTGGTGGCCCTGCATCGTTATTTGAAAGCCGTGATGAAAGACTATGATATGACGCAGCATTTGGGTGGGGCGAGTTATCTGTATCTTCGTGGTATGGATGGACAGTCCGATCGTGGGGTATATCACTGGAAGCCGGCGGATACATTCATTCAAAACCTCGATGCAATATTGAGCGAAAAGGTTGTGGCTAAAACGTGAAAAAGCACGAAAAAGATAAAAATATTCACGCTGAAACAATAAGTTGCTTTGTGGATAAGTTTGAGGATAACTGTGTGGAAAATGATCAAAAAGCCTTGTCAGCACAGCCTTTGCACGCGGGACAAGAAAACACTGTAGAAATGCAGGTTTTAGTTACCCAAAATCCCCAAGAAACTGCTGATTTAGATGCGGTTTTGCCGGATTGGATTGACTATTTAATCCAACATTATTTACCCAATCAGGTCAGTCATCCTGCTGCAAATCAGTTAATTCAACAATTGATGCAAGCCGTGGAAAAAGGCGACAGTTGTATTTTGGCCGAAAATGTACAGATTCAATGTTTGGCTCAGATGGTTCAGCTTGAGCAAGCTGAAAAAACGCCGGTTGCGCCTTTTGTATTTGATTCACAGCGACTGTATCTCTATCGCTATTGGGCACTAGAAAATGCTTTAGCCAAGCAAGTTGCACGTTTAAAACAGCAAACAGAGCAAGATCTTAATCAAACGCAGATGCTTAATATTGAAAAGGATTTACTGACCGATCCCCATCAGATCCAAGCACTGCACATGGTGTGTCAGCACAATTTTAATATCATTACCGGTGGGCCTGGGACAGGTAAAACTTATACCTTGGCTCGGATTATTGCCGTGTTGAATGAGCAAAATCCAAATTTAAGAATTGCGATGGCAGCGCCGACAGGAAAAGCGGCGCAGCGAATGGAAGAAGCCTTACAAGCAGCGTTTAAAGATCCTGCATTGCAGCATTATTCGATTATTCACAAACATTTGAAACCCGTAACTTTGCATCGTCTATTGGGTTTAGGGACGCGCGCTATCCCGCGGTTTAATGAGCGCCAACGCTTACCCTATGACGTCATTGTGGTCGATGAAGCCTCCATGTTGGATTTAAGTTTGGCGCAGATGCTATTCGCGGCAATCCCTCAACACAGCAAGCTGATTCTCTTAGGGGATGCAGAACAGTTGGCTTCGGTCGATGTTGGCGCTGTTTTGGCCAACCTTCAGGATGTCGATGCCTTACAAGCCAACCGTACCCATTTACAGACCAGCCGCCGTTTTGTACAGGGTGCAGCCATTGGTGAGTTTGCTCGTTTTATTCAACAACAAGAACAACAGCAAACAACCACTGAAGTTCTGGCGAAATTCGAACATCAGGTGGTATCTGCATCCGAACTTCAGCCGATTCAACTGACACCGAATATGAGCGATGTGATTCAGTTGCAATATCTCCCCGACGCTACGAACAGTGCGGCACATTGGGCAAAATATTATGATCAACTGATGTATGGTTTTCAGCCCTATGTGGCGTGGTTAAAACAATGGCCAGAGCAACCCGCTGAATATGCAAATTGGTCAGCCCAATTGATTCGCTATTTTGATGATTATCGGATTCTATCGGCCATTCGACATGGAAAATTAGGCTTACACGAACTCAATCAGCAGATTGAACTTCGGGTCTTAAATACCTTGGGTGTGTTGAAACAAGGGGATTGGTATGTCGGTCGTCCAGTCATGATGACCTATAACGATTATCAACTTGGACTATCAAATGGTGATATCGGGATTTGCTTAAAACGACCGATGACGGAAAAGTCGCAGTTTGAGGTTTATTTTCCAAGTTTGGATAAATGGGTGGTGGCAACACGGTTACCTAAAAGTATAGAAACCGCCTATGCCTTGACCATACATAAGTCTCAAGGTTCTGAATTTACCCATACGGCGGTAGTTTTGGAAAATCATGCTACCGAAATGATGAGTAAAGAGCTGATTTATACCGCCATCACTCGTGCCAAAAAAGTGGTGAGTTTGCTTGTTGCAAAAGATGCATTGGCAAAAGCGCTTATAAAAAGAACAGCGCGAGTTAGTGGTCTGTTAGAAAAAATTAACAATCACCTACCTTTGTAAAGCCTAGGCAAAATGTACCGTATTTTGTAAGAAATGGCTTACATCGATTCAGGAGATTTGCGCATAGAGCTTTTTAGAGCTTTTTGAGAAGATGACTTCACAGAAAAAGAACTCAACACGGATGGTTGAGTAAAATCGCAAAAGTATAAGAATAACGTCAAAAGACAGCGAACTTACAGTGAAGTAAGGAAATAGGAAACTTACAGCCGCTAAGCCTTGTAGTTTTGGGAGAGACTACAGGGCTTTTTTATGTCTGGAAAATAAGAAATGCCTATACGCTGTAACAGAAAAGAAATAGAGCTTAACTGATGTACGAAAAAGCTTACATATAGATACGAAAAATACGACTTTTATCTAATAGCCGTTGTGGCAAAATCTACCACATAAGGAAGTGCAAGTTAAAACATGGAATGTTTGACATAAGGACGCGGAAAAGCGCCACATAAAACAATAAATAATAAAACAATAACTAAAAAAGAAGAAACTACAGCGCAAAAAAGCCCGAGCCTAGCTCGGGCTTTTTTTTAATCATTCCACTTTGAGTTTTGCATGCTAAACATCGAGTGGCAAAATATATCAAAAAATCAGTTTAAAATTCATTCAATGACATCGCATTCAACATGTTAGAAATATGCGGTTTTGTGTCGCATAAAGTATCGAAACATATAAAAAATTTATAATGGAATCGATGTGAAAAAAAAGGCGCTATTATCGTCATGAAAACCTGACGAAGTCGGCCATCTCTTTTTGCAATTGGGACGATTTTCCCTTAATATAATGCACTTGCTGTAGTGATGCACGGCAGTCAGCTGATTTATCAGTTGATTCGTATCAAAAGTTAACTTTATAAGCATCTCGGAGAAATCGAATGGCTTTAACAAACGCAGATCGCGCAGAGATCGTTGCAAAATTCGCTCGCGCTGAAAACGACACTGGTTCACCAGAAGTTCAAGTAGCTCTTTTAACTGCTCAAATCAATGATTTACAAGGTCACTTCAAAGAGCACAAACACGACCACCATAGCCGTCGCGGTCTTATCCGTATGGTTAACCAACGTCGTAAGCTTCTTGACTACCTTAAAGGTAAAGACGCTACTCGTTACAGCGCATTGATTGCTGCTTTAGGTTTACGTCGTTAATTCGATTTAAACTTTTATTTTCGGACTATTGCATGCTTAGTGCTGTATTACTGAAAACTAAAGTCTATCCAACCTTGGTTGGATAATGGGGAAGGGGCGTTGATTCGCTCCTTCTTTGTGTCTCAAATTAGTATTTTTAATTAATGTTTTTAATATCTAGTGAGGTCGGCTTCTAAGCTTTGTCATTTATGTTGCAGCGTTTGGGGCGTTGAGTGAATGCCAAACCTTAGGGGTCTCCACTAGAATAAAATCAGGAAAAAATAAAACATGTCGATGTTTAATATTATTCGTAAAGAATTCCAATACGGTCAGCATCAAGTTGTCCTAGAAACAGGTCGTGTTGCGCGTCAAGCGAACACTGTAATCATCACTATGGGTGGTGTACAAGTTCTTGTTGCCGTTGTTGCTCAACCAACAGCTAAAGCAGGTCAAGACTTCTTCCCATTAACTGTTAACTACCAAGAAAAACAATATGCTGCAGGTCGTATCCCGGGCGGTTACGGTAAACGTGAAGGCCGCGCGTCTGAAGCTGAAACTCTTATTTCACGCTTAATCGACCGTCCAATCCGTCCGTTGTTCCCAGAAGGTTACTACAACGAAATCCAAGTGACTGCGACTGTGATTTCTTCTGACAAAACGATGGATGCTGACATTGCTGCAATGTTAGGTACATCTGCTGCACTTGCAATTGCGGGTACGCCTTTCCGTGGTCCAATCGGTGGTGCGCGCGTTGGTTTAATCAACGGTGAATACATCCTTAACCCGAACCACGAACAGCTTAAAGAATCTGACCTTGACCTTGTGGTTGCAGGTACAGAATCTGCAGTATTGATGGTTGAATCAGAAGCGAAAGAACTTTCTGAAGACCAAATGCTTGGCGCTGTATTGTTCGGTCATGACGAAATGCAAATCGCGATCCAAGCGATTAAAGAATTTGCTGCGGCTGCTGGTGCAACAGAGTCTACTTGGACTGCACCTGCGAAAAACGAAGACCTTCGTGCAAAATTAAAAGAAGCGTTTGAAGCGAAAATCTCTGAAGCATACACAATCGCTGTTAAACACGATCGTTATGCAGCACTTGATGCGCTTCAAGCTGAAGCTGTTGCTCAATTCGTTCCAGAAGAAGACGTTGACGGTATCGCTGACGACTTAGCTGAATTATTCGAAGACCTGAAATACCGTACAGTACGTGACAACATCTTGTCAGGTAAACCACGTATTGATGGCCGTGATACTAAAACAGTTCGTGCGCTTGACGTACAAGTTGGCGTGTTAGACCGTGCTCACGGTTCTGCATTATTCACACGTGGTGAAACTCAGGCGTTGGTAACAACAACTTTGGGTAATACACGTGATGCGTTAATGGTAGATACATTAGCGGGTACGAAAACTGACAACTTCATGTTGCACTACAACTTCCCTGCATACTCTGTAGGTGAAACTGGTCGTGAATCTGGTCCTAAACGTCGTGAAATCGGTCACGGTCGTTTAGCGCGTCGTGGTGTTCAAGCTGTACTTCCTGCAGCTGACCGCTTCCCGTACGTGATCCGTATCGTATCGGACATCACTGAATCTAACGGTTCATCTTCAATGGCTTCTGTATGTGGTGCTTCTCTATCACTTATGGACGCAGGTGTTCCACTTAAAGCGCCAGTTGCGGGTATCGCAATGGGTCTAGTCAAAGAAGGCGAGCGTTTCGCAGTTCTTTCTGACATCTTGGGTGACGAAGACCACCTTGGCGACATGGACTTTAAAGTAGCAGGTTCTGCAAACGGTATTACTGCACTTCAAATGGACATCAAGATCGAAGGTATTACTGAAGAGATCATGGAAGTTGCATTGAACCAAGCGTATGCAGGTCGTATGCACATCTTAAATGCAATGAACCAAGTAATTTCACGCGCTCGTCCTGAAATCTCTATGCACGCGCCTACATTCCAAGTGATCAACATCAACCCTGATAAGATCCGTGATGTGATTGGTAAAGGTGGCGCAACGATTCGTGCGATCACTGAAGAAACTAAAGCAGCAATCGATATCGAAGATAACGGTACAGTTCGCGTATTTGGTGAAACTAAAGCGGCTGCTTCTGCTGCTGTTGCGAAAATCCAAGCGCTTACTGCTGAAATCGAACCAGGTACAATCTACACTGGTAAAGTGATTCGTATCGTTGAATTTGGTGCGTTTGTAAACATCCTTCCAGGTACTGATGGCTTACTTCACATCTCTCAAATTTCTAACGAACGCATTGCGAACGTTTCAGACGTATTATCTGAAGGTCAAGAGATCAAAGTACAAGTTGCTGATGTCGACAACCGCGGTCGTATCAAATTAACCATGAAAGACATCGAACAAGCTTAATGGTTTGTTGATTCACAGGGTTTCGGCTCTGTGAATGGATTCTAAAAAGCCTTGAGTGCAGTCAGAGTATGAACTTTGACTTGCTCAAGGCTTTTTTTATGGCATCATGCAAAAAGTAAACACAATAATAAATGAGATATGCAAACCTATTATTTTTTTCAGCATCCAACAGCCGCGCATATCTATGTGCAAGACCAAGTGCAATGTGAGCATCATCCTGAACTTGAGCCTGAGTTTATTTGGATTGATTGTACCCGTGAAGATGTCGTTAACCGCCCTGAGCAATGGCAGCGTGAGATTATTCAGGCGTGTGATCTACGGGTCAATGAATATCATCTGTGGGATATTTTAAATCTAGAGCATCCGTGTGCCTTTGACACACTCGATGATTACGATTTATTAATTTTTAGAAAAATGGTCACCCCCGATGACCAAATTGTTGCAGGCGCCGACGCGCTTGAAAAGCATGAGCGGGTCTTTGGTTTGGCGACTACCCCGATCAGTTTTTTGCTCACGCCCCAAGTGCTGATTACGGTTCGTGAAAAGGGCAACAAAGCCATTGAAAGTTATATCCAGCGGATTGAAACCTTAATTTCTCGTCCGATTGATGAACAAAATAAACCACGAAAATTAGCCATGACGCCCTTAGATTTGGCATTGCGCTTACTGAATAATATGGTGGATGGATACTTGGATTTACGTGTTCCTTTGACGCGCCGTGTCGAGTTTTGGCAGCAAGAGTTATTACAAGGGCATCGACGGTTTACCAAGTGGCATCAACTGTTGCAGGAAAATATGGCCTTTCAGCAAGTGGAAAACTTGTGTGAAGAGCAAATTGAAGCCTTGCAAGAACTGCGTGATGAAGTTGTGGATAATTACCCGCATTTGAAAGGCAAAAAGCGCAGTGAAAAGCAGGATATCATGCTGGTTCGCGTAGATGATTTAACTAGCCATATCGAACGCATTCAAAAACACACCACACGATTACGCAGTGCCGTGCAGGCCGCCATTGATCTGCATTTTTCAGCCGTTGCCAACCAAACCAATGAAAATATGCGTATTTTAGCGATTATTACGGCGATTTTCGCACCATTAACCTTATTAACTGGTATATACGGTATGAACTTTGAGTTTATTCCCGGACTCAAATCGCCAACCGGTTTTTGGATCATGCTTGGTATCATGTTGATTACCACGATTTTACTGCTGTATTATTTTTATCGACGGCATTTGGTGGGGCGTGGCGAAAAAAGTGTGATTGATATGCTGGCACAGCAACATGGCGATCAACACATGAATTTGTTTTGGTTTATGGATTATGAACCAATTAAACAAACGGTGAAGGGCACAGTCAAAGGTACGGTTAAAACTATGAAAGAAATTGAGAAGCTGACGAAACTCAAATAGTTCGCGTTAGCTTCTCTGATGGATGGGTCTGCTTTAAATCCTTTGATAACTTCGAGACTCACCAAGGGTGCATATTTGAGTTTGCCTTTGCGTTTTAAGCACACTTCGACCAAGGGCTTGTACGGCATTGGGCGTATTGCAGTAAGTGTTCCACTATACGTCCCGTCGGCATTTTTGACGATGGTCACATCACCGCGTGAATATCCTGTTTGGTCATCCATGGTTTTTCAAATACTCGTTTATCACTGGCATGTAATAGACTACTGAAACTGAGTAATGCCACCCAATAGGACATGATGCATGTGCATGATGAATCCTTTGTCATGATTTTATTGTTTTTACATTTTGTTTTTTAAAGAATCTGCAGTACAACGCGATTTGACCGATCCTTATGGTCTTAGCAATTCAATTGCTTAGCCTCGTGGGTTGTACTGCGAACGACATGCATCATGAAAATTCCCCTATACGAGTCGATATCTCAAGATATATCATCATTTTCATTACTTTTCAGTAAGCGATAAATTTCATCTTTTAGCTTTAATTTCTTACGCTTAATGGTCTCAATATCCGTGTTGTAGTGATTAACAGGATCTAATTCCAATTGAATGATTTCGCGATCCAACTCATCATGTTCTTCAAAGATCCGCGCAAAATGCGGATTTTCATCACGTAACTGAGTGACCAAATCACGGTACTCAGGAAACATGTTTTTGACTTTTTTATTGCAATCTCGTGTTTTCATGGTTGTCGATCATTTCCTCTACAAGAAAAAAGAAAAACGCCCTGCAGGACAGAGCGTTCACGAATACATTTAGTGCGAATGAAGCTGTTGGTGTTTCACTTGGCGACGTAGTTGTTGGACTTCATCAATCAGGTCGAGCATCATGGCGACCGCAGTAAAACTGGCATCGAAATCTCGTTGAAGCCGATAGGCACGCCGTGCGCGAGATATATCATCGCCAAAAAATTGATGAATCCTGTCTTCTGAACGGCTAGGCAGAATATCGTATTCGAGTAGTTGCAGAACCCATTCTGGACTTTGCCCACAGGCAGAGGCAAAGTGTTGTAGATCAAAACTACTTTTTTCGTCTACGATTTCAGTCTGTTTACATCCGTCACAGACAATTTCACGATAATGAATTGTTGTCATGGTGCTCTCCTTAAGACTGTCGTGGATTAAATGACGGAAAAGCTTGAGCAAAAGCCGCATAAGCTTGTTGCTCTTGTTCTGTTTGTGCAGCTGGTATCACTATATTTAAAACCAGGTAAAGCTGTCCGGGTGTTTTGTTTGGTATCCCTTTGTCCTTTAATCGTAGCTGCTGTCCAGTACGCGCATTTTTAGGAATCTGTAGCTCTAATGTTTTGCCATCAGGACTGGTAAATGCAATTTTTTGACCCAATGCTGCTTCCCAAGGACTGATATTCAGTTGTTGGAAAATATCAGCACCTTCTACACGGGTTTGCTCGGTTTGTTTATACAAAATTTCAATGTATAAATTACCAGCAGCTCCACCGTTATAGCCAGCTTGCCCTTGGCCCGAGAGTCGAATTTGTTGACCTGATTTCATGCCTGCAGGAATTTTGACTTGTAGGGTTTTACGTTGAACTTCAGGCTCACCATGGGCATTTAAGCTCGGAATCTGCAAGGTGATATTCTGCGTTGCACCATGAAATGCGATTTCTAAATCCACTTCTAAACTGGCGTGTTGGTCTTCACCACGGAAGCTCTTGGTTTGGCGGTTTGCACGTTGATACTGATAGTCACCGCCACCAAAGCCTTGCCCAAAACGACCAAACAAGTCTTCAAATCCACTAAAGTCCGCATGCTGACCATCACTCGTCGATTGGCGATAAAACTGAGATTGGTCAAAACCACCTTGGTTGCCAGCATTAAACCCAGCAAATCCTTGAGGATGATCGAGTTCAAAATCGTATTGTTTTTTCTTTTCGGCATCACTTAAAGTGTCGTATGCAACATTAATCGCTTGCATACGCGTTTCGGCATCAGCTTCTTTGCTGACGTCAGGGTGATATTTACGCGCCAATTTTCGATAGGCTTTTTTAATTTGATCTGCCGAAGCATCTCGGGCGATCCCTAAAGTTTGATAGTGATTGTCTGGCATACTCTCTGTATAAATATTAATCATGTTTTAATCAATATAGAAGGGTTCATCAAACTGTCATAGGGGCAAACTGCAGCATATTGTTTCAAAACATGACAATAAAAAAGCCTCACGAGGAGGCTTTTAAAAACACATTTAAAATTAATATTTTATCCAAGTGACACTACGACCAATCACAGATACACCAACATACCCACGTATAGTTAAATGTTTTCCTGAAGCACTAAGTCTTGCTTTGCCTTTATAGATTTTTCCACCAATCGGGTCCAGAACTTTACCGTTTTGGAATTCACGTGGATTTTTTGGATCTTGTTTAAAGTCCCAAATAAATGGCAAGCCGATAAAAGGTTTATTTTTCAATTCACCTGGGCAGTTCGAGCAGACGCCCATTTTTTCAGTGCCAGGGACATTGCGTGTGGTGACAATGATGCCTTCATAGCTTCCATCGGCTTTTTTGCGAATTTCAACGTCTGCACGTGAATATCCGGTGCGGTCATCGACAGTTTTCCACTTACCCACTAGCGGATCGGTTTCCGCAGCGATTGACAATCCTGACAAAGTGCTAAGTACTATTCCGGCAAATAATTGTTGATATATTTTTTTCATTTCATCCCCTGAAAATTCAGAATTGTGTTTTTAGAGTAAGTTGCCTAATTTATATATAAAGCCCTACAAAATCAATGTGATGGTTTGTGATGTATTTGGCAGATTTTTTTAAAACACTGCTTTAATATGGAGTTTTTACTCTAATTTTTAAGTTAAAAAAGGCCTTTAATGATTTAAAGGCCTCGTGCTTAGTTTTTGACCCAAGTGACATTGCGTCCAATTGCAGAGCCTTCAGTACGACCATTGATGATCAAATGCTTGCCATTATTCATCAAACGAGCGCGTGCATTGTAGTGCTTGCCTGATTTGGGATCGAGCATCACTCCACCCACAAATTCATTGGGCTTTTCTGGATCAGCGCTTAGGCCGCTTAAAGTGGTTAAACCGACCATGGGTTTATTTTTCTGAGCACCGGTGCATTGCGTGCATGTCGAAACATTTGCTGTTCCGGGTACGCTTCGGCTTTGGATAATGGTGGCCGAATACAGGTCATGCTTATCTTTACGAATCACCACATCGGCAAGGGAATATCCTGTTCGATCATCAATGGTTTTCCATGTCCCCACTAAGGGGTCAATCGCTGCAAAAGCAGAGGATAAACTGCAGATGGAGAACATGCCGAACAGGATAGAAGGGAGGAATTTAACAGCCATACAATTACCCACATTACACAAAAAGCGGATGCCTAAAACTTAAAGGCATAAAAATATTATGGTTTTAATGTAGCCTGAAATAATATGAATATTCTAGTGATTTTTTAAGAATTGGTATTTATATTTTGAGCCAAAACATGAACGAGTTGGCGCTAAATGAGGTTTATGCTGAACGTCTACGCACTAGTAAAATAGTCGGAATTCATCTCAAAGTAGATTATTATCGGCATGATGAACTCGTCTGGAGTTGAGTTCATCATGCCAATGAAAGCCAAATGGCGACTTTAGTTGACGCGGATCCAAGATACCGTCCGGCCGAGAAGCGTGGTTCCAACATAACCTCGAAGTGTCAGGACATTGCCGCGCGCATTCAATTGCCCTTTACCTTGATAAGTATTGCCTGAAAGTGGGTCGATCACCTTGCCATCGGTGTACGCATTCTCTTTTGCATTATGTTTAAAGCCAGAGAATATCGGTAAACCAATTAAGGGTGCATTTTTGAGTTTACCTTCGCATTTTTCACAAATCGTGGTGACAGGGCGGTTGGGGATGGCATGCACTTTGGTGATTTTACCGCTATAGCTGCCGTCTTTTAATTTAGTGATTTGGACTTCAGCACGAGCATAGCCTGTTTTATCATCTATGGTTTTCCATGTCCCGACGAGGTCTGCTGCATGTGCTGTCATTGGGCCAAAGTAGAACATGGCTAAAGCAATAGCGAGTGTTTTGAGTTTCATAATTTATCCAGTTTTTTTTACATTATTTTTCAATTAAAAATAAAGCTTTGTTGGTTTTTTTGACTTTATTTCTGGCGCGATATTTCTGGCGCGATTCTACTCGAAAAAAAATTGATCGCAAATACAGCTGATCATGTTGATGCTTTATAGTTCGAACCCATTCGACTAAGCGCAAGAAAGTAGTAGGTCTAAATTTTATCGGGACAATAAAAAAGCACCCCGAAGGATGCTTAGATTTAGGCTTTTAATCATGCAATGATTTAGCTAAGGTGTTGACCAAAAAGGGATAAAGCTTCTTCTGCCGTAAAGGTATATTTTGTATTACAGAATTGGCAGTCCATTTCAATTGGGTTTTGAAACTCTAAGGTTTCACGAACTGCAGCAACACCAATTTGTTCAAGTGCTGTCGCACAGCGTTCTTTTGAACATGTGCAGCCAAATTTTAAGGCTTCAGTTTCAGGTAGACGAACTTCTTCTTCGTTATATAAACGATATAAAATTTCGTTTGCAGATAAAGACGTTAACTCTTCTGCTTTTAATGTCTCGGTCAGCATGGTTAAACGTGGCCATAGATCTTCATCAACTCGGCGTTGTTCTTCTTCGCTATTCCGAGGTAATAACTGGATCAGTAAACCACCTGAACGGCTGTTGCTGCTTGCTAAGACGATGCGTGTTGGGATCTGTGCAGATAGATCATAATATTGCATCAAGCAACCCGCTAAAGTCGGTTTGTCTAAAGGTACAATCCCTTGATAACGCTCACCAAATTCAGGCTCGATATTAATGAAAAGTACTGGGTTTACCAAGGCTTTCAGTACCGTGCTGCTGTCTTCAGCGGTTTGAAAGTGCGGGTCTTCTTCATAATCTGCAAGTGCGCGAACTTCACCGAGATGATTACATTCCGCCATTGCCCATTTAAAAGTGCCTGCAGCCTGAATTTGTAAGCTAATACGACCTTTAATTTTTAAGGTGCTGGCCAACAAGGCAGTCGCGCTGAGCATTTCACCCAAGAGAATTTGTACAGCAGGTGCATAGTCACGCTGTGCAAGAATCGTTTGTAGGGCTTCTTCAAGATGAACCACTTCTCCACGAACAGGGCTATCTTCAATAAAAAAGCGTTGGCGTAAATCTGACATAAAATTCTCCATAACCCTGCTTTAATGGTGACGATATTGTAAAACACAAGTCATTCATTATCATCTCTTGTGACATCAATACGATGACGTTGTAAGCTGCGTTGTAAATCAACACCTGTAGGTTTTTCACGGGCTTGCGCATCGCTTTCAAACAAATGTTCCAGTTCAGCTAAAGCGTTACGATGCGTTTCATAAATTTTTTGTTCATCGGTATAGATTTGCTGCTGTTGAGTCAGCAGTTTTTCATCATAATCACGGAACAATTCGATACTTTTATAGGCATCTTCATCGCTGATGCCTAAGTCGCACAGCATGTGATAGGCCATTCCTAAAGACGATAAATAGGTTTCACGCCAAATATGCTCAATCCCCAAATCACGCAGCAGATGCACCTGATGACGGTCACGCGCACGGACCAATAATTTTAACTGAGGGTAATTCAGGCGAATATGACGCGCCACGTTCATCGAGTCTTCAATATCATCTATAGCAAGGACGAACACTTTGGCATGTTCAATGCCCGCAGCGCGTAAAATATCTGGTTGTGTGGCATCGCCATAATACAGATGACCACCATAATTACGTACGAAATCGACTTTGTCTAAGTTGCTATCAATGGCGGTAAAAGACAAATGCTGTAAATGCGCCACACGAGCAATGATTTGTCCAAAACGTCCAAAGCCCGCAATAATCACAGGATTATGTTCATCCGGAATGTCGTCATATTCGGGGATGGTTTTTGGATTAAAACGTGGCAAAATTTGTGATTGTATTAACCAGTACAACATAGGGGTCAACACCATCGACAAAGTGACGATGAGGGTTAATGGCTCCAAAATGGCTTGCTGTACGACATTTTCACTTTTCGCCACACTAAAGACCACAAAGGCAAATTCACCGCCTTGAGCCAAACAGGTCGCCAGTAAAATACTGTTGCGCCATGAATTTTTAAGATAACGCGCAATCGCCGTAAGTGACGCCATTTTGATGAGCATCAGTGCCAATGCACCACCGATAATGAACCATGGCATTTCAACAAACAACGACAGTTCTGTGGTCATGCCCACGGTCATAAAGAACAAACCAAGTAAAAGCCCTTTAAACGGAGCAATACTGGCTTCGAGTTCATGGCGGAATTCCGAGTCTGCCAATAGCACGCCGGTCAGAAATGCTCCGAGTGTGGTACTGATGCCCAGTACATCCATCAACACCACGACACCCAGCACAATAAATAAGCCAACAGCAGTGATCAGTTCATGCGCGCCACTTTTCGCGACGAAGCGGAAAAAAGGCCGCATTAAGTATCGACTAAATAAAAATAAGCCTGAAAAAGTCGCAATGATGGCAGCGAAATAGGCGATTCCGTGATGTGATGATTCTGTCCCTGCGAGCAGGGGGATGACTGCAATCAGCGGAATTGCAGCCATATCTTGAAACAGCAAAATCGAAAAGGATTGTTGCCCATAGGTGGTGTTTAATTGCTGTTTTTCACTCAGCATCTGCAAGACAAAGGCAGTAGAAGAAAGAGCGAGAGCGAAACCGATAACGATACTGGCTGCAATGCCTTGTTGTAAGGCAAAAAAACTGCCTAGCGCTAAAACAAGACCGGTCAGACCAACTTGTAAACTACCCATGCCGAAAATAGAACTACGCATACTCCATAGACGCTGTGGGCGGAGTTCGAGGCCGATCAGGAACATCAGCAAAATCACGCCAAACTCAGCGAGATCTTGGATCGCTTGGGGATCACTGGCAATGTTAAAGACATCGGGGCCGAGCAAAATACCAGTGAACAGATATCCCAAAACCGTTGCAATACCAAAGCGCTTGAGCAAAGGGACAAGCAATAAGGATGCGCCAAGGAAAATTGTGATCTGTAACAGTAGTGACATTTACTCGTCCTAGAGTGGTATTTTTGGTCGAAAGTTGCAATTCAGTATGACTGATTTTTCAGACTGAATTGTACGCGTTTAACTGAGTTCCTGTGGGTCTATATCGAGGCTCAATTTCATATTTGATGGCTTGTTATGCAAGATGTTTTGCCACCAATAACGCAGATAATAATGTAAGCGCGCACGATCTGTAGACAGTAAAACCATGTGGGATTGATAACGTCCCGCTTTGCGCTCCATCGGGGCAGGAATCGGCCCCCAAATGTCAATAATTCCAGCAGAGTCCTGACGCAGCAATTGGGCATGTTGCTGTAAAAATTCAGTATTGAGTTCTTGGTTTTTGGACTCACAGCGCACCAATGCGGCATAGCGAAACGGTGGCATTTGTGCCATTTCCCGTTCTTTCATGGTTTCTTTGGCAAATTTTCGATAGTCCTCATTGACCAAGATATTCAAAAGCGGATGGTCGGGTCTTAGGGTTTGTAAAAACACATCGCCTTTACGTTCACCACGGCCGGCACGCCCAGTGACTTGTACAATGAGCTGTGCAGTACGCTCGATGGCACGGAAGTCCACACTCAGTAGACCTGAATCGATATCTAAAATCGCCACCAAGGTGACGTAAGGGAAATGATGTCCTTTGGCCAGCATTTGTGTACCGAGTAAAATGGCAGGTTCGCTTTTTTGAATCTTGTCATAGATTTTTTGCCAACTGCCGACTCGACTGGTGGAATCACGATCGACCCGTATAACGTCATGCTGCGGAAATAGCTCATTTAGGCTTTCTTCAACCTTCGCTGTACCCATACCCACGGATTTCAGTTCTTGGTGATTACACTGTGGACAATGCTCTGGCATACGGTGAATGGTGCCGCAGTGGTGACAATGTAGGTGTTGATAGGGTGTGCGGTGTACCGTGAAATTGGCATCACAGTGCGGACATTTGGCCTGCCATGCACAGCTTTCACAAATTAAAACCGGGGCATATCCACGACGGTTTAAGAACACTAACACTTGTTCTTTTTTTTCAAGGCGCTTACGGATTTCACCAATTAATAATTGGCTGATTCCATGCTGTTTCTGTGCCACTTTCAGATCAAGGATGTGCATTTTCGGCATGACCGCAGTGCCCGCACGTTGGTTCAATTCCAGTACGGTCATTTTGCCTTGTTTCGCCAGTGCATAGCACTCGATACTAGGCGTGGCAGAACCTAAAATGACAGGGCATTGTTCCAGATGCCCACGGTAAAGTGCGACATCCCGAGCGTGATAGCGAAAGCCTTCTTGTTGTTTAAAGGACAGATCATGCTCTTCATCAATCACAATCAAACCCAAATTAGGCAGTGGCGTATAAATCGCAGAACGCGTGCCTAAGATAATAGATGCCTTACCTGTTTGCGCCGCTTGCCAAGCTTGCATACGTTTTGAATCGTTTAAACCCGAATGTAGTAGAGCAATATTGCAATGAAAACGTGATTGGAAACGGCTGATGGTCTGTGGGGTAAGTCCAATTTCAGGCACTAAAACCAAGACCTGTTTGCTTTGCTTTAGAACCTCTTGCATGATTTGTAAATAGACTTCGGTTTTACCACTGCCGGTGAGACCATCAAGTAAAAATGCCTGATATTGATTCCGCGCTTTTAACACCCGATCAATGGCTTTCTTTTGCTCCAGATTTGCAGTGAGTGGCATTTGCGCCATGCTCATAGGCATCGGGCTAAAGTCCTGTTCGGCCAAGACACATTGGCAGATACCTTTTTTCTCTAATGCTTTGAGTGTCGCGGTTTCCACACCTGCTAAATTGAGTAAATTTTCCCCAGTTCCAGTTGGATGTAATTTTAAAATTTTATAGGCTTCTTGCTGTCGTTCCGAACGCTTAATTTTATCATCGGCATGGAGGTCGAGGAGATTCCATGTACGTGCCAATAAATTATACGGTTTTCCTTGGCGTAACAGGGTCGGAAGGGCACTTTGCATCACTTCACCAATCGGAAATTGGTAATACTGTGCAGACCATGTCAATAAATTTAAAACTTTCTCATCTAAAATGGCGCGATCATCAAGTAGTTCGGTAATGGCCTTGAGTTTAAAGCTTGAATTGAGTGGTGCATCGGGTGCAATTTTTTCCACGATGATGCCGGTCAAATTTTGCCGACCAAAAGATACAGCAACGCGTGCACCTACTTCAGCTTGTTGGTATTGCTCTTGGCTTAAGCTGTAATCGAAGCAGTCGTATAAATATACCGGAACGGCGACTCGAACGCGGTAAATAGGTGTTGCAATGCTCGCTGAATTTGCCATAAAACGTGGATAAGTTCCTGATTAAATTTCGTCGTGATCGTAAAGGAGTTGTGTTAGAGTGAGCTCATATTTTATATCTAAGAATATGAATGATTTTGATGGTCAGACGCAACTGCGCTGATAGAAATTTTGGAAAATTAGAGCATTACAATGCCTGCATATCAGTTTACTGCCATAGACGTTTCAGGGAAGCAGCAGAAGGGTGTACTTGAGGGTGATTCTGCGCGTCAAATTCGTCAACAGCTCAGAGATCAGTCACTCATTCCAGTTGCTGTCGATCCGATAGAGCAAAAAGACAAACACACGCAGCAGCGCTTGTTTCAAAAAGGGCTGAATGCCTATGACTTGGCTTTATTGACTCGCCAACTTTCAGTTTTGGTTGCCGCTGCGATTCCATTAGAAGAAGCGATTCGTGCTGTGGGAAAACAAAACGAAAAAGCCCATGTGCAAAACCTGTTGATGTCGGTGCGTTCTAAAGTTTTGGAAGGGCATTCTTTAGCCAACGCACTACAACAAGCGGGACGCTTTCCTGAACTGTATATTGCCACGATTGCAGCAGGTGAGCGTTCAGGTCATCTCGATCTCATTCTCGACCAACTTGCCGATTACACCGAAAACCGCTTTGCCATGCAAAAAAAAGTGCAGGGTGCGATGATTTATCCCATCATCCTGATGTTAATGTCTTTCGGTATTGTGATGGGACTCATGACCTATGTGGTCCCAGATATTGTCAAAACCTTTGACCAAAGCAAAGATGCCTTGCCGTGGATAACGATCGCTTTAATGAAAGCCAGTGATTTTATTCGAATGGCCTGGCCATTTTTATTGGTCGGTAGCGTAGTCTCGATTTTTCTCTTGGTTCGATTCCTCAGAACAGCGGCGGGACATTATGCCTTTGACCGATTGACCTTGAAATTACCGTTATTTTCCAAACTGTCTAAAGGTATTAATGCCGCTCGTTTTGCCAGTACCTTGTCGATTTTAACCAAGTCTGGCGTGCCATTGGTCGATGCTTTAAAAATTGGCGCAGCGGTCAGTAATAATTGGGTGATTCGAGATTCGGTCAACCTTGCGGCAGAGAAAGTAACAGAAGGTGGTAATTTAGCAACACAGCTTGAGCGAAGTGGTTATTTCCCACCGATGATGGTACAAATGATCAAAAGTGGTGAAAGTTCAGGCGAATTGGATCGGATGCTAGAACGTGCGTCGACGATGCAAGACCGTGAAGTGACGACCTTAATTTCAACTTTATTGGCGTTGCTTGAACCGCTGATGTTGGTATTTATGGCGAGCATTGTACTGGTGATCGTGATTGCTGTGATGCTGCCAATCGTGAATATGAATAATATGATTTAAGACATTCGAACAATGATGTGAACAGAGATTTGTAACATGCAAGTGAAGACAAAAAATATGAAGCAACAAGGTTTTACTTTAATTGAAGTGATGGTGGTCATTGTCATTTTAGGTGTTTTGGCTGCGCTGATTGTACCGAACGTGATGGGCCGTGGTGAAAAAGCCAAAGTCGATACTACGGCGATTACCTTAAAAACTGTGGCAGGTGCACTAAAGCAATACAAAATTGATAATGGTAAATATCCATCGATGCAAGATGGTGGTTTAAATGCCTTAATCACTAAGCCAGAATCTGCAAAAAATTGGTTACCAGATGGATACTTAAATGGGCAATATCCAAAAGACAGTTGGGACAATGACATTCAATATGTGATTCCCGGTTCTGAAGGCCGTCCTTATGATCTTTATTCATTTGGTGCGGATGGTCAGTCTGGCGGTGAAGAAAATGATGCCGATATTTACTATAAACACTAACTGAGAATAATTATAAATTCAGTTTTAATGGAATTAATCACTTCACTTAATAGGATGTTTCAATATTGAGTGAAGTGATAATAAATCTTAATTATAAAATTAATATTAAGTTGTTGAATTTGCTTTAAATTATATAATATAAAATATGTGATATTTATAATAAGAATTATTCCCAATTTTATTGATTACAATAATCGTAAAATATGAATAAATATAGGCTTTTCATTTAAATAAAACCGAGCATAATATCTTTTATGGTACTTTTTTAGCCATGGAGGATAGTATGAAAGCATTATTATTAACGGATGAAATTAACCAATTTCATTGGTCTATGCTGAAATCTGTTCTTTTGATTTTAAGTATTCTGCCGATCAGTCAAGGCATTGTGTATTTATGGCAAAGCACTGAGGGCAGTAGCCAAATTATGGTGGGCTTCTTTGCCATGAGCTTAATGAGTTCATTACTGGCTTTAAGTTTTTGGTCTGCATTAAAAGCGACTGTGGCAAATTTAAAACAAGAACATGCATCTGCCATCGAACAAATGGTTGTTCGTCTTTATCGATATATTCCAATGGTATCTTTAGCTGCCATGCTTTCCTATTTAGTTACGCAGTTATAACCCCAAAATTAAACTTTCCAAACTGGAGCTTGTTCCAGTTTTTTTATGTCTCGTGCAAATGAACAGTTAGCCTAGATCAAAGCGTACATTAATGTGATACGTGTTCTAAGATGACCTTGCTTTGTCTGTTTTGACGCATCGAATGTCTGCTTCACATATCGTCAGCCTGAATGAAATTTTTATAATGCTTAGATATCAGATCTTAGATAGTCAGATGAAGTACAACAAAGAAAAGCAAGAGGAAAAGATGCAACAGATCGATTGGCAAGATTTTTTGAAAGTTGAATTACGTGTGGGGAAAATTGTACAGGCGGAAGTCTTTGAGCAAGCACGTAAACCTGCGTACATTCTTTATGTGGATTTTGGAGAGGAACTGGGCATTAAAAAATCCAGTGCGCAAATTACACAGCTATATCAGCCGGAAAATCTAGTGGGAAAATTGGTCGTTGCTGTCGTGAATTTTCCAAAAAAACAAATTGGGCCGATCCAGTCAGAGTGTTTGGTCACAGGTTTTCATAATGCAGAGGGGTATGTTGCTCTTTGTGTGCCCGATGCTGAGATTCCCCTAGGCACCAAGTTACTTTGAAAAAGTAGGATGAGCTAGCACGTTGAACGTTTATCAATAAAAAACCGAGCCAAAGCTCGGTTTTTTTGATCTTTTGTAGAGGAATCAACGGCGTGATTTAAAAGAAATATCAACTTTACGCGGGCGATAAATCCAACCGAGAACCAATAACAAGAATGAGAAAATCAACACAGGCAAATCACTTAAGCGAGTGTAAAGTGTTTCGCCTTGCATAGCAGGTAAATCACCACGCAGTACTGCATCTTTATCCATCGGTGCCTGTTTCACAATGTGACCATTATGATCAATAAAGGCGGTAATGCCGGTATTGGTTGCACGGATAAACCAACGGCCATTTTCTTTGGCACGCATTTGAACCATTTGTAGGTGCTGATGCGGGCTCGCCGTTCCAGTAAACCACGCGTCATTGGAAATGGTCACGAGATAGTCACTTTGACTGGCATTACGGCGCGTTAAGTTGGGATAAGCCACTTCATAGCAAATCGCCGCACCTAAATCATGACCTTTAACATTCAAAGGTTTTTGGTTGTTTGCACCACGTGAAAAACCACTCATCGACGGGTCATTTTGTAAGGCTGGCAGTACCCAACTTAACATCCCTGAAAGCGGAATGTATTCACCAAAGGGGACTAGACGTTGCTTCTTGTATAGACCTGAAGATTCATCACCAGTTGCCATGATGGTGTTGTAATACATAGGGTGTTGGTTTTGCTGTGATTCTGTCAAGTCCCAATAGGGAATACCTGTCACCCAAGCCGTGCCTGTTTTATTGGCTTGGACTTTCATCGCATCTAAAAACGGCTCAATATCGGTTTGGAACATTGGAATGGAGGATTCTGGCCAAACAATGACATCACGCCCCCATTCGGTCCGACTTAATGACGCATATTTCATTAAGGTTTGAGCTTGGTATTCTGTTAACCATTTTAAATCTTGTGGAATATTGCCTTGAATTAAAGAAACACTCAGCGGTTTTTCATTTTTAGGTTGAACAAATTGCAGTTGCGCTGCACCCCATGCACCGAGCAAAACAAGGGCAGATGGAACAATCCAAAAGATGCGTTTACGTAGGATTTCAACCAAGGCACAGGCCAATACAATGACCGCAAAAGATACCCCAAAGATCCCGAATAATGGCGCATAGCCATCGAGGAATCGTTCAGTAAAGGCATAACCTGCAAACAGCCATGGAAAACCGGTAAAGACCCAAGTTTTACTCCACTCGAAAAACACCCACAGTGGCGCAAAGGTCAGTGGGGTTTCTGGAAAGAAGCGGCGGTAGAGCCAACTCTGAACTGCGGTAAACAGGCCCATCACAATCGCCATAATGGCAATCATCAAAACACTGAGTGCTGAATTGGTATCACCATAGACATGGATCGAGGTATACAGCCAAAAAGCCCCGACAAACCATAAGCCAAAGCCATAAGCTAGACCAATGAAAAACGATTGTTTAGGGGCACGCTGACTTAAGCAAGCATACAGCAGGGCTGGAGATAAAATTGCCAACCACCAATAATGATAAGGTGCCAGCGACAAGCTGAAGATGGCACCTGAAAATAATGCAATCAGCAAAGGATAGATGAAAGGTAGCTGTTTTTTTTGTTCTGAGTGGTTTAGCAGCTTATCAAAGTAGGTTCTCATTTACGGACAGCTCGGATCAGATGAATAGTACGTGCATCTGCCTCCAAAATGGTAAATTCCCAGTTTTCAAGTTCAATCACTTGACCTTGTAAATCACTGACTAAGCCCATTTCTTGTAGCAGTAAGCCGCCCACAGTTTCTACTTCATCATCTGAAAAATCAGCATCTAAAAGATTGTTAAAATGTTCAATTGGTGTAAGTGCTTGAACCAGCCATGTATTTGCACTGAGTGGGTCTTCATCTGGAATGATAAATTGAGCTTCTTCATCGACTTTGTCGTGTTCATCTTCAATTTCACCCACAATTTCTTCAAGAATGTCCTCTAAAGTGACTAAGCCTGAAGTTGTGCCATATTCATCAATCACTACAGCGATATGGGTTTGGGTATTTTTCAACATACGTAAAACTTGGTCAGAACGCGCGCTCTCGGGTACAAATAAGGGTTGACGCATTAATGCACGAATATCGACTTTGGTGGTCGGTTCTGTCAAAAATGGCAACAAATCTTTGGCCAACAAAATACCGACAACATTGTCTGGCTGGTCTGAGGAAAAGACTGGGAAACGTGAGTGTGCAGATTCAACAAGTACATGCAAAATATCTAATAGCTCATCATCTTCTTGCAAGCTGATCATCGCAGTACGGGGGGTCATGACCTCGCGGATTTTAGTTGCAGGTAAGTCGAGTACCCCTTCGAGCATGGCAACTGTATCGGGTTCTAAGAAGCGACGTGAATCTTGTACCAATTTCAACAGTTCGTCACGGGTTTCTGGTGCAGTGCCCAGCCATTTACGTAAGCCGCGCATGCCCCACGACGGGCCGGATTCCTCTTGCATGATCTTTCCTAAAGACTCTTAATATCTAATAAATGATGATTTTATCATACCGTAGAAAATACAGTTGTCTATTGTTAATGTTGATCTAGATGATGAGCGATCAAGTCATTTTAAGACGCTATCGTTTGCATTTTTCAAGCTAACATTCGGTCGTCAGGATTATGCTAAAATAGCCCTAGATTTTAATACTGAGTTTTCTAATGTCTGAGCCTTCTGTGTCCCCATCAATTCAATTAAACACCCGTGGCTTACGTTGCCCTGAGCCTGTGATGATGTTGCATCAAGCCATTCGTAAATCAAAATCGGGCGATATTGTTGAGGTTTTTGCAACAGATAATTCGACCTCTTGGGATATTCCGAAATTTTGTATGCATTTAGGTCATGAGCTTTTGCTTCAAGAAGAATGTCTTGATGAAAATGGAAATAAAGAATTCCATTATTTGGTTCAGAAAGGTTAATTTAAGAGATTGTAAAAAAATAATAATTATTAAGATGTTACATTTTTATTAATAAAATAGGCTGGTCAAGTCTGATGGCTAGCCTATATCATTCGCTGCATAATTATACAAAGTTTAAAAAACAGACTTTTAAAATGTTAAATTCGATTGCTCTTATACTTGAAAAATTAGGCTTATCCGCCCAAAAACGTGCCATTCATGTGCAATTTTCCAACCCTGCGTTGAATGACGAGCTTTTTATTCAACGTATTGATGGGGAGCATGTCTTAAACCAAGGCGTGCAAGCGACTTTGATTTGCCTATCTACGAATGCACTTATTCCACTAAAACAATTTATTGGCGCACAGGTCGCCGTTGATCAAGTGACTGATCAGGGCGAACTCTTCCGTACTACGGGTATTATTACAGAAGCCACCCAAGGCCAGAGTGACGGTTCACTCACCCTATATAAACTCACTCTAGAAGACGCAACGTCGCTATGGCATAAACGCCGCAACAGTCGTGTGTTTATGAACAAATCGGTGCGCGAAGTCAGTGAGACTCTCTTTAAAGAATGGCAAAGCAAAAGTCCGCTCTTTGCTGCCAGTGTAACGCTAGATCTAAGCGGTTTAAGTCAGAACTATGATGTACGACCTTTCATCATGCAGTCGAATGAAAGCGATTATGACTTTTTAACGCGTCTTTGGCGTAGTGAAGGCATTAATTGGCTCATCGATGAAGCGCAGCTGAAAGTGCCACCTTCCTCAGCCCCAATTGAAAAACAAAAACTCCGCCTGATTGATGACAATAGCCAATATCAAGCACTCAGCCGTCGTAGTATCCGCTTTCATCGCTCTAGCGCCACTGAAAAACAAGACAGCATCACCAGCTTGATCGGTGAACGTAGCATTCAGCCGACTGCGGTCCATGTACAGCGCTGGCAAGCCGATGGACTCAGCCAAGAAGAAGGCGCAGGTTCAGTTCAAAGCAAACATCAGCATAGCCAAAGCCAAGACAATGCCAGCTTAAGTCTAGAGCAAGCATGGCATGTTAGCCCTGCATGGATGCAAGACTTAAACGGTGAGGATCAAGCGACTAAAGCATCCAATCAACAAATTGAAAAACTGAATCAAAACCTAACGCGCTACCACGAGCTACAATCTAAAAAATTCAATGCACAATCGACCGTGCGTGATACACAAGTGGGTTATTGGTTTGAACTGAATGAACACCCAGAAATCGATCAACATAGTGGTGCAGACAAGCAATTTTTAATTACAGAAAAGAAATTCTATAACCAAAATAACTTACCCAAAGACCTCACTGAACAAGTCAATCAACTGATTGAACAAAGCCAGTGGAATATTAAACCCATCCATGAACAGGCCGAGCGTCAGGCCAATCAGCTCACATTACAACGCCGCAATATTTCGACTGTTCCTGAATATAACCCACTCGAACACCGTCCAAGCACCCATCCGCAACGGGCTAAAGTCGTTGGGCCAAGTGGTGAAGAAATACATGTCGATGAATGGGGGCGTATCAAAGTCCGCTTCTTATTTACCCGTGGTGATGACCACAGCCATGATGGCGGTGCAGGCAGCAATGACAATGACACGGACTCTGCATGGGTAGATGTACTGACTCCATGGGCAGGCGAAGGCTATGGAGCACGTTTCTTACCACGTATTAATGAAATCGTGGTCATTGATTTCTTTGACGGTAATATCGACCGACCATTTGTGGTGGGGCGCATACATGAAGCACAGCGCAGTCCAACCCAATTTGATAGTAAAGGCAAACTGCCAGACACCAAAAAATTGGCTGGAATAAAAAGTAAGGAAGTCCAAGGTGAAGGCTTTGGACAACTGCGCTTTGATGACACCACAGGACAAATCTCGACACAATTACAAAGCACCCATGGTGCCACTCAGCTCAACCTCGGTAACCTTAGTCATCCTAAAGAAACCGCAGAAAGTGCAGGTCGAGGCGAAGGCTTTGAACTGAGAACCGACCAGTGGGGCGCTGTACGAGCAGGACAGGGGCTCCTTGTCAGCACACACCCACAACAACAAGCAGCAGCAATGCACCTCGACGCACAAGCGGCGAAAGAACAAATCGAAGCGAACTTAAACAGCAGCAAAGCCTTAAGTGAAGTGGCGAAAAACC